>JBDZUN010000043.1:0-1356 GCA_040255145.1 Hyphomicrobiales bacterium | reverse complement strand
GCATGTCGATCGCATAGACGTCCGCCGCCGTCCCGACCTTCGGGATCATGATCAGGTCGAGCCGTTCGCCACCCTGTTCGATCACGTCGACCAGGTCGCGATAGCAATACGGCGTGTCCAGGCCGTTGATCCGCACCGAGACGGTCTTGTCGCCCCAGTCGAGGTCGTTCAGTCCGGCGATGATGTTCTTGCGCGCCTGCGCCTTTTCGTGCGGCGCGACCGCGTCTTCCAGGTCGAGGAACACGACGTCGGCCGGCCCCTTGATCGCCTTGGCGAACAGATCCGGCTTGGAGCCAGGCACCGCCAGTTCCGAGCGGTTGATGCGGGTGGGGGCCGGTTCGACGGTCTTGAAGCTCATGACGGGTCTCCGAGGTGGGGGCAGGCGCGGACCTTATACCAAAACCCGATGCGTTCAGCTCATCGGGTTTTGGCAAGCGCGACCGCGCGCCCGAGCTAATGCGAGGAAAGCCAAGCGAGCGGAGGCGAGCGCCGGCGCTTGAGGCGCTCGTTGATCGGTGCCGATCAACGAGCCTTGGTATTACGAGCGGCCCGGACGCGGGTCAATCGGATGGGCGTTCGTCCAATAGCGCGCGCAGATAGGCGGGCAGCGCGGTGCCGGCCGGCAGCTCAGGCGCGGGGACCGGCGTGCCGGGGCGTGCCGCGATCGGCAGGATGCCGGCCCAGACCGGCACGTCGGCCTCGTTGGCGTCGCCGGGCGGCCCGGTGCGGATCTTGGCCGAGGCCTCGTCGATCGGCATGGTCAGCACGGTGGTCGCCTTCAACTCCTGCGCGGTCATCGGGCGGAGCGTATCCCACCGGCTGGGGAACAGGCCCTCGACGAACAGCCGGAGCTGTGCGCGCTTCTCGTCGGCCGCCGTGACCTTGCGCGCTGTCCCGAACAGCATGGCGGCGCGGTAATTGACCGAATGGTTGAAGGCCGAGCGCGCCAGGACATAGCCGTCCAGCAGCGAGGCGGTCAGGCAGACCGGCTGGCCCTCCGACTTGCGCAGCATCCGGCTGGCCGCCGAGCCGTGCCAGTAGATGTTGTCGCCGTCGCGCCAGTGCAGGGTCGGCGTAACATGGGGCGCGCCGTCGATGACGTAGCCGACATGGCACCAGCGCGCGGCATCGAGCACTGCGTACAGCGTCTCCCTGTCGTAATGGCCGCGCTTCGGCAGGCGGCGCACGCGCGTCCGCTCGGTCGGCGCCGCGATGTGCGGCGATGTGAGGGTCATGTTTCGTCTCCGGCGGCGGGGCGCGGGTGCGCCAGTGGGTGGTGCCGGACCACCACCTGCTTCAGGCGTTCCTCCAGCACGTGGGTGTAGATCTGGGTGGTGGAGATGTCGGCATGGCCGA
>JBDZUN010000317.1:0-3238 GCA_040255145.1 Hyphomicrobiales bacterium | reverse complement strand
TCACGATGTCGGCCGGGGCGCCCTTCTTGATCACGCCGCGGTCGGGGAAGCCCGCCAGCATGGCCGGCAGCGCCGACAGCCGGTAGTGCGCGTGCTCCAGCGAAATCAGGTTGTGCTCGCGCACCAGCCGCGTGATCGCCTCGGTCGGGAAACGGCCGGCGGTCAGGAAGCGGGTATGCGCGCCGCCATCCGACACGCCGAACAGCGTGTACGGGTTCTGCACGACCTCGGCCAGCAGGTCGGTACGGGTGCCTGGCGGGGCGGCGAAGAACTCGGTCTTGAGATTATCGGCGATCGCGATGTCGAGCATGGCGTCGATCGGATGCTTGCCGGTCTTCTCGGCCACCAGGTCGATGCGATGGTCGAGCCATTGCTGGTTTTCAGCGCTCTTCGGACCGACGACGACGATGCTCTCGATCGAGCCGATCACGATCTTGATCGTCTGCTCTTTCATCGCCGCGCGCCGCTTCGGATCGGCGAGCTTCTTCATCCGCTCTTCCGGCGTGCCGACGGTGGCTTCGCGCCAGGCCGGCGATTCGTCGAACAGGTTCCACTCGTCGAAGCTGAAGGTCAGCCCGGCATCCGTCGTGACGCCCTGGCCGTAGACGCGGTTGCCGCGCTCGTGGCAGCCGTTCAGCCATTCCAGGATCTTGCGATGGACGTGCGGCCGGTTGTCGAAGATCTGGACCGTGTTGTGGATCAGCGGCCGGCGCGAGCGGTGGGCGATTTCCTCGATATGGGCCCGGTCCTTTTTGACGTCGTTGGTGGTCAGCGTCATTTCCATGAAGCCGTCGTTGCGCCGGCCCAGCACGTCGGCGAAGGCATACGCCGTCTCGTCGTGCATCAGGTCGGTGACCATCGGGCTGCCGTCATAATCGTTCTGCGCGGCCGCCGGCCCGTCCGGATGCAGGCGCTGTGCCGACCAGCCGCAGGCGCCGGCGTCCAGCGCCTCCTCCATCAGGTGGCACATCAGCGCCGTCTCGTCCTTGGTCGGCTTCTCGCCGGCCTTTGCCCGCTCCAGGCCCATGGCATAGATCATCAGCGGCCCGGTCGGCATGTAGGGCAGGATGTTGACACCCTTCGGCGTCCGCTCCACCGCGTCGAGATATTCCGGGAACGTCTCCCAGTTCCACGGCATGCCTTCCTTCATCGAGGCATACGGGATCGCCTCGACCCGCGTCATCGACAGCATCGAGCGCTCGCGCATATTCGGCTTCACCGGCGCGAAGCCGAAGCCGCAATTGCCGATCACCACCGAGGTGATGCCGTGCCAGCTCGAAATGCTGAGCGCCGGATCCCAGAACAGCTGGGCGTCGTAATGGGTGTGCAGGTCGATATAGCCCGGCGCGACGATCAGGCCGTCGGCGTCGATCACCTTGTCGCCATCACCGGCGTCGACAAAGCCGATCGTCTGGATGACGCCGTCCTTGATCCCGATGTCGCCGACATAGCGCGGAATCTGCGTCCCGTCGACGATCATGCCGTTCTTGATCACCACGTCGTAGCGTGCCATGGCTTCCTCCCATTAAAATTCACTGAACGAACGTTCATACCTTGAGGCAAAAAAGTCAAGAGCCGAACCAATCGGGGAAGGCGGTATCAGAGCGGTCGGATGCAGGGCCGCAGCGTCTCGAAAAGCCGGTCTTCGGTAAGGTCGCCGGTGATTGTCGCGACGATGGAATCGGCGATGGCGCGGTCGTTCGGCCCCGCCCAGACATAGCCATTCCGGCGCAGGAACTGCAGCGCCGCGTGGAAACCCGTGCGCTTGTTTCCTTGAAGGAAGGGACGGTTCTGAGCGATGCCGAGCAGCAAGGTGAGGTCGCGGACAAGGTGATCTTCACCCGTCCGGGCGACCTGTCGCTTATTGATATCGATGGCCTTCGCAACCGAAAGCCAAACCGGCTCGGTCATTCGGCCAGGGCGTCGAGGATTTTACTCGTGCGCTTGAACACATCCTCGTGAAACGCCTCAGTCTCTTCGTCCGTCATCGGGCTTGGCCGGGCGGAAAAGAGCCGCTCCCGACCAGCTGGCGCGTATGCCGTAAGGCGGTGACTTTCCTCATTGAGGTAGTACCGGGTGTCCGCTGCCGCAGTCGAAAATCTACTCGCCAAATCTTGGAGAAGGACCCTAAACGAGGAAGGTGCTATCGACGCAACCTTGCTCAACACTTCAATAGGAGACTCCAGTGAGCGTAAAAGGTCCTGCGCTTCCTCAATTCCACGAAGACGATTCTCCAAACCACCGGGCGCAATTAGCATACCGAATAGTGTGCCAGTATCTTGAGACGTACTCGCGCGGAGGATTTGTGCGAACGCCTCTAACTGGCCGAGGATTTCATAACCCTTAGCGATCGAGACCGTGTAGGAAAGCGAAACTTTCTCAGAACTTGCTGAGCCATCCGCGAGCGGCATCGGCAGCGCGGCGGCCCGGCGCAGGATATCGTTTAGCTTGATCGGTTGGCTCGACATGGCACCAAAGCTTGTACTGACTGCATGAAGAGTCAATGAATTCGCGGCTGGGCAGTCCGGGCTTATTACAAATCCTCGATCGTAAAACCGTGTAGCCCGCGCAGGCGGTCGGCCACGATGCGGCGGTGGCAATGGGCGGCGTCGGCCTCGAAGCACAGCAGGACCGCCTTGCGCGCGCCCGCGATCTCGCCGGCTTGGGCCAGTTCGAGCTGCGCGGCGGGTTCGCGCAGCTGGCCCTCGTAGATTTCGTGCATCTCGGCGATACGGCCGGCGCGCGCCGCCTGGCGCCCCGCCTTGGGCGTGCCGAGCTGGCGCAGATGCACATAGTCGATGCCTGCTTCGGCCAGCGAGCCGGCCAGCAGCGACTTGGAAAAGCCAGCACGGCGGGAGGACGCGACCGCGCGCACGTCGATCAGGATTTCGACGCCGGCGCGTTTCAGCGTATCGATCACCGCGTCCAGCGTCTGCCGTTCATAGCCGATAGTCGCGAGCGTCGTCGCGCCACGCCCTTCCGATCTTGCCATTCCGCCCCCGTCGTCCATGATCGTCCGCCCGAGACCTGCCGCGCCAGGAGACCGACGCTGCCTTACACCGATACACCCAGCCTGCGCGGCGCCTTTCGCCTTCATGATAACCTGCATAAGCACGCGCATCTGCCGGCGCCGCTGGCCGGGGCCGCGGTACGCGCGCTGTCCCGCCTGCGCAATCCGGGCGAGGCGGCGCGCCGGCGCTTCGCCCCGGCCGGCCGCCCGGCCATCGCGGCGGACGAG
>JBDZUN010000316.1:0-3245 GCA_040255145.1 Hyphomicrobiales bacterium | reverse complement strand
GTTCACCGCCGACGAGGCGGTGGCCCGCGCCAATGACGGCCGCCCGGTGATCCTGTGCCGCGCCGAGACGAGCCCGGAGGACATCCACGGCATGCACGCCGCCGAGGGCATCGTCACCAGCCGCGGCGGCATGCCCAGTCACGCCGCCGTGGTGGCGCGCGGCATGGGGCGGCCATGCGTCTCCGGCGTCGGCGCGCTGCGCATCGACCCGGTCGCCGGCACGATGACCGCGAACGGCCGGGTGATCCGCCGGGGCGAGATCGTCACCATCGACGGCGCCAGCGGCGAGGTGCTGGTCGGCGAGGTCGCGATGATCCGGCCGGAGCTGACCGGCGATTTCGGCACGCTGATGGGCTGGGCCGACGAAATCCGCCGCTTGCGCGTTCGCGCCAACGCCGACACCCCGGCCGACGCCGAGACGGCGCGCGAATTCGGCGCCGAGGGCATCGGGCTGTGCCGCACCGAGCACATGTTCTTCGATTCCGACCGCATCCTGGCGGTGCGGGAGATGATCCTGGCCGATGACGCGGCCGGGCGGCGGCGCGCGCTCGACAAGATCCTGCCGATGCAGCGGTCGGACTTCGTCGCCCTGTTCGCCATCATGGCCGGCCTGCCGGTCACGGTGCGGCTGCTCGACCCGCCGCTGCACGAGTTCCTGCCCCATACCGACGAGGAGATCGCGGAGATCGCGCGCTCCACCGGCGTCGACCCCGACAAGGTCCGCGCACGCCGCGATACCTTGCGTGAGGCGAACCCGATGCTCGGCCATCGCGGCTGCCGGCTCGGCATCTCCTATCCCGAAATCTACGACATGCAGGCCCGCGCGATCTTCGAGGCGACGATCGAGGCGCGCCGCCGCACCGGCCAGGCCGTGACCGCCGAGATCATGGTGCCGCTGGTCGCGACCAAGGCCGAGCTCGACATCATCCGCGCCCGCATCGACGCGGTGGCCAAGGAGGTCGCCAAGGATGTCGCGGGCGCCGAGCCGCTGTCCTATCAGGTCGGCACGATGATCGAGTTACCGCGCGCCGCTTTGCGCGCCGGCGAGATCGCCGAAACCGCCGAATTCTTCAGCTTCGGGACCAACGATCTGACCCAGACCACCTTCGGCATCAGCCGCGACGATTCGGCGAGCTTCCTGGACACCTATCTGCGCGCCGGCATCTATCCCCAGGATCCGTTCGCCAGCCTCGACCAGGATGGCGTGGGCGAGCTTATCCGCATTGCCGTGGAGCGCGGGCGCAAGACCCGCCCCGCCCTCAAGCTCGGCATCTGCGGCGAGCACGGCGGCGACCCTGCCACCATCGGCTTCTGCCACCGCGTCGGGCTCGATTATGTGTCCTGCTCGCCCTATCGGGTGCCGATCGCGCGGCTTGCCGCGGCCCAGGCGGCGCTTGGCGAGACCGAACGCGACAAGTGACGCAATCGCGGCATTGTTCCCCCTCGTTTCATCCCTCTAACACCAAGGGAGAGGGGACCCTCGGCGCGGCCGCGTGCCCCTGTCCCCCTCGCCCCTTGCGGGAGAGGGGTGGCTGCGAAGCAGCCGGGTGAGCGGGCCTTTTCGGCTTAACCCATGCCCCCTTCCTCCCACGCGACGGCGGCGCCCAGCCTCGAAGACTTGCGCGCGGGCGGCAAGCTGGCGCTGGCCCGCGCGCTGGCCGCGCTGGAGCGCCGGCCCGACGATCCCGGCCTGGTCGCGGTGCTGGACCGCGCCTGGGCCGAGGGCGCCGGCCACGTCGTCGGCCTGACCGGGCCGCCCGGCGTCGGCAAGTCCTCATTGATCGCGCGGCTGATCGCCGCCTGGCGCGGCCAGGGTCGCCGCGTCGGCGTGGTCGCGGTCGATCCGTCGTCGCGGCGCACCGGCGGCGCGCTGCTCGGCGACCGGGCGCGGCTGTCGACCGATCCCGATGATGCCGGGCTGTTCGTGCGTTCCATGGCGGCGCGCGACCGGCTCGGCGGCCTCGCCACCCTGACCATGCCGGCGGTGACGCTGATGGCGGCCCTGTTCGACCTGGTGCTGGTCGAGACGGTCGGCGTCGGCCAGTCCGAGACCGACGTGGCCGCGATCGCCGATACCGTGGTGTTCTGCGTCCAGCCCGGGTCGGGCGATTCGCTGCAATTCATGAAGGCCGGCATCGTCGAGGTGCCGCACATCGCCGTCGTCACCAAGGCGGATGTCGGCCAGGCGGCGCGGCGCGCGCGCGGCGACCTCCGGGGCGCGCTGTCGCTTGCCGAGGTTGACGCCGATGCCGACGGCTGGAAGCTGCCGATCCTGCTGGTCTCCGCCGCGACCGGCGACGGCGTCGCCGAACTGGTGGCCGCGGTCGACGGGCACGCTGCGGCCGTGCATGCGGGCGGCCGGTGGCGGCCACGCCGCGAGGCCCGCGCCGACCAATGGCTGGCCGAGGCGGTACGCGATCGCTTCGGTCGCGACGGGCTGGCCCGTGCCGGGGCCCGGCTCACGGCCGGCGGCACACCCTTCGCGCGCGAGGCGGCGATCGCGGCGTTCCTGGGCGGCCGTGCCGACCGGACGGAGGGGACGGAGGGCGCATAGCGGCGGCGGCTGTCCCGCGATACCATGCGACGCCTCCAGCCACGCTGTGCCCCATGCCCCGTGAAATCGAGTTGAAACTGCAGGTCGCGCCGGGCGAATTGGCGCGGTTGCGCCGGCTCGACGGCGTGCTTGTCGAGGGCGAGACGATGGGTCCGCCGGTACGGCGGATGCTGGTCTCGACCTATTTCGACACGGCGGATCGGCGCCTGCGCGACGCCGGCATCGCCCTGCGCGTCCGGCGCAGCGGGCAGGATGTGGAGCAGACGGTCAAGGCCGGCGGCCGGGCCAGCGCCGGGCTGTCGAATTACATCGAATGCAACGCGCCGCTCGACGACGGCGCAGCGGGGCCCGACCTCTCGCGCATCGCCGACGCGGCGCTGCATAAGGCGGTGATCGCGGCGCGCGACGACGCGACACTGGCGCCCGTGTTCACGACCGAGTTCGAGCGGACCACCCATCTCGTCACCGACGCCGCGGGCGGCGCCGTCGAGATCGCATTCGACGAGGGCGCCGTTGTCGCCGGCCGGCAACGGCTGCCGCTGAGCGAAGTCGAGTTCGAATTGAAGGCCGGCGAACCAAAGCGGCTGTTCGACCTGGCCCGGCGGGTCGTGGCCGGGACCGCCGCGGGGCTCAGCACCGACACCAAGGCGGCGCGCGGCTTCCGCCTGGTCGAGCGCCGGCCGGTCAAACC
>JBDZUN010000042.1:7117-17491 GCA_040255145.1 Hyphomicrobiales bacterium | reverse complement strand
GGCGGCTGGTCGACCTCGGCCACGGCGTGGCGGGCGGCACAGCCAATCCGGCCGCCGCCCGGACGCTGATGCCGCGCGCCACGCTGGACGGCTTCGGCCGTCTGGGCACGCCGCCGCCCGAGGCCCTGCCGGTGAACGAGGCGACGCTGGCGACCACCCCGGTCGGCCCCGTCCACCCGCCGGGATTCTACGCCGCGCCCGGCGCCCAGGGTGGCCGCGCGCTGAACCTGCTGCCGCCGGACGCCAGGCTGGCCGCGCTCGGCGCGCTGCCGGCGGGGTTGCAGCGCGTCGGGTTCGCGCCGCCGCGCGAGACCGCGCTGGCGCGCTGGCTGCTCGCCGCCGCGATCCTGCTGGGCGTCCTGGACGGACTGGTCGTGCTCGGCCTGCGCGGGCAATTGCCGGCCCCGCGCCGGATGCGGCGGGGCGCGGGAGCGGCGATGCTGGCGATCGGCGTCGCCGCGGCGGCCGCGACCTGGCCTTCGCCCGCCGGCGCGCAGGATACGGCGTCGCCCCCGCCCCCCGCGGAAGCCGCGAGTCCGGGCAGCCAGAGTCAGGATCAGGGCCAGAACCCGATCGCCGCCAAGTCGGTCGATGCCGCGCTGCACACGCGGCTGGCCTATGTCCGTACCGGCGATCCCAGCGTCGACGCGATGAGCCGCGCCGGCCTGGTCGGCCTTTCGCGCGTGCTGCGCGAACGGACGGCGTTCGAGCCGGCCGAACCCTTCGCCGTCGATCTCGAAACCGACGACCTCGTCTTCTACCCGGTGATCTACTGGCCGATGACCGCGGCCCAGAAGCCCCTGTCGGACGCCGTGCTGGCCAAGGTCAGCGCCTATATGCGCCATGGCGGCATGATCCTGTTCGACACGCGCGACCGGCAGGCGAGCTATGGCGACGCCGGCGGGACGGTCGGCGAAGGCACCCAGGTCCTGCGCAGCCTGCTGTCGCGGCTGGATGTCCCGCCGCTGGTCCCGGTACCGGAGAACCACGTCCTGACCAAGTCGTTCTACCTGCTGCAAAGCTTTCCCGGCCGCTATACCGGCGGCCGGGTCTGGGTCGAGGCGCCCGCGGCCGACGCCCTCTATGGCGGTGAGGCGTCCGACCGCGACGGCGTCTCGTCGATCGTGATCGGCAGCAACGACTGGGCGGCGGCGTGGGCCACCGACGACAGCGGCCAGCCGGTCGCGGATATCGGGCCGGACGACATGCACCAGCGCGAGATGGCGTACCGCTTCGGCGTCAACCTGGTCATGTACGCGCTGACCGGCAACTACAAGGCCGATCAGGTGCACGTCCCGGCCCTGCTCGAACGGCTGGGCCAGTAGCGCGGCATGAGCGTCGTCTTCTCCCCCCTGTTCCCCTGGCCCTATCTGGCGGCGCTGGCGGTCTGCATCGCGGCGGTCGGGTTCTACGGCGTCTTCCGCCGGGTCCGCGGCGCGCTGCTGCGCATGGTTGCGCTGGGCCTCGGCGTGCTGGCGCTGGCCAACCCGACCATCGTGCGCGAGCAACGCGCGCCGCTATCGGACGTGCTGCCGGTCGTGGTCGACGAATCGCCCAGCCAGGCGATCGGGCAGCGGACCGCGCAGACCCAGGCGGCGCTCGAGAAGCTGCGCGCCGAACTCGCGCAACTGCCCAACCTGGATGTGCGGATCGTGCGCGCCGGCAGCGATCCGGACGATCCCGCCGGCGGCACCCGGCTGTTCAGCGCGCTGGACCGCGCGCTGGCCGACGTGCCGACCGACCGCCTGGCCGGGACCATCATGATCACCGACGGCGAGGTGCACGACGCGCCGGCGGCGGCCGCGGCCAAGGCGCGCTTTCCGGCGCCGGTCCATGTCCTGTTGACCGGCGCGCCGGACGAGGGCGACCGCCGCCTGATGGTGGTGCGCGCGCCGCGCTTCGGCATCATCGGCGAGCCCGTGTCGCTCACCGTGCGGGTCGACGATTTCGGGCCGGGCGCGGCCACCGACGCGCCGGCGCTGCTGACCGTCACGGTGGACGGCAAGGACCGCAACGAATTGTTCGTGCGGCCCGGACAGGACCAGGAAGTGTCCATCGCGCTGCGGCACGCCGGGGCCAGCATCGTCCAGCTCCGGGTCGCGGAAGGCCCGCATGAGCTGACGCTCGCCAACAACCGCGCGGCGCTGGTCATCAACGGCGTGCGCGACCGGCTGCGCGTGCTGCTGGTGTCGGGCGAACCGAATCCGGGCGAGCGCACCTGGCGCAACCTGCTGCGCGCCGACCCGGCGGTGGACCTGGTTCACTTCACCATCCTGCGGCCGCCCGAAAAGCAGGACATGACGCCGATCAACGAATTGTCGCTGATCGCCTTCCCGACCCGCGAGCTGTTCGCCGAGAAGCTGCGGCAGTTCGACCTGGTGATCTTCGATACCTATCGGCGGCGCGGCGTCCTGCCCTACGCCTATTTCGGCAACCTCACCCGCTATGTGCAGGGCGGCGGCGGGCTCTTGATCGTCGGCGGCCCGGAGCTCGCCACGCCGCTCAGCCTCTACCGCACGCCGCTGGCCGCCGTCCTGCCGGTCCAGCCCGACGGCCACATCCAGACCGGCCCGTTCCGGCCGGCGCTCACGCCGGTCGGCCGCAAGCATCCCGTGACCGCCGACCTGCCCGGCGGCAATGGGCCGGTGCCGCTTTGGGGCCGCTGGTTCCGCCTGGTCGACGGCGACGCCCTGAGCGGCCAGACGCTGATGTCCGGGCCGGACGACAAGCCGCTGCTGGTACTGGACCGGGTCGGCCAGGGCCGCGTCGCCGAGCTGATGTCGGACCAGGCATGGCTGTGGGCGCGCGGCTTTGACGGCGGCGGCCCGCAGGCGGAGCTGCTGCGGCGGCTGGCGCACTGGCTGATGAAGGAGCCGGAGCTTGAGGAGGAGCGCCTGTCGGCCCAGTCCGACGGCGGCAAGCTGACCATCACGCGGCGGACCCTGGGCGACACGGTGCCGCCGGTCACGATCGTGTCGCCGTCCGGGCGGCGGCAGACGGCGAGCCCGTCGGAGGTACGGCCGGGACTGTGGCAAACCGTCGTCCCGACCACGGAGCAGGGCCTTTATCAGCTGACCGAGGGCGACAAGACGGCGATGGCCGCCGTCGGCGTGCTGGAACGGCGGGAATTCCGCGACGTGCGCGCCACTGCCGACAAGCTGGCGCCCGTCGCCGCCGCGACCGGGGGCTCGGTGCGCTGGCTGAGCCGCGACGGCGTGCCCGCCATCCGCATGGTCGGCGCCGACCGCGCCATGTCGGGCCACGACTGGATCGGCCTGCGCGCCAACGGGCGCTATACCGTCCAGGGCATCGCGCAGCGGGCGCTGATCCCGCTTCTGGTCGTCCTGCTGGCGGTGCTCGGCGGGCTATTGGCGGCCTGGCTGCGCGAGGGGCGCTGAGACCGGCGCCGCCGCGTCTTCGGGCAGCGCCCGATGCACCATCCCGGTGACGCCGTCGAACGCGCCGGGCGCCAGCGCCAGGCCGAGTAGCCGGCGCGGATCGACCGGACCGGGCAACTCGAGGCCGACCGCGACCGCGCGGCTGAAGCCGACCCTGGCGTAATAGGGTTCGTCGCCGACCAGGATTACGCGGCAATGCCCGGCCGCACGCGCCAGATCGAGCCCGCGCTGCATGATGCCGATGCCGATGCCGCGGCCGCGATGCCCGCCGTCGACGGCCAGCGGGCCGAGCAGCAGCGCGGGCAACGGCCGGTCGCCGATCAGGATCGGCCAGAACCGCACCGAGGCGCGCAGGACCCCGTCCTCGCGCGCGACCAGGCACAGGTCGGCCGCGGGGGCCACGCCCTCGCGCAACCGGTAGGCCGTCTTGGTGAAGCGGTCCGAGCCAAGGGCCAGGTCGAGCAACTGCTCGATCTCCGCCATGTCCTCCGCCCGCTCCAGGGCGTAGACCACCTCCGTCATCGGCAGCCTCGTTTGTTCGGGTGCGCGCCCGCATTCCGCGATCCGGCGCGGACCGGCGCGATGCGGCCCTCTAGCACAGAGGGACGGCGCCGCACCACGGGCAAAAACGCTGGCCGCGCCGCGGCGCGTTGGCTAGCTTCTGCGTCGCAGCATCGAACAAGGGGTACGAACATGGGCACGCTCGACGGCAAGGTCGTCATCGTCACCGGCGCGGGCCGCGGCATCGGCCGCGAATGCGCCCTGCTGGCCGCGCGCGAGGGCGCCAAGGTGGTCGTCAACGATCTGGGCGGCGCGGTCGCCGGCGGCGACCTCGGCGACCCGGGACCGGCCGAAACCGTGGCGGCCGAAATCCGCCAGGCCGGCGGCGAGGCGACGGCCAACAGCGACAGCGTCGCCGAGATGCGCGGCGCCAAGGCGATGGTCGAACAGGCGCTGGACACCTTCGGCGGCCTTCACGCCGTCATCAGCCCGGCCGGCATCCTGCGCGACGCCATGTTCCACAAGATGAGCGAGGACGACTGGCACGCCGTCATCAACGTGCACCTGAACGGCTCGTTCAACATGACCAAGGCGGCGATCCAGCATTTCCGCGACCGGCAGGACGGCGCCTTCGTCCTGTTCACCTCGACCTCCGGCCTGATCGGCAATATCGGGCAGGCCAACTACGCCGCGGCCAAGATGGGCATCCACGGCCTGTCGCGCATCATCGCGATGGAGGGCGCGCAGAAGAACGTGCGCTCCAATGTCATCGCGCCGTTCGCCTGGACGCGCATGATCGCGACCATTCCGGTCACCGACGAGGCCTCGCGCCAACGTGTCGAGCGCATCAAGGAAGCGATGCGCGCCGACCAGATCGCGCCGCCGGCGGTCGCCCTGTGCTCGGACGCCGCCAAGGACGTCAGCGGCCAGATCTTCGCGGTGCGCGGCAACGAAATCTTCCTGATGAGCCAGCCGCGCCCGGTGCGCGGCATCGCCCGGCTGGAAGGCTGGACGCCGCAGAGCGTGACCGAGCACGCGCTCGCGGCGCTGAAACCCAGCATGGTCGACCTCGGCGCCACCGCCTCGGTGTTCAACTGGGACCCGGTCTGAGCCCGACAAAACGAGCGCAACGAAAAAGGCCCAGGGATTTCCCTGGGCCTTTCCGTTTCGTGCGGCTGGCGATTACGGCGCGCCGGTGCCCGTGTCGCCGGGCGGGGCCATCGTGCCGGACGAACCGCCCATCGTGCCGGACGCGCCGCCCGGGCCACCCATCGTGCCGCCCGGGCTACCCGTCGTGCCGGACGGGCCACCCATCGTGCCGGACGCGCCGCCCGGAGCACCCGTCGTGCCGTTATAGCCGCCCGTCGAGGACGGGTTGTTCTGGTCGATCGAACGCTGGCCGGTGCCGGGCTGCCCCGTCCCGCCCGATTCCGGGCTGGAATCGGTGGAGCTGCCGCCCTGCGTCCCGGTCACGCCAGGCGCGCCCTCAGGGCCCATGGTCTGCGCGCCGCCGGCCGCATGGCCGGGTGTCGCCGGGGTGACGCCCATCGGCGAGCCCATGCCGGGCGCCTGACCCGCCGTGCCTTGTGCCCAGGCGCCGCCCGCGGCCATCAACGCCGCGGCGGCCGTCGCCGCAAAGAGTTTTTTCATTATCGCCTCCTTCTGGTTTTCGCGTCTCCCCGCTTTTCGTCAAGCGTCGAACGCTTTCCTATTCCGTCGCCGCCTTGCCCTTGTCGACCGCGCTTTCGGTGCCTTCCTGGGTCTTATGCCAACCCTTCTGCACGGCTTCCCCGCTGCGGTGATAGCCCTTCTGGGCACCTTCCTTGGTGCCATGCCAAGCCTTCTGGGAGCCCTCCTCGACCTTGTCGCCCGTACTCACCTTGCCGTCGGCGCGGTTTTCCGCCTGCGTCTTGGCCTCGGCTGCGCTGTCGCCCGCCTGGGTTTTCGTCTCATCGGTCCGATTCTCGAGCTTGGTGCTGCCCTCTTCGACCCGGTGGTCGCCGGCCTGGACGGCCTCCTTGCCCTGGTCCAGCGTGCTCTGGGCGAGCTGGACCCGGCCGGCCTGATCCAGTGTGCCGGCGCCACCCACGGTCGCGGCGATGGCGGGCGCCATCAGGCCGAGCGAGGCGGCGGCGGCTATTCCAGCGATCATGCTTCTCACGGGAAACTCCCTTCCCTGTTGATCCGATCCTTGGAGGAACGCCCGACCGGGGGAGGGGTTTGCAAATTTCACCGGCCCACTGGCACGCGCCTTGCTTTCCGGAAGGCAACTCCGACCGCGCACGAGCCGAGCGAATGAGCCATACCAGTCCAGCAGCCGCACACGCCCACATGCCGGTGGCGAAAGCCGTCAGCCAGGCCAGCGCCGCGACCGGCGCCGGTTTCGGCTATCTGATGCGGACCGCCATGCGCGAAAGCAGCATGGACCCGAACGCCAAGGCCGCCACCAGCAGCGCGACCGGCCTGTTCCAGTTCATCGATCAGACCTGGCTCGGCGTCATGAAGAATCACGGCGCCGAGCACGGCCTGAGCCAGTACGCGGACGCCATCCAGACCGATTCGCGCGGCCGGCAATATGTGCCGGATGCCGATACGCGCCGGGAAATCCTTGCCCTGCGCAAGGACCCGAAGGTCGCCTCGCTGATGGCGGCCTCGCTGACCGAGGACAACCGGCAGGCGCTGCAGACCAGCCTGCACCGGCCGGTCAGCGACGGCGAACTCTATGCCGCCCACTTCCTGGGCGCCGATTCGGCGTCACGCCTGATCCGCGGCGCCGAACAGCGCCCCGACGCGTCGGCCGCGACGCTGCTGCCGTCGGCGGCGCGGGCCAACCGCTCCATCTTCTATGATTCCGGCGGGCAGGCCCGCAGCGCCGCCCAGGTCTATGCCAGGCTGACCGGCGCGCCGGCGGACGGCGGCGCCACCACCGCGATCGCCGGCACCGGGCCGGGCGATAGCGGCGCCGGCATGGCGGCCGCGACCATGCGGCTGGCCTCGGCGGCCGGCGCCGGGGCCGATGTCGGCATGGGCGGCATGCGGACGCACCACGCCATCATGCTGTCGCCGCGCGTGATCGCGATCCTGTCGTCGCTCGACCCCATTCCCGGCGGCTTCAAGGCCACCCGGCCCTCCGACGGCCCCACGCGCAACACGCTCGACGCGGTGGCCTGAGCCGTCGCGTCAGGCGATCACCCGGCGCGCGCGCAACTCGGCGATCTTGTCGGGCGCGAAACCGAGGCCTTGCAGGATCTCATCGGTATGGGCGCCGGCCGTCGGCGCGGTCTGGAACTCGGCCGCGTCCGTGCCGTCGAACCGCACCGGCGGCGCGACCGAGCGGAACACGTTGCCGTCCTCGCCCCGCACGTCGACGAACGCGCCGGCGGCCTGCGCCTGCGGATCGGCGGCCACCTGCGCGGGCGTCTGTACCGGCGCCCAGACGATGTCGATCTCGTCCAGGATGTCGGCCCATTCCTCCAGGTCGCGTTTCGCGAACGCCTCGTCCAGCGCCGCGATCAGGGCCGGCCCGTTGTCGCGCCGCAGCGCCGTGTTCTGGAAGCGCGGATCGGCGGCCAGCTCTTCGCGGCCGACGGCCTTCATCAGCCGGTGCCAATCCTGCGAGCCCGAATGGCGCGTCAGCAGCACGAGCCAGTTTCCATCCTTGGTCTGATAGAAATTGTTGAGCGGATTGAGCGCGTTGTTGCGCGGGCGGGTCGAGCCGACCTTGCCGAGGACAAGCTGGATCGCGATGTCGGAGCCAAGCGCGTAGATGCCGGTGCGCAGGAGCGACGTTTCCACGAGCCGCCCCTTGCCGGTGCGTTCCCGCTCGAACAGGGCCGCCATGATGCCGCTCAGGGTGGCGAGGCCGGTGGTATGGTCGCCGACCGCCGTGCGCATCGGCATCGGCTCCTCGCCCTTCGGCGTCGTCAGCCGGCCCATGCCGGCGCGCGCCCAGAACACCGCGAGGTCGAAGCCCGGCCGGTCCTGCTCCGGCCCTTGCAGGCCGTAGCCGGTCACGCTGGCATAGATCAGGCGCGGATGGTCCTTGGACAGCGACTCCCAGTCGAGCCCGGCGCGCTTCAGCGCCTTGGGCCGCACATTGGTCAGGAACACGTCGGCCTCGGCGACCAGCCGGCGCAGCACCTCGCCGCCCTCCTCCGAGCGCGGGTCGAGCGCGATGCTGCGCTTGCCGCGATTATCGAGGTCGAAGATCGGGTTCTGCTTGACGTCCGAGCGGCCGGCGATGCTCTCGAAGAACTTGCGGATCGGATCGCCCCCCGGCGGCTCGATCTTGATGACCTCGGCGCCCCAATCGGCCATGATCCCGCCCGCCGACGGCGCCGCCACATAGCTCGCCATCTCGACCACGCGAATACCCTTCAGCATTCCGATCCCTCCAGCTTTGTGGTCCATCATCGGCCATTTCGCTACATAGGAAAAGGCGCGCCATGACGCTTCTGCATCTGGTCCGGCACGGCCAGCACAGTCTTCAGGGCAAGGTCCTGGTCGGACGCAGTCCCGGCATCCACCTGAGCGCACAGGGCCGCGCCGAGGCCGCGCGTGCCGCCGACTGGCTGGCCCGGCAGGAAATCGCGGCGATCTATTGCAGCCCGCTGGAGCGGGCGCGCGAGACGGCCGACGCGATCGCGCGCCGCACCAGCCTGCCGGTGGAGGTCGTCGAGGACGCGGTCGAGGTCGAGTTCGGCGAGTGGACCGGCCTGACCGTGGAGGCGCTGCGCGCCCACCCCTCCTGGCCGGGCGAGGCGGCGCGCCAGGGCGTCACCTTCGGGCCCGGCGGCGAACCGCCCCAGGCCGTGCAGGCCCGCTGCGTGGCGCTGGCCGAAGCCCTGCACGCGCGTCATCCGGGCGAGGCGGTCGTGCTGGTCGGCCACGGCGACCCGATCCTGTCGGTGCTGGCGCACGTATTGGGCATGCCGCTCGACCGCATCGGCCACCTGGAAGTCCGCACCGGCTCGATCAGCACCGTCGCCTTCGAGGCGCGCCGGCATCGCGTCATGCGCGTCAACCTGACGCCGGAGGTCGAGGTCGCGGTGGCGCCGATGCCCGACGACGCTTGACACACGGGCGCGGCCGAGTAGGCTGCGCGGCTTCCCGTACCGCGCTTATAAGGTTCCAGGACACCGACCATGGCGAAGCCCACAACCATCAAGATCAGACTGGTGAGCAGCGCGGATACCGGGTTCTTCTATGTCACCAAGAAGAATACGCGCACCAAGACCGAAAAGCTGGTGATGAAGAAGTACGATCCGGTCGCGCGCAAGCACGTCGAATTCCGCGAAGGCAAGATCAAGTAGCTGCCTTCCAATTCATCCATCTTGTCACGCCCGCGAAGGCGAGCATCCAGTACGCGCGGGCCGGCGCGGCGACATATAGACGCCGCCGTTTACTGGATCATCCGCCTGCGCGGATGACGACGACAGAATGGATTGCCGCGTCCCGCTTCGGCTACGCCTCGCGGTCCTCGCAATGACGGTGATTTCACACGCCCGCGGCGCGGACGCGGATCAGGCGTAGACGATCACGCGGTTGCGGCCTTCGCGCTTGGCGCGGTAGAGCGCGTCGTCGGCGCGCTTCAGCAGGCTGTCCACATTGTCGGACGCGCCCGCCAGGGTGGCGACCCCCAGGCTCACCGTCACCGAGATCGGCTGCGGCGTCTGCGGCACGGTGATCGCCGTCTCGCTCATGTTCTGGCACAGGCGCTCGGCGATCAGCGCCGCGGTGTCCTGGTCGGTCTCCGGCATGACGATGCCGAATTCCTCCCCGCCATAGCGCGCCGGCAGGTCCGAGCCGCGCACGTTGCGGCGGATGCGGCCGGCCACCTCCTGCAGCACGGCGTCACCCGCCTGGTGGCCGTGCGTATCGTTGACCGGCTTGAAGTGGTCGATGTCGAGCAGGACCACCGAAAGCGCACGGTCGTCCGCGATCGCGCGCCCCATCAGGCTGGCCAGGTGGCTCATCATGTAACGGCGGTTGTGCAGCCCGGTCAGGCCGTCGGTGACGGCCATCTCCATGCTCATGCTGATGCTGGAGCGAAGCTGGTCCTGATACCGCTTGCGCCGGAGCTGGGTGCGCGCGCGCGCCAGAAGCTCGTTCCGGTCGACCGGCCGGATCAGATAGTCGTTGATGCCGATGTCGAGGGCGCGGACCAGGTTGTTGCTGTCGTCGTCGTCGACCAGGATCAGGATCGGCGTATGGCGCGTGCCCTCGAACGAGCGGAGGTGCGAGCACAGCCGGAGCCCGTCATAGTCGCGCAGCGACAACGAAACGATGAAGGCGTCGAAATTCTCGGTGCGCGCGCGCTCCAGCGCCTTGTTGGCGTCCTGTTCGCGGCACACCTCGGCGCCGGCGTCCGATAGCGGCGCGGCCAGGCGCTCGGCCATGCGCGGGTTGTCCTCGATGACCAGGATGCGCCCGCCATCGATGTCGCCACGCAGCGTGTTGTGGCTGTCCAGCAGGC
>JBDZUN010000042.1:2163-7107 GCA_040255145.1 Hyphomicrobiales bacterium | reverse complement strand
CAGCTCGTCGGTCAGCATCTTGAGCCGCAGCAGGCTGCGCACCCGCGCGAATAGCGGCAGGTCGCGGAACGGCTTGGTCAGGAAATCGTCGGCGCCGGCCTCCAGCCCCTGGACCCGGTCGCTGACCTGGTCGAGCGCCGTCACCATGACCACCGGAATGTGGCGCAGGTCGGTATCGGCCTTGAGCCGCCGGCAGACCTCGAACCCGTCGAGGCCCGGCATCATGACGTCGAGCAGGACGATGTCGGGCTGTTCCCGCTTGGCGACGTCCAGCGCCTCCAGCCCGTCGCGCGCGGTCAACACGTCGAAATATTCCGCCGAGAGCTTCGCCTCGAGCAGCTTGACGTTAGCCGGGACGTCGTCGACGACAAGGACGCGGGCGGTCATGACCTCAGCCGACGAACCGGCGCACGGTCTCGAGGAACTGGGTGACCGAAATCGGTTTCGCGATATAGGCCTCGCAGCCGCCCTCGCGGATCTTTTCCTCGTCGCCCTTCATGGCGAAGGCCGTCACGGCGACGACGGGGATCGAGCGCAGCTCGTCGTCCTCCTTCAACCATTTGGTTACTTCGAGGCCGGACACCTCGGGCAGCTGGATATCCATCAGGATCAGGTCGGGACGCTGCTCGCGGGCGATGTCGAGCGCCTCCATGCCGTCGCGGGTCTGGAGCGTGTTGAAGCCGTTCGCGTCGAGCAGGTCATGAAACAGCTTCATGTTCAGCTCGTTGTCTTCAACGATGAGAACCGTCTTGGTCATCTGGAATGCCCCGAACCGTCGATCAGCCTCAACCAGTGGTACCATTTTCAAACCATCAAAGATATCGGCCCGATCCACGCCGCGTCGTCGCGGAAGCCCCGGTCGCGGAAGCCCATGTCCGGCATGCGCACGTATTAGACACGCAGATCGTTAACCGATACTTTATCGCGATGCAGCGAACCGGGCGCGCAGCGCGCGGCGCCATGCTCCGCGCCGATGCCGAGGTGCTCGGGCTGCGCGCGCTCCAATACCTTGCCGAGACCGACGCGCTGGAACCGTTCTGCGCCGAGAGCGGGATCGCGCGCGAAAGCCTCGCCCAGCGCGCGTCTGAACCCGACCTTCTGGCCGCCGTGCTGGATTTCGTCCTGCAGGATGATTCGCGCCTGCTCGGTTTGTGCGCGGCGACGGACGCCCAGCCAGAGATGGTGGTTTCGGCGCGCCGGCTGCTGCCCGGCGCACCCCCCGAGCCGTAAGACACGGAGGACGGCATTGAATGTCGCGGTCGACGTCCATGGCGACGTCCTGAAGCAGATCGAGTGCATCCCGCTCGACCCCGACCGGCCACTGATCGTCACCGACGCGGACGAGGTGCTGTGCCACTTCATCGTCGGCCTGGAGCGATTCCTGGAACGCCAGGGGCTGCACTTCGACCTGGTCGGCTTCGCCATCACCGGAAACGTCAGGCGTCGGAACGGCGTCGCGCTGTCGGCCGTCGAAGTCGGCGAGCAGATCCAGCTTTTCTTCAAATCGGAGACCGAGTCGATCGCGCCGGTCGAGGGCGCGGCCAGGGCGCTGGCCGCGCTGTCGGCGCGGGCGCAGATCCTGGTGCTGAGCAACGTGCCGATGCCCGCGCTGGCCGCGCGCGCCCGCTGGCTGGTGCGGCACGGCATGGACTATCCGCTGATCGCCAATATCGGGCGCAAGGGTCCGGCCCTGCGGCACCTTGCCGCCCGCGCCGGACGGCCGGTGCTGTTCATCGACGACATCCCGCATAACCTGACGTCGGTCGCCGAGCACGCGCCGGGCGTGCTGCGCATCCAATATATCGCGGACCCGCGGCTGTCGCGCGCCACGCCGCGCTGTCCCGACTGCCATCACCGCGCGGCCGACTGGGCGGACATCCGCGCCTTCGCCGAAGCCCGCATCGGCGCCGCGTCAGCCGCCTGACCGGACGGAATAGGCCGGCAAGCCCGTTGATCCCCGGGCAGGCCGTCTGTCATATCTTCGCCGGCCGCCGCCGCTTCGGATCGGTCCGGCCGCACTTCGCGCGAAGGGAATATCGGCTTGACTACGGACCGGCGCACGGAACCGACATCGACACGGCGCATGCGCGCACGCGGCCGCACCAGGACCGCAACGCCCGGCCGGCGCGCGCCGCGGCTCGCGGTCGCCGACCGCCGGCGCCAATTGCTGGAATGCGCGATCCGCGTCTTCGCGCGCGAAGGGCTGAACTCCGCCGGGCACGCCGACGTGGCGGAGGAGGCGGGCGTCGCCGTGCCCACCGTCTTCGCCTATTTCCCGAACAAGAAGGCGCTGTTGAGCGCCGTCGTCCAGGAGGTCGACCGCTATATCATCGAGCGCGCCGTGACCGTGGCGGCGGACCAGCCCACCGCCTCGGACAAGATGATCGCGATCCTGCGCGACTTCGCGGAGTCGTTCGACACCAAGCTCGACTATCTGAAAATCTGGCTGAACTGGGCGACGTCGTTCCAGGAGGACGTCTGGCCGCTCTTCGTCGACTTCATGGACCGCGTCGCCGACATCCACCGCGAGATCATCGTCGCCGCGCAACAGGCCGGCGAACTGGCCGACAATGTCGACCCCGAGATGTCCGCCTATCTGCTGCTCGGCGCCGCGACCGTGATCATTCAGATGAAGGTCGCCAGGCGCGACCCGAACAGCATCGCGCGCTATCTGGAGACCACGATCCACGGCGCGCTGCACCAGCGCTAGACCGCACGAGTCCACTCTCCGTCATTGCGAGCGGAGTGAAGCAGCCCGTTCGCTGGCTGTCGTCCCGGCTCGGCGCTGACGCGCCGTCCGGGGTGACAGTTTCGGGGCCTGGATTGCTTCGTCGCTCCCGCTTCTCGCAATGACGGTGATTGCTCGTCGTCACGGCTTGCGGAACTTGTAGACGAATTGATCCGTATGCCCACGGATGGATTGGTCGAAGACCGGCTTGGTGTGGTCGTCGGCCGGATTGCGCAGCACGGTGCTTTCGCCGACGAACTCGAAGCCGGCCGCCGTCACCTCCTGCTTGACGGTCGCGGGATCGATGCGATGCAGCGTCTCGGTCACGGACAGGCCCGCGCCCGGCGCGGCCGCGTGGTCGAGCACGACGAACACCCCGCCCGGTTTCAGCGCGGCATAGACCGCCTTGTTGAACGCCGCGATGTCGACCGGCCCGGCCGACTTGTTGTGCAGGTCGTGGTAGTTCTGCGAGGTCCAGATCACGTCGGCCGGCTGCGGCACCGTCACCTGGACCACCGGCGCGTGGATGTAGGTCGCATTCGGATAGTCGGGCACCGCGCCGGTCGGGATCGTTATGCCCTTCTTCTTGTAGTACCCGTCGAACTCGCTGGCCTGATAGGCGTAGACGTGGCCCTTCGGCCCGACCACGTCGGCGAAGATGCGGGTGAAGTAGCCCTTGCCCGGCATCAGGTCGACGACCACGTCGCCAGGCTTGATGCCGGCGAAGGCGACCATGTCGGCGGGCTTGCGCTCGGCGTCGCGCGCCTTCTCCGCCGCCGGGCGGTGGGAGTCGGCCAGCGCGGCCTCGACATTCGGCGACGAAGCCGCGGCGAAGGTCGCGGTGCCGAACAGCAGCGCGGCGCCTGCCGCCAGAATGACCGTGATCTTCATCGTATCCCTCCCGTTGCGGCCGGCGCGGCCGGCCTTCACCGACCGGCGCCGCTGTGCCGGCCCATCATCGGGGTAAACTGTCCAGCGCAACAACCCCGAGGCAGGAGGACGCCATGCTGAACGCGACCAAAGACAAGGTGCTGCCGACCGCCATGGTCGGATCGTTCCCGCGGCCGTCCTGGTTCACCGCCAATCTGGCGGGGCGCCCGTTCAAGGTGGCGATGGGCGATTCGCAATATCGCGAGCAATATACGGACGCGGTCGCCTGCTACCTCAGCGAGCAGGAGCGCGCCGGCCTCGACATCCTGACCGACGGCGACGCGCGCTTCGACCTGGAGGTCGGCGGCCGTTCCTGGTTCTTCTACACGATCGAGCGGCTGGGCGGCATTTCCGGCTTCCGCGACCAGTCGCACTTCCTGGATTACGCCGACATCCGGCCCGGCCACATCCTCTACGAGGTGCAGGAGGCCTATCACCCGCCGGCCGTGATCGAGCCGATCACGCGCGGCCCCCTGCACTTCGCATCGATCTGGAAGACGGCGCAGAAGATGACCGACCGGCCGGTCAAGTTCGGCTCGATCAGCGCGACCTGCCTGCCGATGATGCTGTGGAACGAGCACTACAGCAACGACCGCGACCTGGTGATGGACGTCGCCGCCGCGCTGAACGCCGAGTTGCGCGAGCTGGCCGCCGCCGGCTGCCCGGTGATCCAGGTCGAGGAGCCGCCGCACCATTTCGCCTGCTGCGCCACCCCGCCGGCCACGGACGACGACCTCGAATTCTACACCAAGGCGTATAACCGCGAGATCGAGGGCGTCGATACCGAGATCTGGGCGCATACCTGCTGGGGCAACCCCAACCAGCAGAGCTTCTATTGGGAACGGCCGAGCTATGAACGCTCGCTGCCCTATCTGCTGGCGCTCAATGCCGACGTGCTGATGCTCGAATGCTCCAGCAATCAGGGTCGCGACCTGCCGCTCCTGAAGCACCAGAAGCTCGGCGACAAGAAGATCGCGATCGGCGTGGTCAACCACACCATGACCACGGTGGAGCCGCCGAGCATGGTGGCCGACGTGATCCGCAAGGCGCTGGAATACGTGCCGCCGGAAAAGCTGGTCATCACCTCCGATTGCGGCTTCGGGCGCGAGGGCGTGTCGCGCCGCATCGCCTTCTACAAATGTGTCTCGCTGGTCCTGGGCACCAACATGGTACGCAAGGAGCTGGGCCTGCCTGAGGCCGAGGTCCGCGCCGCCGACCCGCGCTTCGCGTTTCGCGAAGCGTGAACAGGGCCAGCGCGAACTCGATGCCGATGCCCAGCGCGAGCA
>JBDZUN010000042.1:0-2153 GCA_040255145.1 Hyphomicrobiales bacterium | reverse complement strand
ATTTGCGGCTCGGCGTCGATCTCGGCGGCACCAAGATCGAGATCGCGGCGCTCGACGTCGCAGGCAACGAACGCCTGCGCCGCCGCGTCCTGAGCCCGCGTGGCGACTATGGCGCGACCGTGCGCGCGGTGCGGGACCTCGTCGTCGCGGCGGAGGCCGAGCTGGGCGCGACCGCCAGCGTCGGCATCGGCACGCCCGGCGCCATCTCGCCTGCAACCGGCTTGGTCAAGAACGCCAATTCGACCTGGCTCAATGGCCGGCCGCTGCATCGCGATCTGGCGGCGGCGCTGGGTCGCGAGATCCGCATCGCCAACGACGCCGACTGCTTCGCGCTGTCGGAGGCGGTCGACGGCGCCGGTGCCGGCGCGCGCTCGGTGTTCGGCGTCATCCTGGGCACGGGCGTCGGGGGCGGCATCGTGCGCGACGGCGCGCTGCTGTCGGGGCCGAACGCCATCACCGGCGAATGGGGGCACAATCCGATGCCGTGGCCTGAGCCGGACGAATGGCCGGGACCGCCGTGCTATTGCGGCCGCACCGGCTGTACCGAGACCTTCCTGTCCGGCCCCGGCCTGGCCGCCGACCACGTGCGCGCCGGCGGCGGCGACCTGCCGGCGGCGGAAATCGCGGCCCGTGCGACGGGCGGCGACCCGGCGGCGGCTGCGACCATGGCGCGCTATGCCGGCCGGCTGGCCCGCGCGCTGGCCGCGGTGATCAACCTGCTCGACCCCGACGTGATCGTGCTGGGCGGCGGCCTGTCCAACCTCGGCCCTCTGTATACGTTGGTACCGCCGCAATGGCCGCTTTTCGTATTCTCCGACACCGTGGCGACGCGCCTGGTCCGCAACCGGCACGGCGATTCCAGCGGCGTGCGCGGCGCCGCGCGGCTGTGGCCCGCGCCAACCTAACCGCCTCTACGCGCCGCCGGCCATCTCGAGCCACTGCGCCTCGTCCAGGATCGTGACCCCCGCGTCGCGCGCCTTGTTGAGCTTGGAGCCGGCATCGGCGCCGGCGATGACGAAATCGGTCGCGCGCGAGACCGAGCCGGCGACCTTGGCGCCCAGCGCCTCGGCGCGCGCCTTGGCCTCCGCCCGCGTCATGGTGTCGAGCCCGCCAGTGAACACGACCGTCTTGCCGGACAGCGGCGAGGTCGCGGCCGGCGCCGCCAGCGGCGACGGCGCGACATAGCGCAGCAGGTCGTCCAGCGCCGCTCGGTTGTGCGGCTCCGCGAAGAATTCGAGCACCGCGTCGGCCAGCACCTCGCCGATGCCGTCGACATGCAGCAGGCGTTCCCGCGCCGCGTCGCGGTCGCCGGTCAGCGCCTCCACCAGCGCCTCGACCGTGCCGAATTCGCGCGCCAGCAGACGGGCGTTGGTCTCGCCGACATGCCGGATGCCGAGCCCGTAGAGGAAGCGGTCGAGGCCGACCGTGCGGCGCTGCTCGATCGAGTCCAGCAGGTTGTTGACCGAGGTTTCGCCCCAGCCCTCGCGCCCGATGATGTCGGCCTTGCGGTCCGTCAGCCGGAAGATGTCCGCCGGCGAATGAAGCAGGCCGTCGGCCCAGAACGCCTCGACCGTCTTCCAGCCCAGCCCTTCGATGTCGAGCGCGTCGCGCGCGGCGAAATGGCGCAGCCGCTCCATCGCCTGGGCCGCGCAGATCAGCCCGCCGGTGCAGCGGCGCGCCACCTCCGGCTCGCCGGTCTTGGGGTTGATCTCGCGCACCGCATGACTGCCGCAGACCGGGCAGCGGTCGGGAAAGACGTAGGGCTCCGAATCCTCCGGCCGATGCTCCGCCACCACGCCGACGATCTGCGGGATCACGTCGCCGGCGCGCTGGACGATCACGGTATCGCCGACGCGCACGTCCTTGCGCGCGATCTCGTCCTCGTTGTGCAGGGTGGCGTTCTGGACGACGACGCCGCCCACCGTGACCGGCGCAAGCTTGGCCACCGGGGTCAGCGTGCCGACGCGGCCGACCTGGATGTCGATCGCCTGGATCACCGTCTGCGCCTGTTCGGGCGCGAACTTGAACGCGACGGCCCAGCGCGGCGCGCGCGAAACGGTGCCGAGCCGCCGCTGCCAGTCCAGCCGGTCGACCTTATAGACGACGCCGTCAATGTCGTAGGGCAGCGCCGCGCGGTCGGCGTCCAGCGCGCG
>JBDZUN010000041.1:6283-17510 GCA_040255145.1 Hyphomicrobiales bacterium | reverse complement strand
TGCTCGCGTTCCTGGCCGGCAGCCTGAAAATGCGCAAATCCGACGTGACCATCCGATCGGGCGCGACAGCACGGCACAAAATCCTGCACCTCTCCGGAGACGCGGCGGACATCGTGGCGCGGCTGACGCCGTGGCTCGACCGCACGTGACCCGACGCCATGGTCGGCACGATCACCCGCGTCAACCGAACACGTCAGGCACGAAGCGCCCCTCACGTTCCAGCGCCCGAAGCCACGCTTCGGCCTCAACCTCGGCGCAGCCGCTTTCTTCCCGATGCATCTGGGCCAGGGTCTGCCGCACCGCCGGCGCCATCAGCAGGCCGTCCCCGCACAAGTAGAGCGTTGCGCCGTTGGCGAGCAGCGCGCGCACCCGCGCCCGCTCCCGCCACAGGCGGTGCTGGACGAAAATGACGTCGCCGTCGGGCTGACGGAAATAGGCCGGGAAGATCGTGACCACGCCCTCGTCCTGCCACGCCGTCAATTCGTCGCGATACAGGAAGTCGACGTCCGGATGGTCGCAGCCGAAGAAGAGCAATGCCTCGCCGGCCGGTTCGCCGGCACGCCGGCGCAGCGCCCGCTCCTCCACGAAGCCGCGGAACGGGGCGAGCCCGGTGCCAGCGCAGATCATCACCATCGGGTCCGCATTGGACGCCGGCGGCCGGAACGGCACATTGGGCGTGCGAATCGCGGCCGGCACGCGGTCGCCGGGTTGCCGCCGCGCCAGATGGCTGGAGCACAAGCCGTGAAACGTTCCGCTGTCCGACCAGGCCGGCCCTTCGACCACGGCGACGGTGAGCGCGCTGCGCGCCGGACCGGCCAGCGGCGATGACGCGATCGAATATTGCCGCACACGCATGGCGGGCAACAGCTCCAGGAACGCGGCGAACGGAATGTCGCAGGACGGATAGCGTTCCAGGAGATCGAGCACGCTGACCCGCTTCTCCAGGATTTCGGCCTGATAGCGCGCGGCGTCGCCGGCCAGCGCGCGCAATTCGTCGCGATGCGGCGGGCGTTGGGTGGCATCGGCCAGCGTCTCGACATCACGCCGGGTCGCCGGCTGCGCCAGCTCGACATAGCAGCCGAGCAATTCGTGTAGCGACACCGGCCGGCTGGTCGGTAGTGACGCCGCCATCGTGCCGCGGGTGGAGCGCAGGGTGACGGTCACGTCCGGGCGCAGGCCGAAGCGGCGTGCGGCGCGCGCGATCAGCTCCGGGTGGTTTTCCGGCAGGATCGCGAGGTAGTCGCCGGCAGCATAGGTCGCGCCGTCGGGCAGCGCGAATTCCAGATGACGCTTCGACCGACCGAACGGCGAGGTCATGTCGACCAGTTCGCGGTTTTCGAGCACGGTCACGTAATCGAGCCGGTTCTGCTGGACGAAGTCGCCGAGCGCCGCCGGCGCGATCTCAACCTGGTACAGCGGGCCGTGCGCAGCCGCCGGCGCGTCCATGCCCGTCTTTGCGCCCAAAGCGACCCAAAACAACGTGTACCACGCCTCGAAATCGCCGAAGAAGTCGGCGCGGGCGTCCGCCTCGCCGCGCGGCAGGACCGCCTCGGCGCCGGCGCGCGCCAGCGCCTCGTCCATCGCGCGCGGCACCGCCTGGTAGGTCTGCGCCCAGTCGCGGTTGCCGCAGCCGAATACGGCAAAGCGCAGGCCGGCCAGGGTGCCGGCCGGCACGCCCGCGACCCACTCCGCGAAGCGGCGGGCATTGTCCGGTGGCTCGCCGTTATAGCTCGCCGTGACCACGACCACAGTGCCCGACACGGGCAGGCCACCGGCATGATCGTCGAGCGCCGCGACCTCGACGGCAAAGCCCCGCGCCGCCGCATCGCCGGCGATGCGGCGCGCGAACGCCTCCGACGCCCCCGAATTGGAACCGAACAGCGCGAGCAACCGGGGCGCATCCGGCCCGACAGCGGGTGCGTGATCCGCGACGTCGACGGCCGGCTGCAGCGTGCCCTGGGCCGGCGCCATCACGCGCGCCAGGCCCGCGGCCCGCGCCGCCGGATCACGCGGGCGCGCATGAATGCGCAGGTCCTGCGGCTTCAGCGTCAGCGTTTCCCGGATCACCAGCCGATAAGGTTCCGGCAGGGCGATGTCGAACCGCTGCAGGATCATGGCGAGCACCAGCGTCGCCTCCTGCATCGCGAAGGCGCGACCGATGCAGGACCGCGCGCCGTTACCGAACGGCATCCAGGCGTGGGCGGGGATCGCGTCGCGCGCCTCCGGCGCGAAGCGGTCGGGATCGAATCGCTCCGGGTCCGCCCACACCGCCGGGTCGCGATGCAGCGCGGGCAGCAGCACCAGCAGCGTTTCATTGGCCGGCACCGGCCAGCGTCCGCCGATCATCGTCGGCTGCCGCGCCCATACACCGAAGGCCGGCGCGGTCGGATAGAGGCGCAGCGTCTCGCGCAGCACCTGGTCGATATAGACGAGGCGCGCCATGTGCTCGAACCGCGGCGTCTCGGCGCCGAAGACACCGTCCACCTCATCGCGCGCCCGCGCCAGCACATCCGGGTTGCTCAGCAGCAGATAGATCGCGAAGGACAACAGGCCGCTGGTCGTCTCGTGCCCGGCGATCAGGAAGGTGACGAGCTGATAACGGATATTCTCGTCGTCCAGCCCCTCGCCCGTCACCGGGTCCCGGGCCGACAGCATCAGGCCGAGCAGGTCGCGAGGCGCCCCCACCGGGTCCATCGCGCGGCGCGCCGCGATCAGCGCGTCGGTGACCGAATGCATGAAGCCGGTATCGGCCTCGAACCGCTTCCGCGTACCGCGCATCAGCCGGTTCTGCAGGGCGAGCCGGCGGCCGCGCGCGCCCGCCTCGCGCAAGGCGCCGACCATCGCCTCGACGAACGGGTGCAGTTCGTCCCGGTAGAACGAGTTGAAGCGATAGGCAAAGCCCGACAGCGCGATGGTGTCGAGGGTCAGCCGGGTCATGTTATCCGGCACGTCCAACACCGCCTCGGGGCCGAAACGCCGCCATTTGGTCAGCATCTGGTCGGCCATTTCGAGCATGTCGTCGAAATAGTCGCGCATCGCCGCCGGCCCGAAGGCCGGCATCAGCAGGCGGTGCGCCTTGCCCCAGTTCGGCTCCTCGTCATAGGCGGTGAACAGACCGTCGCCCACCAGCGGCCGCAATTGCCGTAACGGTCCGTGTACCGCCTTATGGAAGCGCGTCTCGTCGCAGACCTCGGCGGCGAGCGTGTGGGAGCTGAGCGCGATCAGCGACTGGCCGGGAAATTGGAGGCGATAGATCGGGCCATATTCCCTGGCCAGTTCCAGCATCGACTGAAGGACGGCGATCGGCTCCACGTCGGCCGCGTTGCCGATCAACGGTTTCGGCCGCGGCTGGGGGATCGTTTCTCCTTCGCCGGACGGATTGGTCATGCAACGCCCTGCACGTCCCTATCGGGCCTACAGGAGCGGATGCCCGCCTTCATCCGCGCTGTCGTCGCGAGCAGAGCCGGGTAATCCATCGTTGCTGAGCCTCAACCTGGGCGGATTCGACGCATTCACGCCGTGCAACGACCGCTTCACTCCGGATTCGCGACGTCCGAGATCGCGAAGATCTTCCAGCCGTCGGGCGTCCTGATGAAGGCATAGAAGGCGGAGACGCGTTCGATCAGCGAGCCGTCCGCGCGCACCCGGTCGGCCGAATGCAGGATCAGATGGGCCTTGTCCGGCGAAGCGGCGACAACCTCATGCCGGGCATTGATCGTGGTGTGCCACTGCTTCTCCGCGCGAAGCTTGGCGGGATCGAACGGATAGGAATCGTAGGACCGGGCCTTGCCGTTGCCGATATGGGTCAACGGGAACTGGATCGTCGCCGCGATGCCGGCCATGTCGCTGCGATTGAACGAGTCCAGGTAGCGGTCATAGACGGCCATCACCTCCGCTTCGATCGTGGCGCGGTCCATCGCGGCATCCCCCTCAATAATCCAACGGCAGGCCGATATGGCGCTGATAGACCATGTCGCGGTGCCGGATCAGGATCGGATCGACGGCGTCGCGCACCACCGCGTCCTGCGGCCGGTACAGGTTGCGCACGGCGTCCGACATCGGGTTGACCTCTGCCGGCAGCGGGTCGAGCAGGGCCGAGAAGCACGCCCAGTACAGGTCGAGCGCGGTCAGGTCGTCGCCGATGAAATAGGAACTGCCTCGCTTTTCCTGGGCGTGCAGCCGGTCGGCCAGATGGCCCAGCACGCCGGCGACGCGACCGGCCGCCGCCGCACCTTCGGCCGGCGTATAGCCGTAGCTGCGCAGCAGACGGACGATCGCCGGCTCCGCCTCGCTCGGCGGACCGCTCGGCACCAGGTCGCGCGCCATCATCAGCCGCCGGTTCCAGCCAAGCCCCCGCTCGCCGCAGATCAGATGGCAGGCGCCCAGCATATCCACCCGCGCCGCCAGATCTTCCGGCACCAGGGGGTGTTCGGGCTTGAGCCGCTCAGCCAGCATCAGGATTTCGAGCCATCCGGTGCGCGGCAGCTCGCCGTCGTGCACCACGACCGGCGCGTTGCGATGGCCGGTCCATTCGACCAGCTCCTGATTGTCCTCGCCCAGAACCTGACGCACCGGCAGGTAGTCGAGCCCCTTCGCCTTCAACACCGCCTTGGCCGATTCACCCCACGGGCCGGGCACCCCGGCGGTCAGCACCAGCTTGAGCCCTGGGCGGCCGCGCGCTTCCGCGACGTTCAGATAATCCATGATCGCCTCCCGTCCGTTCCCCGCTCGCCGCCGTCAGAAATCCAGCGGCAGGCCGATATGCCGCTCGTAGACCATGTCGCGATGGGCGAGCAGGATCGGGTCCAGCGCGGCGCCAATGACCGGATCAGTGTTGGTGTAGAACATGCGGAACAGGCCCGGCATCGGGTTGACCGCCTCGGGCAGCGGGTCGAGCAGGCCGACGAAGCATGCCCAGTAGACATCGGCCGCCGTGACGCCGTCGCCGACCAGATAGTCGCTGCCGCGGGCTTTCTGGGCATGCAGCCGCGCCGCCAGATGGCCGACGATGGCGGCGGTGCGGGCGGCGGCGGTGTCGGATTCCGTGCCCGAATAGCCGTATTTGTCGATCAGCTTGAAGATTGCCTTCTCGCCGCCCGACGCCGCGTCACCCTTGGCCGCGATGTCGCGCAGCATCACCAGCCGGCGCGTCCAGCCGAAGCCCTGTTCGCCGCAGATCAGGGTGGAAAGCCCCATCACGTCCGCGCGGGCCGCCGGATCGCCCGGCACCAGGGCCGGCTCAGGCTTCAGGCGCTCGGCCAGCATCAGGATCTCAGCCCAGCCGGCGCGCGGCGGTTCGTCCTCATAGATCGCGACCGGCGCGTTCTCATGCCCGGTCCAGGCCTTCTGCGCCGCCTTGTCGCCCAGCGCGTCGCACAGGACCGGGGTAAACTCCACCCCCTTCACCTTCAGGACGCTCTTGGCCGCCTCGCTCCATGGCGCCGGCACGCCGCCGTGCAGGATAAGCCGCAGGCCCGGCATCGCGCGCGCCTGTTCGACGCTGACGTAATCCACCGTCGCCTCCCCGTTTCCTTATGCTTTGATGGGCAGTCTAGCCGGCCGCGCCGCCGCGGGAAACGGTTTCTCAAGCCGGCTCGGGCACCGGAAGCGGCGCGCGGTCGAGCCGGATGGCGATTCCGTCCAGCGCGGGGTCGTCGGCGCGATAGAACTGCATCACCAGCGGATCATGACCCGGAATGACATGGTCCGGCGATTCCGCCAGCCGGCGCATGGTGGCGTAGCCCTCGACCATGTCACCGACATGGAACACGATCGGAAACGGGCGCACCTCATTCATGTTGGCATAGAAGTGCGAGGCGTCGGAGGCCAGCACGACCCAGCCGCGCTCGGCCCACACCCGCACGCATTGCAGCCCGTCGGTGTGGCCGCCGATGCGATGCAAGCTGACATTCGGCGCGATCTCGTCGTCGCCGTTGTGGAACGCGACACGCTCGGCATAGGCCAGCCGCACCATCTCGACCACGTCCTCGACATCGAAGGCGAGGCGCATCGGCGCATGGCCCATGTACCGGCTGGTGGCGAAGCCCATCTCCCGGTCCTGCAGGTGGAAGCGCGCATTGGGGAAATCGGCCAGGGTGCCGGCGTGGTCCCAATGCATATGCGTGATGACCACGTCGCGCAGGTCTTCGGCCGCGACGCCGAGCAGCTTCAGCCCCGCCTTCGGAGAACGCAGATAGGTGCGGCCGCGTTTGCGCGCCGCGTCCGCGCTGAAGCCGGTGTCGACCAGGATCGTGCGCGCGTTGCTGCGCAGGACCCAGACGAAATAGTCGAGCGGCATCGGCCCGTCATGCTCGTCGCCGCCCAGGAAGTTCTCCGACCGCCGCCCCTCGCGCCAGGCATAGCGGACGGCGTGGATCGTGTAGGTCTCGCCGCCGGACATGGCTTACGCCCCTTCCCGGTTGCCGCCGACGGTCACGCCGGCCCAGCCCTCGACCAGCTTGACTAGCTCGGTGAAGTCCTGGTCCGGGCCACCCTCGGCCAGGGCGTTCAGCCATATCTGCTTGACCGCGCCGCCGACCCACATCGGCACCTTCAGCGTGTCGGCCTCGGCCACGCACAGCGCAACGTCCTTGTACATCAGGTCCATCGCGAAGCCGTGCTTGAAGGTGCGCGGCAGGACGGAGCGTGGGAATTTGTCCATGCTCGCCGTGTTGCGGCCGCTGCCGGCGTTGATCACGTCGAGCATGGTAGTTGGGTCGAGTCCGGCCTTGACGCCGAGCACCATGGCCTCCGACGTCGCGGCGATGGCGGTGGCCGACAGCAGGTTGTTGACCAGCTTCATCATCTGGCCCATGCCCGGCTCGGCACCGACGTAAAACACCTTGCCGATGACTTCGAGCACCGGCCGGAGCCCATCGCAGACCTCGCGCGGGCCGGAGGTCATCACCGCCAGTGTGCCGGCGACCGCGCCGGCGACGCCGCCGCTGACCGGGGAATCGATCGCCGTGACCCCGCGTTCGGCCAGCGCCGCGGCGACGGCCTTTGCCGTTTGCGGGCCGGTGGTCGACAGGTCGACGAACACCGTGCGGCGGGTGCCGTCCGCGATCCCGCCGGGGTCGAGTGCGACGGCGCGCACGATGTCGGGACGCGGCAGGCTGACCAGCACGACCTCGGCGGCCGACGCGACCTCGGCTGCCGATGCGGCGACATCGGCGCCCTTGGCGGCGATGGCCTTCAGCGCCTGGGCGCTTGCATCGAAGGCCGTGACCTTGAAGCCCGCTTCCAGCAGCCGCCCGGCCATGGGTCCGCCCATGCGCCCGACGCCGACGAAGCCGATCCTGGCCAGATCCATGGGCAGACCTCCCCCGCCCCCCTCACCCGGAGGCAGGGGGGTGGGAAGCGGTGACGACTTACTGGTACGCGCCGATGATGCAGACGCTGCACACGTTGGACGACGGCGAGCCGCCGAGATTGTGCGTCAGCCCGATGCGCGGATCGGCGAGCTGACGTTCGCCGGCCCGGCCCTGCAATTGCAGGTACATTTCGTAAAGCATGCGCAAGCCGGACGCGCCGATCGGGTGGCCGAAGCACTTCAGCCCGCCGTCGATCTGGCAGGGTACGCCGCCATCGGAATCGTAGAAGCCGTCCATCACGTCCTTCACCGCGCCGCCTTCGGGAGAGATGAACAGGTCTTCCATCGTCACCAGCTCGGTGATGGAGAAACAGTCGTGCACCTCCATCATCGACACTTCCTTGCGCGGATCCTTGATGGCGGCCTCTTCGTAGGCCCGCTTGGCCGCGATGCGCGCGGTGTGGAAGTAGGAGCCGTCCCACGAATTGTGAGCGGATTCCAGGCCGTTCGACAAAGCAAGCTGCAGCGCCTTGACCGTGATGATGTCGTGCTTGCCCATCGCCTTGGCGATTTCCGGCGTCGTCACGATGGCGCAGGCCGCACCGTCCGACACGCCGCAGCAGTCGAACAGGCCGAGCGGCTCGGCGATCATCGGCGCGTTCATCACCTGGTCCTCGGTGACTTCCTTGCGCAGATGCGCCTTAGGATTCTTGGCGCCGTTCTTGTGGCTCTTGACCGAGACGTGCGCGATGGCGCGCTTCAGGTCGTCTTTGTCGACACCGTGCTTGGCGCGATAGGCCGAGGCGAGCTGGGCGAAATTGCCCGGCGCCGAGCCGTCGGCGCCCCACAGCGGATAGAGCGTGCCGGGCTGCGCGGTCGGCAGGCCGCCATAGCCGGTGTCCTTCAGCTTCTCGACGCCCATGGCCAGCGCGATGTCGCAGGCGCCGGCGGCCACGGCGTAGCAGGCGCCCCGAAATGCCTCGGAACCGCTGGCGCAGAAATTCTCGACCCGGGTCACCGCGATGTTAGGCAGCCGCAACGTGGTCGAGAGCGGCGTGCCGCCCTTGCCGGTGCCGACCTCGTCGATGTGGGTCGAAAACCAGGCCGCTTCGATCTGGCTGGTCTCGACGCCGGCGTCTTCCATCGCCTCGAGATAGGCCTCGACCATCAGTTCCTCGGGCCCGGCCTCCCAACGCTCGCCGAACTTCGAGCAGCCCATGCCGAGAACCGCAACCTTGTCGCGAATGCCTGTCGCCATCGTCCCGTCCTCCTGAAGGTTCCCGGCCTACGCGCCGGCCGTCTTGGGCGCGGCCGGCGCCGCCTTCCAGAAATATCGCCGGAAGCCGCGCCGTTCGTCAAAGTCCTTGATCCGGAACATCATGCGCATCTCCATCCCGGATTCGACATCGCCCGGATCGACATCGGTGAAATCGGCCATGAAACGACCGCCTTCCTCGAAGGTCACCATGCCGAAATGCTGGGGCGGGTCCACCGTATAGGTGAGGTAATCGGCCGACCACGACAAGATCGTCGCCTTCTTGTCGGCGAAATTGTAGGGATCCTGAGTGTCCACCGCCTTGCAGTTCGGGTTGACGCAGATGCGCGTGCGCGGGAACTGCGCGGTGCCGCACTGGCGGCACTGGCCGCCGACCAGGCCGGTGATCATGTCGCGCTTGCGGTAGAGCGTGGTCAGCGCGGTCTTGTTGTCGCGCTCGCCCCGCATGCCCTTTTCCCAGTCGATCAGACGGTTGAAGACCAGGTACTTCATATAGTTGGTCTCTTCCCGGCCCCGCTTCAGCGCGCCCTTAATGCCCTGGCGGCCGCTCAGCTCGGGCAGGGCGGCGGTCGCCTCGAACAGCAGCACGTCGCAGCCCTGGCCGAACGCCGCGACCAGGATCATGTCGCCCGGCTTCGCGTCCTGGAGCGTGTCGACCAGCATGACCAGCGCGTGGGCCGCGCCCGCCTCGCCCATGTTGGCGACCAACGTGTCGCGCGCCTTCTCGGGCGCGATGCCGACCGCCTTGGCGACCGTCTGGGGCATGCCGGCGAATGTACACGGCATCACGAAATGCGTGATCTGGTCAGCGGTTTTGCCGGATTTCTCCAGCAACGCCTTAACCGCGCGGGGGACGATCCGGGCGAAGCCCTCGTCGCGAATCCAGCGTTCTTCCCAGCCGTAGTCGAAATCCTCGCCCTCGCCCCGGAAATGGTCGACGAAGTCGAGCGTCACCGAATGCGCGCCGAGGAAGCGGGCGACGCCGTCGTCGGCGCCGAGCAGCAGCGCCGCCGCGCCGTCGCCCGACTGCATCTCCAGCGCGCTGGCCGCCCGGGCGCGGCGATGGTCGCTGGCCACCACCAGCACCTGGCCGCCGCCCTGGCCCGCCGCAACGGCGTTAAGGCCCTGAATCAGCGCGGTGGTGCCGGCGCGCTGGGAATTGGCGATGTCGGCGGCGGCGCCGTCTTCCGACAGGCTGAGCGCGGTGGCGACGATGCCGGAATTCTGCCGGTCGGCGAACGGCATGGTCGTGGAAGCGAAGTACAAGCCACCCACGGCGGCGCGATCGGCGCCGTTCATGCAGTCGCGCGCCGCCTCGACCGCCATGGTGACGCAGTCCTCGTCCCAATTGGCCATGGACCGGGTGCCGCGCGCCATGCCCTTCAAACCGGGATTGATCCAGGCGTGGGCGTCCGCAACCGCCTTCCGGTTGAGCCGCAGCCGGGGCACATAGCCCCCATACGCCGTGATGCCGACCATGTGCGCGCCCTCCGTCCGCAATTCCTCTGTTGGTAGGCTGTCTAACCGAATTGCCCGTCCGCCTCAACGTGGCACCGCAAACACCGCGCAAACCGTTGTCGATGCCGGCCCGACTTGATACTGCTGTGCCACCGTCGCTTGGGCTTTTCGGGAGTTGCCATGGCCGACCAGCAGGGCGAGACGTTCCGCTTCTTCAGCGGCTTCGCCACGCAATGGCGCGAGAAGGCCGAGGGCCGAGCAGCGAAGGTCAACGTCATCGCTCAGCGCAATGGCGCGGTGTTGCGCGTTCGGGGCGATTTGCCGCAATGCCGCGTCGCGCTCGACCTCGGCTGCGGCACCGGTGAACTGGTCATCGACCTCGCACAGGCGGGCGTCGACAGCGTCGGCATCGACTTCGCCCCTGAAATGATCGCCAAGTGCGAGGAGAAGAAGGCGCGGCACGGGGTCGCCAATGCGCGGTTCCGGTGCGGATCGCTGTTCGACCACGACGCGCCGCCGGAAAGCGTCGACCTAATCAGCGGCCTCGGCCTGATCGAATATATCTCGCCGTCGGAACTCGACCGGCTGATCGCGACGGCAACAGGCTGGCTTCGGCCGGGCGGCGCGCTGGTGCTCGGCTCGCGCAACCGGCTGTTCAACCTCGTCTCGTTCAACGACTACACTGCCATGGAACAGTCGCTGGGCGTCTGCGAGGCGCTATGCGCCGAGGCCACGGCCCTGTCACAGGCCGCGGATTTCACCACGTTCGTCGACACCGCGGACGGCCTGTCGCGCGACCTGCCGCAGCCGACCAGGCATCCGCGCACCGGCATCGGGGTCAGCGTGCGCTATCAGTACACGCCGGCCGAGTTGGTCCGCCGCGGCCGGGCCGCAGGGCTGATCGCCACAACGCTGTTTCCGGTCCACTACCACGGCCTGCCGGTCGCGGTCGGCGCCGAGCACCCAGACTGGCACGCCGATCTGGCCGAATCCGTCCATCAGGCCGCGCCGGAAGACCACCGGCTGGTCCCGTCCTCGTCCAGTTTCGTGCTCGATCTGCGCAAGCCATGAGCCGGCTGACCATCGTCATGTACCACTATGTGCGCGACCTGCCGCGCACGCTGGCGGTCGTCGGCGCCGGGGTGATCGACCGGGGTGATGGCGTCTTGTCGCCGGCGCGC
>JBDZUN010000041.1:0-6273 GCA_040255145.1 Hyphomicrobiales bacterium | reverse complement strand
GACCTGCCGCGCACGCGCTATCCGGCGATCAAGGGCCTGACGGTCGAAGGCTTCCGCGGGCAGCTCGATTTCCTGTCGCGGCATTACCGTTTCGTCGGGGCGGCCGAACTGGCCGCCGCCCTACGCGACCCGGCCGCGGCCTTGCCGCCGAACGCCGCCCTGCTGACGTTCGACGACGGCTATGCCGACCATTACCAGGCGGCGTTCCCGATCCTGCACGAACGTGGCATCCAGGGCCTGTTCTTCCCGCCGGCGCGCCCGGTGCTGGAGGGACGGGTGCTGGACGTGAACAAGATCCATTTCATCCTGGCGGCGCAGCCGGACACGCGGCAACTGGCCGATGCGATCCTGACCGCAGCCGCGGCACGCCGATCCGAATTCGGATTGCAGACGCCCGACGATTATTGGCAGGCCTACGCCAAGGCCTCGCGCTACGACCCGCCGGAGGTCGTCTTCGTCAAGCGCATGCTGCAAAAGGGCCTGCCGGAAGCCTTGCGCGCGGAACTGGCCGACGACCTGTTCCACACCCACGTCTCGGCCGACGAGTCGGCCTTCGCGGCGGAGCTGTACGCCTCGCTCGACCAGCTGCGCACGATGGCGCGCTGCGGCATGTATATCGGCCCGCACGGCTACGACCATTATTGGATGGACCAGTTGGACGCCGCGCAACAGGACGATGAAATCCGCCGCGCGCTCGATTTCATGCGCCGGATCGGGGCGCCGACCCGCGACTGGATCATGTGCTATCCCCACGGGGCGCACGATCCCGGCTTGCTGGAGGTACTGCGGCGCCACGACTGTGCCGCCGGGCTGACCACGCGAACCGACCTCGCCGACCTCGGGGAGGACGGCGACGACCCGCTGCTACTGCCCAGGCTCGACACCAACGACCTGCCGAAGGCGGCCGACGCGCCGCCCGGCCCCTGGACAATGCGGGTGCTGGGTGCCAGCCGAGAGCCCGTCATTGCCCCCGTGGGCCGGCGCAGTTAGCGTGGCGCGCGAACAGCCGGAGCAACGTATGTCGTCTTCCCCGCGCGCGTCGGACCGCGCCCGCCTGATCGCCATCATTCGCGAGAAATCGTTCAGCACCGGCGACGCTGTGACGCTGGCGTCCGGCCGCTCCAGCACGTTCTACTTCAATATGAAGCCGACCATGCTGGACCCCGAGGGATCGGCGCTGATCGCGTCGCTGATGCTCGACGTGCTGCGCGAGGAAGGCGCTGAATTCGTCGGCGGGCTCGAGCTCGGCGCCGTGCCGCTAGTCGCCTGCATCGCCCAGGCGAGCCACCTGACCGGGCGGCCGGTCCCCGCCTTCTTCGTGCGCAAGCAGGTCAAGGATCATGGGACGCGCCAGAGGATCGAGGGCCTGGCGCCGGGCGTGACGCTGCAGGGCCGCAACGCCGTTGTCCTGGAAGACGTGACCACGACCGGCGGTTCGGCGCTTGAAGCGGCCGAGGCCGTGCGCGCCGCCGGCGGCACCGTGCGCGCGGTGCTCACCGTGGTCGACCGGCGCGAGGGCGCGGAAACGAATCTATCACGTCACGGCCTTATTCTGCGTTCGCTGCTGACCGCGGCGGATTTCGGCGCGGGAAACGGCAGCCGCGCGGCTTGACGCGGCGATCGCCCGCCGGTGCGCCGCCGCAATCGGAGGAGCCATGCCTGACGACGTGCGAACCCCGTCCCTGAACGGAGTTTCAGACGACGGCGAGACGGGGGGCCCGCCCGATGCCGAGCATTTCGTCCGCCGCTATTACCTGCTGACCGGGCCCGACGACCTGGCCGGACGGCCACGTGAGACACTGGCGCGCATCGCGCGGAACCACCTGAGTCTCGGCGCGCAGCGCGAGCTCAACGAAACCCGGCTGCGCGTCTTTACCCCGCGCCAGGACACCGACGGCTGGCGCGCGCCGTGCAGCGTCGTCGAGATCGTCACCGACGACATGCCGTTCCTGCTCGATTCGACCACCTCGGCCCTGGCGTCAATGGGCATCGGCGTCCACGAAGTGGTGCATCCGATCCTGCGCGTGCGCCGCGACGCTTCGGGCAACTGGCTCGGCCTGGCCGAGGAAGACGCCCCCGGTGACACGGTGCTCAAGGAATCCTTCATCCACATCGAGATCGACGAGCAGCGCGACGACGCGGCCCTTGCCGAGTTGGCAGAGCACCTCACCGCGGTGCTGGCCGACGTGCGCGCCGCCGTCGACGACTGGGAGCTGATGCGCGCCAAGGTGGGCAGCGCCGCCGAATATCTGAGCGTCGCCGACCTGCCGATTCCCGATGCCGAGCGTGATGAGGCGGTCGCGTTCCTGAACTGGCTGGCCGACGACAATTTCACGTTGCTCGGCTATCGGGAGTACAAGCTGGTCGAGGATGCCGAAGGACTGGCGCTGGCGATGCTGCCGGCCTCCGGCCTCGGCGTTTTGCGCGACCCCGACCGCCGCTTCCTGCGCGATGCGTCCGGCTCGGTCCGCCTGCCAGCGGAGATCGCGCCGCTGGTCCTCAGGCCCGAGGCCCTGATCGTCACTAAGAGCAGCGTGCGCTCGACCGTGCACCGCACGACGCACATGGACCATATCGGGGTCAAGACGTTTGGGCCGGATGGGCGCGTCGCCGGCGAGCGGCGCATCATCGGGCTGTTCACGTCGTCGGCCTATCATCGCAGCGCGCGGCAGATTCCGTTGATCCGGCGCAAGGTGCGCCAGGTGGTGGAACGCGCCGGGTTTGCCGCCAACAGCCACGACGGCAAGGCGCTGGCCAACATCCTGGAGATGTTCCCGCGCGACGAGTTGTTCCAGCTCGACCCGTCGGAGCTGTACGACATCGCGGTCGGCATTCTGCGGCTCGAGACGCGGCCGGCCGTCAAGCTGTTCTTCCGCCGCGACCCGTTCGGCCGCTTTCTGTCAGTGCTCGCCTACATTCCACGCGAACGGTTCGAGACTGCGCTGCGCATCCGCATCGGCGAGATGCTGGAAGCCGCACTCGGTGGCCCGGCTACGGTGATCTCGACCGCGATGGGGGAATCGCCGCTCGCCCGCCTCCATCTTTTCGTCCGTACCGACCCGAACCACCTGCGCGACGTCGATTTCGACGCGCTCCAGGCGGAAGCACGACTGGCGGCGCGAACCTGGGACGACGACTTGGCCGACGCGCTGGCCGCGGCGCACGCCGACGACGAGGGGAAGGCGCTGTTCCGCAGCTATGCCGGCGGGTTTTCCGCGTCCTACCGCGAGGTATTCACACCGGCCGACGCGGTCGAAGATATCGGACATATCGAGCCTCTGACCGCCGACGATCCGCTCGGTTTCCGCCTGGGCCGCGATCCGGGCGACGACGCGAACATCGTCCGGTTCAAGCTGTACCGCCTGGGGCCGCTGGTCCCGCTGAGCGACTGCCTGCCGGTGCTGGAGAATCTCGGTTTCCGCGTGCTGGAAGAGCGGCCCTTCTCAGTCAGCCGCGGCGACGCCGACGACGTATCGGTGCACGAATTCGTGCTGGCGGACGCGGCCGGGCACCCGGTCGATGTCGACGGCATCGCACGACCCTTTGCGCAAGCCTTCGCGCGCGTCTGGAGCGGCGACGCCGAAAACGACGGCTTCAACCGCCTGGTAGTGCGGGCCGGCCTCGGCTGGCGCGACGTGGTGCTGCTGCGCGCCTGCGCCAAATACCTGCGCCAGGCGGGCGTATCGTTCAGCCAGGCCTATCTCGAAGACACCCTGGCCGCGCATCCCGACACCGCGCAGGGACTGGTCGCGCTGTTCCACACACGATTCGATCCGGCAACGGACGAACCCATGGAGGCGCGCGACGCACACGCCCAGGAGATCGTTGCGCGGATCGAGGCGCAGATCGACACCGTCTCCAGCCTGGACGAAGACCGCATCCTGCGCCGCTACGTCAACCTGATCGGCGCCATGCTGCGCACGAACTTCTATCAGCCAGCGGAAGACGGCGGGCTGCAGCCGACGCTGTCCTTCAAGCTGGACAGCCGTCGGGTCGACGGCCTGCCCGCGCCGCGGCCGATGTTCGAGATCTTTGTTTATTCGCCGCGCTTCGAGGCCATCCACCTGCGCGGCGGCCGGGTCGCGCGCGGCGGCATCCGCTGGTCCGACCGGCGCGAGGATTTCCGCACCGAAATCCTGGCGTTGATGAAGGCCCAGCAGGTCAAGAACGCCGTCATCGTGCCAGTCGGCGCCAAGGGCGGCTTTGTACCCAAGCGCCTGCCCGCCGGCGAATCGCGCGATGCGATGCAGGCGGAAGCGGTCGCCTGCTATCGCCTGTTCATGGACGCGCTGCTCGACCTGACCGACACGATCGAAAAGGGCGTGCCGATCCCGCCGAAGGATGTGGTCCGTCACGACGGCGACGACCCCTATCTGGTGGTCGCCGCCGACAAGGGCACCGCTACATTTTCGGACATCGCCAACGGCATTGCCGAGGAGCACGGCTACTGGCTCGGCGACGCCTTCGCCTCCGGCGGCTCCGCCGGTTACGACCACAAGGCGATGGGCATCACTGCGCGCGGCGCATGGGAATCGGTCAAGCGTCATTTCTACGAGATGGACCTCGACACCCAATCCGAGCCGTTCCGCGTCGTCGGCGTCGGCGACATGTCGGGCGACGTGTTCGGCAATGGCATGCTGCGGTCGGAATGCATCCGCCTGGTCGCGGCTTTCGACCACCGCCACATTTTCATCGACCCCGATCCAAACCCCACGACGAGCTTCGCTGAGCGGCGGCGGCTGTTCAACCTACCCCGCTCCTCCTGGGGCGACTATGACACCGCTTTGATCTCCCAGGGCGGCGGCGTGTTTCCGCGCACCGCGAAAGCGGTCCCGCTGTCGCCGGAAGTCCGGCGGCTTACCGGCATGGACGCCGATCACGCAGCGCCCACCGATTTGATCAAGGCGCTGCTGACGGCCGGCGTCGACCTGCTATGGTTCGGCGGCATCGGCACCTACGTCAAGGCGGCGGACGAAAGCCACGCCGAGGCCGGCGACCGCGCCAATGACGGCGTGCGCGTCGATGGCCGGCAATTGCGCGCCCGTGTGGTCGGCGAAGGCGCGAACCTCGCCTGCACCCAGCGCGGACGTATCGAATATGCCGCCGGCGGCGGACGGATCAACATGGACGCAATCGACAATGCGGCCGGCGGCGATTGCTCCGATCACGAAGTCAACATCAAGATCGCGCTGCGCCCGGCCGTCGAGGATGAGCGGCTCACGCTGGAGACGCGCAACACCCTACTGACGGACATGACGGACGATGTCGCCGCGCTGGTATTGCGCGACAACGTCCTGCAGAGCCGCGCGATCTCGCTGGAGCATCGGGGCGGGCACGACGGACGCGACTGGCTCGTCGCGACCATGCGTGCGCTGGAACGCGAGGGCCGCCTCGACCGCGCGGTCGAATATCTTCCGGGCGAGGAGGAACTATCCCGGCGTGCGACCGCCGGCGACGGCCTGACCCGGCCGGAGATCGCGATCCTGCTGTCCTATGCCAAGCTCGCGCTCAACGACGCGCTCATCCAGGACACGGTGCCGGACGAGCCCCACTTCCTGCCCGACCTCGAAGCCTATTTCCCGCAGCGCCTTCACGAGGGGTTTCCTGACCTTGCCAGCCGGCATCCGCTGCACCGCGAGATCGTCGCAACAGTGCTGGCCAACGAGATCGTCAACCGCTGCGGCATCGCCTTCGTCACCCGCTTGTGCGAGGAAAGCGGCGCCGAGGCGGGCGACGTGGCGCGGGCCTATGCGCTGACCCGCGCCGCCTTCCGCATGCCCGAATTGTGGGACGGGCTCGACCGCCACGACCTGCGCCTCCCGGCGGAGCCCATGCTGTCGCTCTATGCCGATCTGCGGGATTTCATGCACCGACAGACGCTGTGGGCGTTGCGCAACCTGCATCACCCCATCGCGCTCGACGCCGCATTGGACATCTTCGTCCCCGATATCGCGCAATTGTCCGCGGGCATCGACGACGTCATGACCGGCGCCGTTGCGGAGGCCCTGGCGGAATATCGCGCCGAACTTGGTGCACTTGGCCTGTCGCCCGAACTGGCGCGGGCGCTGGCGAATCTCCGGCCACTCGATTCGGCCTTCGATATCGTGCAGGCGGCACAAGGCAGCGGTCGGCCGGTCGCGGAGACGGCGCAGGCTTATTTCCGGTTAGGCGCGGCGCTCGGCCTGGACCGGCTCAAGGCGAGCATTGCGCGCATCGTGACCGAGGATCACTGGGAGTCGCGCGCCCTGCAGGCGGAGGTCGAGGATCTGTATG
>JBDZUN010000315.1:0-3260 GCA_040255145.1 Hyphomicrobiales bacterium | reverse complement strand
CGACCAGCGCCAGGTCTCGACCGGCTTCAAGGCGGACGACTATGCCGGGCTCGGTCGCGACGCCGCGACGGTGCTCAGCGCCCATTCGCTGGTCCGGCGGGCGACGGCCTACGGCGAGATCACGCAGCAGGTCGGCGCGCGGCTGACCTTGCAGGACAGCAATCTCGGCACGGCGGGCGATGCGGTATCGAACCTGATCGACACGCTGCGCACGGCGATCAATTCCGGCAATGGCGGCGGCATCGGCCAGGCGTTGCAGGGAACGTTCGGAACGGTGGCCCAGGCGCTCAACGCCCAATATGCCGGACAATATCTATTCGGCGGCGCCCAGAGCGATGTGCAACCGTTCGGCGCGACCTCGCTCGCCGATTTGTCCGACCCAGCCAAGCCGCTCGATTCCTTCTTCACCGCCGACGGCCCGATCCCGGCGGTCACGGTGGCCGACGGCCTGACCATCCAGCCCGGCGTCCTGGCGAGCGACGCCGGCCAGGCCGTGATGGGTGCGCTGAAGGCGATCAGCGCCTATGACGCATCGAGCCCGCTGGGCGGCGCGCTGGACGACACGCAGAAGGCGTTCCTGACCCAGCAGGTCAACGCCCTGTCGTCCGCCGTCGGACAGATCACCGACCTGCGCGCGGTCAACGGCGCGCACCAGCAGCAGATCGCGACACTGCAGACCCAGCAGCAGAACACCCTGTCGGCGGCGCAGTCGCTGCTCGACGACCTGGAGGCCGCCGACCCCGCGACGGCGATCACCAAGCTGAACCAGGACCAGACCAGCCTGCAGGCGCTCTACAAGATGGTCGACCAGATCAACCAGGTCTCGCTGCTGAACTTCCTGTGAGCCGGCGGCTTGAGCGCCGGCCGGACACAGTAACCGCGAAACCCGCCAGATAGTGGCGGTCACGGTTCTCTCACCAGCCTGAATGAAAACGGCGTCATTGCGAGAAGACGAGGCGAAAGCCGAAGCGCGACGAAGCAATCCAGGCTGAGGTTCAGCAAAGGTGGATTGCTTCGCGGAGCCTGTCCTCGGGCCGGCCTTCGGCCGGACCCGGGGGCTCGCAATGACGGTTTGCCGGTTTGAACCGATCCAACATGCCCTGGCGCGGCTTATGGCCGGGCAGAATCGCACCCTTTGTTGTCATCCGGCCAAGCACGGCGCAGCCGCGCCAGCGACGACTCTAGGCGGGGATGATCTCGACGACCAGCAGGCCCTTCGGCCCCTCGGCGATTCGGGCGCGCACTGGCTGGCCGGGCACGGCGTCCTCGATTCCGCCGCGGCGCAGCGTCTCGATATGCACGAACACGTCCGGCGAGCCGTCGCCCAGCGTGACGAAGCCGTATCCCTTGGAGCGGTTGAACCACTTGATCGCCGCGGCGGCCATGTCCTCGCCCGGCGCGACCATGGGCCGCCTGGGGCGCGCCGGCACGACGCCCGCATTGTTGCGCGGCGGCACTGCAGTGCTGTTGTCGAGATCGAGCAGCCGCAGCGCCTGCATGCCTTTGGCGCGGCGCACCGCCTCGCACCGCACCGTGGCCCCCTCATAGACCAGGTCGTGCCCGGCCTGGCGCAGACACGACAGGTGCAGCAGGACATCGCCCGAACCGTCGCCGGCGACGATGAAGCCATAGCCTTTGACGGGGTCGAACCACTTCACGACCCCTTCCACCTCGAAGATCGTTTCCGCGGGTGAAATCAATTCTTGCTGATGAACGTCCGACATTCCCCAAGTCCCGAAACGGAACAGCCCCAAGATCAGGCTATCATGATGTACGTCCCATACAAGCGAGAACGGAGGATCGACGGTAAGACCCGGCGCCGCGCGTAGCATTCGCGGCCCAAAAGACTGGCCAAGTCGGTGCCGGGCGGCTAAGACCATCGGATCGTTCCCGGAGGCCGCGCCGCCGGTCTCCCACCATGGCGTCTCCGATATGGTGCATGCGTTCAGTCTTGGCGCCGCGCTCGGCGTCCTCTGGCTGCTGCTTTCCGGCCACTACGACCCGCTGATGCTCGGGCTCGGCTTTCTCTCCGTCTGCGGCGCGCTGGTCGTCGCTCACCGGATGGCGGTGGTCGACCATGAGAGCGTGCCGCTTCAGCTGCGGTTGCGCGGACTGCGCTATTGGCCGTGGCTGGCCAAGGAGATCGCCAAGGCGAATCTCGACGTGACCAGGATCGTGCTGAGCCGGAGTGGGCGCGGCACGCCGACCCTCCTGTGGCTCGACAGCACGCAACGCAGCGACCTCGGCCAGGTGATCTACGCCAACTCGATCACCCTGACCCCCGGCACGGTCTCGGTGGTGGTGGAGCGTGACCGGATATTGGTCCATGCGCTGACGCGCGAAATGGCCGACAGCCTGGAGACCGGCGACATGCACGACCGGGTGCGCGCGCTGGAGGTGTCCGGATGATGTTCGCCGCCGCCGCGCTGGCCGTGCTGATCACCATGGGCGTCGCCCTGGTCCGGCTGTTCGCCGGGCCGACCATGTACGACCAGGTGATGGCGGCCAACGCCTTCGGCACCAAGACGGTGCTGCTGATCGCGCTGCTCGGCTTCATCGACGGGCGGGTCGATTTCCTCGACATCGCGCTCGCTTATGCGCTGATCAATTTCGTCGGCACCATCGCGGTCCTGAAATTCTTCGCCTACCGCTCGCTCGGCGACCGGCGCACCGAACCCGTCGGTGACGTGGAACCGGAGCACCCGTCATGACCGCCGAGATGCTGGGATGGCTGCGCGACGGCGTAAGCTGGCTTCTGCTGCTCGGCGGCGGCTTCTTTTTGATCGTGGGGGCCACCGGCCTGATCCGGCTACGGGACTTCTATGCGCGGCTCCACGCCGCCGGCGTCACCGACACCGGCGGCGCGATCCTGATCCTGTCCGGCCTCGCCGTGCAGGCGGGGTTGAGCCTCGCGACCGTCAAGCTCGGGATCATCCTGGCCGTCTTCCTGCTGACCAGCCCGACGGCCACCCACGCGCTCGCCAGCGCCGCCTATTCGGCCGGCGCGCGGCCGCTGCTGGACGAGGACCGCACGGCGACGGGGACCGGCCGCCGGGAGCCGCGCGCATGAGCGGAGCGATAAACTTCGTCCTGCTCGCCTTCCTGGTCGCGACCGCGCTGGCGATCGTCCGGCAGCGGAACCTGTTCGCGACGGCGATCCTGGCCTCGGTGTTCAGCTTCCTGTCGGCCGGGCTGTTCCTGACGCTCGACGCCGTCGACGTCGCGTTCACCGAGGCGGTGGTCGGCGCCGGCTTCTCCAC
>JBDZUN010000040.1:0-17516 GCA_040255145.1 Hyphomicrobiales bacterium | reverse complement strand
GCGAACACGGCCGGGTTGTCGCTGGCCGAGTTCACCTTGAGGCCCGTTTCGACGCGGGCCTGGGTCGACTGCATGTCCGTGGCAATGCTGCTCAACGTACGGACGGCAGCCATCGCGCTGACATTGGTGACGACGGAATTGGACATAACGTTCTCCTTTACAAGGATGGGGTTGAAGCGGTCCGTACTCGAACCGCGGCGTCAATCTAGGTCGCAAAAGTCAACAAATGATGAAGACTAAGTCTATTCAGCAATATTTTTCAGAGACGATGTATGTAAAATTCCAAACAAAAATCCCGCGCTCCGATAGAACGCGGGATACGATGTGCGATTATTTCTATATTATGCTTTTTCGTCGACAGCGATTCCGGAAAGACTACGCATGATCTTGATCATGCCGAGGATCTGCTCGGCCGGCCACTGGCGCACGAGCTCGCCGCTGCTGGCGTCGATCGACTTATAGACAAAGCGGCGGGTGTCGGGATCGACCTCGATGATCAGGCGGGTCTGCGGCAGCAGCGGCTGCGGCAGCGCCGCGTTCAGCGCCGCCTCGAAGGCCCCAACCAGGTCGGCGGGCGCGTGTGGCGCGGCGTCAGGCCCCGAATTCGCGGCGGTCACGGCCCGACCGGTCTGCGGCGGCGGAAGCGGATCGTCGCGGCGCGACGTCCCGATGCTGAAGACCGGCGAAACCGGCGAGATCATCGTCTTTCCTCGAACCGGCTTCATCGAAACAAGGCAAGCAGGGTGGCGGCGGCACCGGTCGCCTCAAGGCGATCGAGCCGCTGCTGCGCCTGGGCCAGCGCGCGCAGCCGAGGACCATCATCGGTCGCGGAATCGACCCCGACGCCCAGGTTGTCGCGCAGGCTGTCGGCCAGACGGCGGACGAAGGTTCCATGCGCGCCGAGCTTGCGCGCGCCCAGCATCAGCCGGGCCATCGCGCGCCCGATATTCGCCAGCGACAGGCCGGCCAGGCCGCCGGCCATCCGGGCGGCCTGCGCGTCGATCAGGTTGTTCTCCGCCGAAAGCAGCACATTGGGGCCGCCCAGCGAACAATCCTCGCCCGCGATTCGCACGCATTCGCCGGTCTGGTCATCGACCAGCGCCTCGAAGCCGGGGTTGCCGTTCGCCAGCAGGTTGATGTCATGACGCTCGGCCGACGCGATCAGGCCCGGCACCTCGACCATCAGCGCGGAGAAAGCCATGTCGAGGGCTACGCGCTCGGATGCGCGCAGCGTCGGATCGGCTGCCTGCAGCGCCAGGGCCCGCATGCGCCGCAGAACGTCCTCGATGTTCACGCCGGCCGCGATCGCAGCCTCGGCGACGCCCACGGCGCGCTCCAGGCTCTGGACCACGGCGCGCAGGCCGGCGATGTCGACGCGGGTTTCCCGCGCCCGCATCAGCACGGCACCGGCGCCGTCGTCCGACGGCGCGAGCCCGCGCCCGACGGCCTGGGCGCATTTCAGCGTGACATCGGACGATTCGAGAAACATCGGATGCTCCGGCTCGGCGTGATCAGACTGGCGGTCCCCACGAGGCAATGCGGGAATCGACGCAATGCGTGCAGCAACAGATGTGCCAGCCACGCCCGGCCCCGCCGTCACCGCAGAAGCAACAATGGAATCAGGGACTTGGTTTTCGGCTTGGCGCGGATCGCCGGACGCCGGGCCGCGATGGGCGGCAAATTCTTCCAGGTCGGGAATGCCGGTCGGCAATTCTTGCCGGTCCGCGCGTTTCAGCGCGCCGATGCACCGGAGGGACCGGCCGAGGCCCCGGCCATGGCGCGCCGCTCGTGGTCGAGCAGCGCCCGGCACGCCACCAGGGCGCGATAATAGTCCCGCGCCATGACGTAGCGGTTGGCCGAGACGCTGGCGCGCAGGGCGTCGGCGTCACGGACTGCGCCGACGAACTCGGTCATGCGCTCCGCGAAGTCCTGGTAGTAGGACTGGTCGTTCTCCGGGTCGAGATACATCATCATCACGGCGAAATAGAGCCGCTTGGCCGGCGTGTCCGCCTCGTCCCGCTGGAGGATGTCTCGCTCGCGCAGGATGTTGGCCTTGTTCTGGATGATCAGCGTCGTCCGCCGCTCGCCGTTGGCAAGGACGGCGCCGTTGATCACAAGGCGCTCTCCCGGTTTCAACGATAGTTTCAGCGGCATTGGCGTTCTGCCCGGAAGCCTCGACTAGTGGCGTCCGGGACGATCGAAGGTTCCGGACCGGCGGCAGGTTAGCCGGTCCTGGTTAACGATCGCTTCATAGCCTGCCGCCGCCGGCGGGCGTCGTGAATGCTTGATTTGAGGCTGTTAGGCACCCTAATGTCCGGCAACCTACGGAAACCGCGTTCTTAGCAGCCCCGCGAACAGGATCGGACCAGACGATGCGATTTGAAGGAACGAAGAACTACGTCGCGACCGAGGACCTCATGGTCGCGGTGAACGCCGCGATCACCCTGGAACGGCCCCTCCTGATCAAGGGCGAGCCCGGAACCGGCAAGACCGTGCTGGCGCACGAGGTAGCGGGCGCGCTGGGCACCCCATTGATCGAATGGCACATCAAGTCGACCACCAAGGCGCACCAGGGCCTGTACGAATACGACGCGGTGACGCGCCTGCGCGATTCGCAGCTCGGCGACGAGCGGGTCAAGGACGTCCGGAACTACATCAAGAAGGGCAAGCTGTGGGAAGCCTTCGAGATGGGCAACCGGCCGGTCCTGCTGATCGACGAGGTCGACAAGGCCGATATCGAGTTCCCGAACGACCTGCTGCAGGAACTCGACCGCATGGAGTTCTTCGTCTACGAGACCAATGAGACGATCAAGGCCGCCGACCGGCCGATCGTCATGATCACCTCGAACAACGAGAAGGAGTTGCCGGACGCCTTCCTGCGCCGCTGCTTCTTCCACTACATCAAGTTCCCCGATCAGGACACGATGACCCAGATCGTGGACGTGCACTTTCCCAACCTGAAGCAGGACCTGGTCGCCGACGCGCTGCGCATCTTCTATGACATCCGCGAGGTGCCCGGCCTGAAGAAGAAGCCGTCGACCTCGGAGCTGCTCGACTGGATCAAGCTGCTGCTGGCCGACGACATCGGGCCGGACGTGCTGCGCGAGAAAGACCCGAAGAAGCTGATCCCGCCGCTGCACGGCGCGTTATTGAAGAACGAGCAGGACGTGCACCTGTTCGAGCGCCTTGCCTTTCTGGCGCGGCGCGAGCGGAGCTGACGCGCGAGGCACAAGCACCCAAGCCGGCCGCGCGCCGGCGTTCGACCGGAAGCGGAGGAGGAAGAGCGGAGATGTTGGAAGGCCAGACGCCCACCGGCGGCAAGCCGCTGTTCCTCGACTTCTTCATGGAGCTGAAGAAGGCCAAGGTGCCGGTCACGCTGAAGGAATACCTGACGCTGCTGGAGGCTATGCAGAAGCACATCGTCCTCTACGACGTCCAGGATTTCTATTACCTGTCACGCTCCGCCCTGGTGAAGGACGAGCGCAACCTGGACAAGTTCGACCGGGTGTTCGGCCAGGTATTCAAGGGCCTGGAAAACCTGGGCGACGACCAGGTCACCGAAATTCCCGAGGAGTGGCTGCGCGCGCTGGGCGAGAAGTTCCTGACGCCCGAGGAGATGGCCGAGATCGAGGCGCTGGGCGGCTGGGAAAAGCTGATGGAGGAGCTGAAGAAGCGCCTCGAGGAGCAGAAAGGCCGCCACGAGGGCGGCAAGAAGTGGATCGGCACCAAGGGCACCTCGCCCTTCGGCGCCCAGGGCTACAACCCGGAAGGCGTCCGCATCGGCCAGAAGCAGAACCGCCACGGCCGCGCGGTCAAGGTCTGGGACAAGCGCGAATACAAGAATCTCGACGATTCGATCGAGCTCGGCACCCGCAACATCAAGATCGCGCTGCGTCGCCTGCGCAAGTTTGCGCGCGAAGGCGCAGAGACTGAGCTCGACCTGCCCGACACGATCCATTCGACCGCGAACAAGGGCTATCTTGACATCAAGATGGTCGCGGAGCGGCGCAACAAGATCAAGGTTCTGATCTTCTTCGACATCGGCGGCTCGATGGACGCGCATATCCGCGTCTGCGAGGAGCTGTTCTCGGCCGCGCGCACAGAATTCAAGCACATGGAATATTTCTACTTCCACAACTGCCTGTATGAGGGCCTGTGGAAGGACAACCGCCGCCGCCACGTCGACAAGACGCCGACCTGGGACGTGCTGCACAAGTACCCGTCCGACTACAAGGTCATCTTCGTCGGCGACGCGACCATGAGCCCGTACGAGATCACCTATGCCGGCGGCAGCGTCGAGCATTGGAACGAAGAGGCCGGCGACGTCTGGATGCAGCGGGTGATGGACATCTACCCGCACGCCGTCTGGCTCAACCCGGTGGCCGAGCGCCATTGGCAATACACGCCGACCATCCAGATGATGCAGCAGATGTTGTCGAGCCGGATGTATCCCCTGACCCTCGGCGGCCTCGACAGCGCGATGCGGGAGCTGAACCGGTAATTCAGACGGCGATTCCTATCGCACCCCGGTCAGGCCGCCATCGACGCACAGCACCTGTCCGGTGACGTAGGCCGATTCGTTCGACATCAGGAACAGGGCGGAATAGGCGGTCTCCCAGCCGGTGCCCTGGCGGCCGAGCGGCACGTTGGTCTTGGCCCGGCCGGGCCGCCCGCGCGTGGCGGAGCGGCCGAGCGGCGTGTCCATCAGCCCAGGGGCGACGACATTGGCCCGGATCAGGCGCCGCTCGCCTTCCAGCGCGACATGGCGGCACAGCGCGTGCAACGCCGATTTGGAGGCGTCGTAGACCGGCATGCGCGTCGCCGGCTTCAGCGCCGCGATCGACGAGATGAACACGATCGCCGCGCCGTCCGCCAGCAGCGGCATGGCCGCCTTGCAGGTCAGCATGTGCGCGCGCAGGTTCACCGCCATCACGTGATCCCACAATTCCGCGGTGGTGCCCTCCAGGTTCATGCCCGCGCCGATCCCGACGTTCAGCACCAGCCCGTCGAGGCCGCCGAGGCGGTCATGGGCGTCGGCCACCATGCGCTCGATCTGCGGCGGATGGGCGACGTTCGCCTCGATGGCGAAGGCGCGGCCCTGTTCCTGGCCAATCAGGCCGACGGTCTCGTCGGCGCTGGCCTTTTCGCGGTCGGCGACCGCAACCGTCGCGCCCTCGCGGGCGAACAGAAGGGACATGGCGCGCCCGTTGCCGATCACCGCAAGAATGCCGGGGGCGAGCTCACCCTCGACCGGGTCGCCGGCGGCGCGCTGACCGCCGCCGACGATCAGGATGCGCCGGCCGCGCAGCCGGCCGCAGCCGGGCGCCTGGCCCAGCGATTCCGGGTAACGCGGTACGCTTCGGTCCAGTTCGGCGGCTGCTTCGGTCATTGGCGTTCTCCCCTTGTCGCACGCATGGTGCAGAGGAACGCCGGCGATCTCAACCGGCGGGCGCTTCGTCGTCCCGTTCCGGTCCGGCCAGGCGGCCGAAAGGCCGGCCATTGCGGCGGCGTCGTCTTTTGAACCAATTGGAGACACGATGGCTCAGCCGCTGCATACGCGGACTGTCGACCGACAGCACCGCGATGCCAAGCGGCAACATCCAGAACCCGACCACGGGCAGGAAGCCGACCACGCCACCGACGCACAGGGCGGAGCCGAGCACGACGCGGGCCCGTCGCGATTTGGGCAGAGGGACCTTGCGGCCAAAAAGATCAAGGTGACGCATCTGCGTCTATGTGTCGCTTTTCGGCGTCGCGACAAGCGCCGATCGCGGCGGGGGAGATGTTTTTCGGCCGGCGCGCGTCAAATGGGCCGCAGACCGGTCGCCGCCTCTTCCCCCGGCGGCCGCACTTTGCTATCTGCTAGCGAAGGCGTGGTTATGCCCCACCCCTGATCCGCGGTAGCTCAGTGGTAGAGCAATCGGCTGTTAACCGATTGGCCGTAGGTTCGAATCCTACCCGCGGAGCCAAACCTCTTTTTTGGCCGAATCCGGTCCTTCAAGCGCCTCGAGGCGGGTAGCTTGGAGGACGGTTTCTGCCAAAATATCAAAAGGTTGCTGGAATTCGGCGCTCAATGTTCCTTCCTTCCAGGTGCAGTTCGAAAGTAGGAAATTCAGCAGTCTACGTTTGTCCGTAGCGCTCTGCGTCGCGAACAGCCGATGGGCATTTTGGCCTAGATGCAGGATCTGGATGCCCTGGTCCATGTATGAATCGTCAGCGTTCCGGTGGCGCTCGATATCGCGCTCGCAGCGTTCCTGCTCGTCGCGCCACTGGGTGCGCATCCGCCGGTAGAAATCTTCCTCGATCTTGCCGTCCAGCCGATCGACGTACATGGCGTCGACACGCTTCTGCAGCCGATCCCATTCGGCCTGCAGGCGGGCGATAGCATCACTGTGCTCACGCTTTTCGTCCGAGCAACTCTCGGTCAGCGCCGTGGTAATCCACTCGAAGGTCTCGGGCGTGATTCGCAGGCGGGCGAGGTAGGACGCAAACTGCTCCTCGAGGACCTCTTGGCGGACATAGGGTTCACCGCATTTCCCCTTGAAGCCGGTGCAATGATAATAGACGTACTTGCCCTTCTTGATCTCCCCGACCAGCGCACAGCCGCAATGGCCACACTTGATCAGGCCGGAGAATGCGAAATTCCGTTCCAGCCCCTGACGGTTGGTTCGGCGGCCGTCGAGAATTTCCTGCACCTGATCCCATTGCTCATAAGAGACCAGCGGCTGGTGGGTGCCTTTGTAACGCTCGCCTAGCCATTCGAAGGTGCCGGTATAGAGCCGCGTCCGAAGAATCTTGTGGACCGTGCTCGCGGGCACCGGGACGCGGCTTTTGCGATAAACCAGTCCTTCCTCGCGGGCGCGCTTGCATGCGTCCTTCAGGGAATAGAGGCCGGTCGCATACCAGTCGAAGAGCCGCGTTATGATCGGGCCGACTTCGGGATCGACGACGATGATCTTCTTCCCGTCGGGTCCGAGCACGTTCTTGTAGCCGAAGGGGGCGACAGTCGGCCAAATCCCCTGCTCCGCTTTCTCGAGCATCCCCTTGCGGGTCTCTTCAGACAGATTGTCGATGTAGTTCTTTGCCATCAGCACCTTGATGCCGTGCATGAACTTTTCGGATGAGCGGGAATCGCGCGACAGGACCACACCTTCCTTGGCGAAATGCACCTCGGCATCGAGGTCGTCGACCGTCACCCAGTCCTTCAAATTGCGATAGAGCCGATCCGTCTTCTCGACCAGCAGCGATCGGACCGACGGATGTTTTCGCAGGAAGCGGATCATCTCGCCGAAATTCGCCCGGCCGCTCTGCTTGGCGGTCTCCACGTCGACATATTCACCTACGACCTTGATGTTTTGCGCTTCCGCGTAATCGCGCAGGAGTTTGAGCTGCGCGGGTATCGAGAAGCCTTCGCGCTCCTGCTCCTTGGAAGAGACACGCGCGTAGAGGACACCACGCTTGGTAGGATCGCTGGAAACACTGGGCTTGTTGACCGACTTTCTTGGCATATCTCTCACCCTTCCCCTGCAGCGCCTGCGACCGTACTGCGGCTAGCAGCAGATGAACTCATCGGCGGCTGATGAAAAAGGCAGAGAACAGGATCGTCGCGAACAAACTGCCTAGCGGAAGTACACAACGACCGGCGGCTCCGCATCACCAACGCGCATTGCGCAGAAATGATAGCGCACGATCGGCCCAATCGTAAGAGGGTTCGTTTGCGCAATTACTGCTCAGACCCCTCCTTGGACGACTCTCGAACTTTGTCGCATCAAGTAATCACGACGGCCTTGATTTAACATCGTCGCAAACGACATCAGTCTTGTTCGTGATCCAAACGGCGTTGCGTTTGGCGATCTTTGCGGTCCCAATCCAGGAGCACACGAAAGAAGCCGACGACATTTTCGAGAATCTGGCGCGCATCCTCTTCAGTGAGTTTGCGGCCAAGGCGCGGCTCCCAGACGCGGATGGTGTATTGGATCAACTCCGCGCTGGGATAGCTGCGCTGAACCCTTCCCGTTGACGTTGGTGACTTCGTATGCGAGGGCGGTTCGGAGTGGCTGTGCGGCATGACGCCTGCCTCCTTTCCGGCAATACGAGGCCGCGGTCAGCGGCGGTTCCAGACGAGTTGCGCCTTATCACCGTCGTCCGACGGAAAGAGCGCGGCGCTGATGGGGCAAGGCCAGCTTGGATCATCAAGCTTGAGCTGGAGATAATCCTTGGGCGTCTCGCCGTTCGTGTGCGCCTCCCAGGCGTCCCCCACGCGGCATTGGCCGATGAAGGCACGGAAGACGGGCGCTTTCTCGTTGTCGCGGTTGTCGTTGGGTACGAGACGGACTTTCGTGTTGATGGTGAGGGTCTGGATGACGCCGTTCCAGCCGCCATCCTTGGCGAGCGTAAAATTTCCGATGACAGACATGGCTATTCCTCCTTGTCGGGCTTGGGTTGAGACATGGGATGGACGGCGCGCGGACGGCGGCCCGCATTGTCGGATCGGTCCGACTGCACCGTTTGCTTGCGCGCCTTGGCGAAGGCGCGGTCGCTCTCGAGGAAGCTCTCCAACATGAAAGGGATGAGCTCCGGGATGGATTCGGCCTCGCCGTAAGCTGCCTGATAGAGCGCCGCGTAATCTCGCAGCGCCTGATTGAGATCGGGCGACGCCGTGAAGGTGATTTTCACTGGTGTCCGGTCGGGCAGCTTGCCAATTTTGAGATCGGTCATGGTGCATTCCCTCATCCGCGCCATGGCCGAAGCACGAGATCCTTGTGAATGATCACGCGCAGCGGCCAGCCGGGACGGACCGTGATGGTGGGTTGGATGTTCAGGTCTTTCTCGATGATGCGCTGGCCCGCCTGATTGGTGCTTTCCTGCGTGGACTGGCGGATCGCCTCGACCAGATTGCTCTGATCGCTGCCAAAGCTGACTTGGGTGCCGACCCCGAGCAGCGTCGACATCGCGACGCCCTTCAGCAGCGTCCAGGTGTGGTAATCGACCTCGTCCTCGAGGCCGGCATAGCCCGCCATATCGGTCGCCGGCAGATTGTCGATCTGGATCGAGGAGCCGTCCGGCATGACGATGCGCTGCCACACCAGCAGCGCACGCGACTGTCCGAATGCAACCACGCTGTCGTAAGCGCCGATAAGCCGTGAGCCTTGCGGGATGAGGAGCGTCCGGCCGGTGACGGTGTCGTAGACGTTCTCGGTCACCTGCGCGATGACCGTTCCCGGTAGATCGGAATTGATGCCTGTGATCAGGCTCGCCGCGATGACGCTGCCGGCCATGATCTCGTAGGGCGATGCGGGAGTCTGAAGCGCGTGGGTGTTGTAAATGTCGCGCGCCGTGGGTTGGGTGACGAAGTCCAGCTTGCGCTGCTGGTCGTTTTGATCGCGGTCCAGATTGAGGTTGAGGCGCTTGTCGCCGGTTGCGGTTGGTGCGGGGGACGCGGAGGACGTCGGCTGTGGCGCGGCTACACCTGATGTCGGTCTGGAAACCTGAAAGAAGACGGAGGCCTCGGCGGCAGTACGCGCCTGCTGCGCGAGCCGTTGCCGCTCGGCTTCGGCGGCCTGCTCCGCCGCATTCGGACCAGTGGCGGCGAGTTGTTGCTGATGTCGGAGAATGGGCGGCCCGAGGTCACCCGGAAGTGGCGGTCCCAGGCGCGGTGTATCGGGATGGAGCTGTCCATAATTGCCGGGCAGGTTCGCGAGTGCATCCGCCGTCGGCTTGCGATCGGTATTGTAGAGTTCGCCGTTGCTGACGGCGACGGTAGGCCTATGCGATCCGCCAAGCGCGAGCCAGGTTACGCCGACGAGACCAAGACAGGCCACGACGGCAGCGCCGATCAGCAAATGGCGCTTGAAGCGGACCACTCGGCGCGGTGCAGCCTTCAACACGAGGTTTTCGGGATCGAGTTTGGGTGGCGGGTTTGGCGTGGAGCTGTTCGTCATGGCCACACCTGTCATCGCGCCGAGTGGTGCCGGGTGTCGGCGGAGGCGACGGCATCGGTGCGGGAGATCCGGACAACCTGCTGAGGATCTGCGCCCAGGCGCAGTTCGGCCGCGGCGAACAAGCGGTCGACGATGTAATAGTTCGCGCGCACTCGATAATTGACGAGCTGGTTGTCGCCGCTCGGGCCGACGACGAACAGCGGCGGCGCCTCGCCTTGATCGATCCGTCCCGGAAATTCGATATAGACCTTGGCGCCGTCATCGAAGGCGCGCACCGGCCGCCAGGGCGGCGTGTCGCCGGTGATGGCGTAACGGAAGCGGAGATTTTGGAGCGCGACGCCGGCGGCGACGGGCTGCGCCGCCTCGGCTTGCGCATCCTGATGACGCAAGGCGATGAGCTGATCCTGCGGGTAGGTCCAGGACAGCGCCGCCATCGCAGTGTGTTCGGTGCTTTCCAAAGCGAGATGATAGGTGCGCCGGTCGGTGGCGATCACCATGTTGGTGCTGAGGCCCGCTGAGAATGGCTTGACCAGGACGTGGACCCGTTTCGCCTCTCCTGCCCCGCTGCTGGTATCGCCGATCACCCACCGCACGGTGTCGCCGGCGGAAACGGCAGTGAGGGTTTCGCCGGGCTGAAGCGCGATATCGCTGACCTGTTCCGGCGCGGCATAGAGACGGTAGAGCGCACCGTCGGTGAAGGGATAGACCTGGACGGCGTTGAGGTAGCCATGGGCGGTCGGCTCCTGCAGCGCCGATTTGTTCGCGGCCTCCACCCGCGCCGTCGGTGGTGTGGGATCTGGCTTCGGCTGGCTCGGCGGCGCCTGGAGCTGTCCAGGTAAAGGCAACGGCTGCGGCACAGCCACAACCGTCACCGGCTTTGGTGTCGGCGGCTCGGGGATCGCGGCGCGGAAACTGCCCGCATCATACGCAATGGCGGGCGGCGGGGTTTTGGTCGCGCAAGCGGTCAGAGCGAACGTGGAGAGCGAGGCGAACAAGCTGAGACGAACGAAGCGCGCGGTCATGGCGTGGATCTCCCTTGAGGCGTTGCGTTGGGATCGAGTTCGCGCGACCAGGCGAGACCGTTGACATAGAGGCCGAGCGGGTTCTTGCGCAGGATGTCGGCCGTGCGCGGCGGCTGGATCACGACGGTCAGCATCGCCGTCCAGTGGTCGCTGCGCGTCAGCGTGCCACGGTCGTAAGCCTGCTCCGTCCATTTGACCTGGAAGGTGGAGTCGGACGCGCGCACCACGCTCGTCACCTGCACCGCGACGCTGCGCGTCCCGACATTGGCGAAGGGATCGTTGGTTCGCGCATAATCGTTGAGGAACTGCGCGCCGCGATCGGTGGTGAAGTCGTAAGCCTCAAGCCAATTCTGACGCACCAGGACGGGATCAATGGAGATTCCGCGAACGTCGGCGATGAAACGGCCGAGATACCAGGCGATCTGCGCGTCGGTGGGTCGATAAGGCGTGATGGCGGGCCCCACCGCCTGGACCTCGCCCAGCTTGTCGACCTCGACCACATAGGGTGTGACGCGGCTCTGCGCGGATTGCCAGAGGAGCCCGCCGGCGAGACCGATCGACAAGGTGAGGCAGCCGAATGCCATCAAGCGCCAGTTCTTCGCCTGGACGCGCGCGGAGCCGATCCGCTCATCCCAAAGCTGCGCCGCCTTCTGATAGGGCGTGACGGGTTCGGGAGTCCGGCCGTAGCGCTGCAAGACCCGTTTGAACATCATGGTAGTCAGTCCTCCTCCTCGCTGAGATCGGGCGTGGCCGCGGCGCCGGGCTTGTCGCCCTCTTTGATGGCCTGCCCGGTGGCTTGACGGTGATGGCGCGCGGCCTGCTCGCTGCGCAGCCGCCTGGCCCATTGCGGCGCGTTGTCTCCGGTTGCAGCGCCCGGAGCAGTGCCCGCGGATGACGGTCCGGAGAGGCCGCCCGTGCTGCCGCTGGGCGGGGTGCCTCCGGTCGCACGCCACGCGGCCTGGCGGCCTGCGTCGGCGCTTTCCGACAGGGAACTGGTGGCGCGGCTCGCCATGGAACGGATGCCCTGGGCGACAGCACCGGCACCCGCGCGGGCGACGCCACCCATACCGGCCGCAGCCCCCGCCATGCCGGTGGCGCCCGAGGTTGCCTGGCCGAGGCCATAGGCCGTCGAGGCAGCAGACCCCATCGCCGTTCCGGCCCGAATGGCCGCAAGACCGCCGGATCCCGCCGCACCCAGGAGCCGCGCGCCGCCCATAACGGCGCCACCACCCAGCATCGCGGCGCCAACGGCCGCGCCCGCGGTTCCTATGGCAGCACCCGCACCGAGCTGCGGCGCACCCGAAACCAAGCCGGCAGCAATGCCGGGCCCAAAGATTCCCAAACCGAGCAGCGAGAGCGCGGCGAGGACGAGTGACATGGCCTGGCCGATGTCCGGATCGTGTCCCTGCAGCGCGCTGACGAATTGATCGAAAAAGCTCGACCCGATGCCGACGATGACCGCCAGCACCATTACCTTGATGCCGCTGCTGACGACATTGCCCAACACGCGCTCGGCAAGGAAGCTGGTCTTGTTCCACAGCGCGAAGGGCACCAGCACGAAGCCGGCGAGCGTCGTCAGCTTGAACTCCAGGATGGTGATGAAGAGCTGGATCGCCAGGATGAAGAAGGCGAGCACCACCAGCGCCCAGGCAAGCAGCAGGATGAGAACGGTGCCGATGTTGTCGAAGAAATTGGTGAAGCCGATCATACTGCCGGCTTGCTGAAGCAGCGGATGGGCGGCAGAGAAACCGACACCGGCGAGCTTACCTGGATGCAAGAGGTCGGCGGCGGTCAGACTGGTGGCGCTGGCGTGCAGACCCAGCCCCGCGAACGAATTGAAGATGATGTCGGCGAGAGTCTGGAAATTATTGATGATGAAGGCGAAGGCGCCGACATAGAGAACCTTCTTGATCAGCCGGACGAGAACCATGCCCTCGCCGTCCAGCGCCCAGAACAATCCGGCCAGCGTGATATCGAGCGTGATGAGGATCGTGGTCAGAAAGGCGACATCGCCGTTCAGCAGGCCGAATCCACTGTCGATGTAGTGGATGAAGGTCTGCATGAATTGGTCGATGACATTGAGATCGTTCATGGCGGTCGCCCTTCGCCGACGAGGCGCGTTATTGCGGCGTGTAGGCGTTGCCGCTTCCGATGAAGCGCGCGAACGCGGCACGCGCCGCTTCCTGGTTCTCGGCGCTCCCGGCTTCGCTCAGCGCATCCGCCCGCGATTGCGCCGCAAGCAAGCTTTGAATCTGAAGCTGTTGTTTGATGGACAGCGCGAGAAGCTGATTGGTGGCCTGGCTGGCCTGAAGCGCGCCGACCGCGCCCTGTGAGGTGTTGACCAGTTCGCCGAGTTTGCCGGTGTCGCTTTGCACCGTCTGCGCGATCTGCGACTGGACCAGCATGGTCTGCTGGTAGGCGTCGTGCGTCGTATTCCAGCGGCTCCGGGCATCGCTGACGATTTGGGGGATCGTCGTGCCCGCGCCATATTGCTGGGGATAGCGTTGCTGAAACAGCGTCTCGACCGACTGCACATCGAAACTGAGCGCCTGGGCCCGGTTCATCAGCGTGCTGATCTGCTGAAGATCGGAGGCGATCGCGTTCAACTGCGAGAAATTGAGGCTTGTCAGATTGCGCGCCATGTTCTGCAGCATGGTCGCCTGGTTTTGCAGTGCCAGAATCTGGTTGTTGATCTGCTGCAGGGAACGCGCGGCTTGCAGGATGTTCTGGGCAAGGTTCGAGCTGTCTATGACGGCCCATTGCGCGGCAGCCTGTTGCGGCATGAGGACGAGGACGGAGGCGGACAGTGCGGCGGCAAGCAAAGCCGCACGCATGGGGCGCGGTCTCATGGCGTGACTCCTTTTGTTGCAGCGGGAAAGTCGGCGAGAAGATCGGCGGCCCAGGGCAAACCCGCGGCCGCGAGAAAATCGGCCGCAAAGACGGAGCTCCGCGGATCGGCAAGGATGTTGTCGATGAGCGTCTGAGAGGCAGGGCCCGAGGCGCCGCAAAGCGCCAATGCGATCGGACCAAGCCCGAGTTCGAACAGGCGGTTGCCTCGGCGTGACTGCAAATAGTAATGGCGCTTGGGCGTGGCACGCCCGATCAATTCGATCTGACGGTCGTTGAGGCCGAAGCGTTCATAGGCCGCGCGTGCCTGCGGCTCCACCGCGCGATCGTTCGGCAGGAAAATCCGCTGCGGGCAGGATTCGATGATCGCCGGCGCGATCGAACTGTTGGCGATGTCCGCGAGCGACTGGGTGGCGAAGACGACGCCGACATTCTTCTTGCGCAGCACCTTCAGCCATTCGCGGATGCGCGCCGCGAAGACGGGATTGTCGAGATAGACCCACGCCTCATCGAGAATGAGCAGGGTCGGCCGACCGTCGAACCGCTCTTCGAGCCGATGAAACAAATAGGTTAGGACCGGCAGGACGACGGCCGCCTCGTGCATCAACTCCTCGGTCTCGAAACATTGCACGTCGGCCAGCGCGAGGCGGCTTTCGGCGGCGTCGAGCAGCCGGCCGAACGGCCCGTCCAGCGTATAGGGCAGCAAGGCCGCTCTCAGCGCATTGGATTGCAGGAGCACAGAGAGGCCGGTCAGGGTGCGTTCGTCCGGCGGTGCCGAGGCGAGGCTCGTCAGGGCCGACCAGACCGCCTCCTTAATCTCCGGCGTGACGGCGACCTTCTCATGCGCAAGGAGCGCACCCAGCCATTCAGCCGCCCAGCTTCGCTCCGCCGCGTCGTCGATGGCGCGCAGCGGCTGAAAGGCCAGCGAACCGTCTGCGCCCAGCGCATGGTGCTCCCCGCCCATAGCCAACACGGCGGCGCGCGCGGAATAGCCCTTGTCGAAGACATAGACCTGCGCACCGGCATAGCGCCGGAACTGTAAGGCGAGGAGCGCCAGCAGCACCGATTTGCCTGCGCCGGTCGGCCCGACGATCAGCATGTGGCCGACATCGCCGACATGGGTGGAGAGCCGAAACGGCGTCGCGCCGCCAGTCTCGGCGTAGAGGAGCGGCGGTCCTTGCAGATGCGCGTTGCGCGCCGGACCTGCCCAGACCGCCGACAGCGGCATCAGGTGGGCAAGGTTGAGGCTATGGACGAGCGGCTGGCGGACATTGGCATAGGCATGTCCTGGCAGTGTGCCGAGCCAGGCCTCCACCGCGTTGACGCTTTCGCGGATACAGGTGAAGCCGAGCCCGTTGACGATGCGCTCGACCGCGCGAACCTTGTCGTCGGCGCGATGGCGATCGGCATCCGACACGGTGATGGCGGAGGTCAGATAGCCGAAGGAGACGTGATCGCCGCCGAGCGCCTGCAAGGCGAGGTCGGCATCCACCACCTTGTTATCGGCATCGGAATCGAGAAGCTGGACCGGCTGATTGTAGAGCACCTCGCGCATCAGCGCGGTGATCGACTTGCGCTTGTTGAACCATTGCCGGCGCAGGCGCGTGAGCGCCCTGGTCGCTTCCGTCTTGTCCAGCGCGATGAAGCGCGTCATCCAGCGATACGAGAAGGGTTCGTGATTGAGCGCGTCGAGGAGGCCGGGACGCGTCAGGCCGGGAAAGCCCAGCACCGTCACGGTGCGCAGATGTTGGTCGCCAAGCATGGGCTCGATGCCGCCGCTGAGCGCCGTATCCGCCAGGATCGCATCGAGATAGAGCGGCGTATTGGGCACTGCCAGCCGATGGCGCTTGTTGGACACCGTGCCGTGCAGATAGGTAAGTGTCTCGCCGTCATCGAGCGCGCGCACCTCCGGCATAAACCCGGACAGAAGATCGAGGACACGCTCGGTCTCGGCGACGAAATGGCGAAGATCGTGCCGCCAGTCGCGGCCCTTCTCGGCCGTGTCCCGTTCAAGCAGCGCCCGCTCGGCGCGGTCGATCTGGTCCGGCGGCGGCAGATAGAGCAGAGTCAGATGATAGACGCTCTCGAAATGGTCGCGCGCTATGCCCGCGCGTCCGTCAGCATGGTGGCCCCCCTCCCCTTCAAAGGCCGCCCGCCGTTCCTCGTCGACAAGCCAGGAGGCGGCGTCGGCAAAGATGGCTTGGGGATAGCCGAGCGCCGGTCGCCGCTCTGCCTCGCAGAACAACGCCCATCCCGACCCGAACCGGCGCAGCACATTGTTGGCGCGTGCCGCAGTCGCCACCAGTTCCGCTTCGGTGGCGCTTTCCAGATCGGGCCCACGAAAGCGCAAGCTGCGCTGGAAGCTGCCGTCCTTGTTGAGGACGATGCCCGGCGCGACCAGCGCCGCCCAGGGCAGATGGTCCACGAGCCGGTCGGAGCGGTTGCGGTATTCGGTGAGATTCAGCATGTGAACCACGCTTTCTGCCGGAGATGACGCAGCACGACCGGCGCGAAATCCGGATCGCGCTTAGCGGCAAAGACCGCCAGCGTGTGGCCGGCGAGCCAAAGCACCAGGCCCGCGACCCACATCTGCAATCCGAGGCCAAGAGCTGCGGCCATCGTGCCATTGACGATGGCGATGACGCGGGGCGCGCCGCCGAGAAGGATCGGCTCGGTCAATGCGCGATGCAGCGGCGCCTCGAATCCTTCGATATGCTGTGCCCCATTCATCCGATGAGCGCTCCGCCACCGAACTGGAAAAAACTCAGGAAGAAGGAACTGGCGGCGAAGGCGATGCTCAGGCCGAAGACGATCTGGATCAGCCGCCGAAAGCCGCCCGCGGTCTCACCGAAGGCGAGCGTCAGGCCGGTGATAATAATGATGATAACCGCGACGATCTTGGCGACCGGGCCCTGCACGCTGTCGAGAATCTGCTGCAGGGGCTGTTCCCACGGCATCCCGGTGCCGGCGGCGAAGGCCGCGACCGGCCTCAGCACAATGACGCCGGCAGTGGTCATGGCGAGTGTCGTGGTGAGCGCGGTCGAGCCGAGCAGTTGAGATTTGATTCTACGGAGCGTCTTCGCAGACATGGTGGTTCTCCTTGGTCAGAGGGCGTGCAGGCGGTGGGGGGCGAGATCGGTGACGGCGTAATCGCCGTCGCTGTCGAGGCCAGTGACCTCGGCGATGGTTTCAAGGCGCCGGCTGATGCCGCGACCCTGGATGAAGACGACCAGATCGATGGCTTCGGCGATCAACCGCCGCGGCACGGCGACGACGCTTTCCTGGACGAGCTGCTCGAGGCGATAGAGCGCCGCCCGCGCCGCATTGGCATGGACGGTGGCGATGCCGCCGGGGTGGCCGGTGTTCCAGGCCTTGAGCATGTCGAGGGCTTCGGCGCCACGCACTTCGCCGACGATGATGCGGTCGGGCCGCAGGCGCAGCGTCGAGCGCACCAGATCGGCCATGCTGACGACGCCCGCTCTGGTACGCAGCGCGACGCAATCGGGAGCGGCGCATTGCAGTTCGCGGGTGTCCTCGATGAGGATCACCCGTTCGTCGAGCCCGGCGATTTCCGCCAGCAGCGCATTGGCGAGCGTCGTCTTGCCGGAGCTTGTGCCGCCCGCGATGAGCAGATTGCGCCGGTTGCACACCGCCTTGCGCAGCGCCTCGGCCTGCAGCGGAGAGACGATGCGGTCGCGGACATAAT
>JBDZUN010000314.1:0-3268 GCA_040255145.1 Hyphomicrobiales bacterium | reverse complement strand
GAAGCGCCGGGTCAGGTAGGCCGTCCCGCCGAAGCCGGCGGTGGTCACGACCAGTGAGGCATAGCGCCAGTGGTATATGAGGTGCTGAAATGCCGTCTGGGCGTAATTGGCGATCAGCGTCAGGCCGACGGCGGCCGCGCCGACCACGATCCCGCCCAGGACGAACATCGCCCGTCGCTGCCAGCGCATCGACAGCAGCCGAACGCGTCGGGAACGCCGCAGGGGCATGAATGGCATTGCGCGATCCAAGCGAAAGACGAAGCGTCCGTTTTAGAGGGAAATCGCTGTTCACGCGAACGCGATTTCCCGGAACTCCCCGCTTTGGGCCACTACCGGGGACACCCTGACCGATGAGCGACATCTCCACCACCCGACCGCGGACCGCGACCAAGCCCAAGACGGAACGGCCGCGCCTCTACAAGGTCATCCTGCTCAACGACGACTACACGCCGCGGGAATTCGTCGTTTCGATCCTGAAGGCGGAGTTTCGGATGACCGAAGCGCAGGCCTATCGCGTCATGATCACCGCGCACCAGCGCGGGTTGTGCGTGGTGGCGGTGTTCACCAAGGACGTGGCCGAGACCAAGGCGACGCGGGCGACCGAGGCCGCGCGCGCGAAAGGCTATCCCCTCCAGTTCACGACGGAGCCGGAGGAGTAGGTCGCCGCCGCCGCCGGCCCGTCCGCTGAAGGCACGCCGCATCGCACCGCGACCGCTTACCGGATGGTAACCATCTCGGCGCGATGGTCGGCAGCGAGATGGTCCCATCCAGCGGGCAGATCCCCATGCTCCTAGCCTTCGCGCGACGTCTGCGGCACGCCCTCGCCGCCTCCTGCCATCGTCATCGCTGGCTTTTCGCGGCGACGCTCGGCTATATCGCGATCTGCTCGGTGATCCTGGCGCATTTCGGCAGGCTCGGCGCGCTCGACCTCACGATGTACACGCGGGTCATGCCGATCGCCGGCGCGATCTTGGCAAGCGTGGCCTGCCTGCGCCTGTTCTACGCGCTCGCCCTGGCGCGGCCGGCGCGGCCGATCTTGTTCCTGATCCGCCACATTCGCGCCGGCTTCTCGGCCGAACGGCTGGCGAACGCGGTGCCGATCCTGCTGGTCTTGCCGCCCTTCATGTCCGTGTTCACGAGCATGAAGAACCTGCTTCCGGTGCTGAACCCCTATCACTGGGACCCGCGTCTCGCGGCATGGGATCGCGCCCTGCACTTCGGCATCGATCCGTGGCGGCTGCTGCAACCCGTGGTGGGCCACGTTTGGGCGACGGCGGCGCTGGGCTGGCTTTATCAGATCTGGTTCCTGTTCATCGTCGGCGCCTGGTTCATTCTGGCGTTCGGCACCGCCCGGCCGCGCCTCCGGATGCAATACCTGATTGCGAGCGTCCTGGCCTGGGCGGTGATCGGGACCTTCGCCGCGATCATGCTGTCGTCCGGCGGCCCGGTCTATTACGGCCGGCTGGTCGGGGGCCCCGACCCGTTCGCGCCTCTGATGGCCTACCTGGCCGACGTCCACTCGACGACCATCCTTTATCCGATCGACGCCCAGAAATACCTTTGGGACAACTATGTCGCGGCCCACAAGGCGATCGGCAGCGGCATCTCGGCGATGCCCAGCATGCACGTCGCGGCGGCGACCATGTTCGCCTTCCTGCTGCGTGGCTGGCACCGGACGCTCGGCCGGCTCGGCTTCGTCTATCTCGGCCTGATCATGGTCGCCTCCGTCCATCTGGGCTGGCACTATGCGATCGACGGCTATGTCAGCCTGGCGACGGCGGCGCTGCTGTGGAAGGCCACCGGCTGGATCGTGGGCCGCATGCCGGAATTCGCAGAGACCGAGCGACTGCCGGCAGCGCAGCCGCTTCCCGCCTGACCGCGCCGCGGCACCGCCGCGCGGCCGACGCCTTTGAACCTGATCGCCGCGCGCCTATAGTGCGGCCCGCAACGACCTTCGAGAGATCTGTCGTGACCATACCCGTCCTGGACCTGCCGCGCGGCGCACGGGTCGCCGTTGCCATGTCGGGCGGCGTCGATTCCTCGACCGTCGCCGCGCTGCTGGTCGAGGCGGGCTACGAGGCGGTCGGCTTCACCCTCCAGCTCTACGATCACGGCGCGGCGACCACCCGGCCCGGAAGCTGCTGCGCCGGCCAGGACATCCGCGACGCGCGCCGCGTCGCCGACCGGCTCGGCATCGCGCATTACGTGCTCGACTACGAGGCGCGCTTCCGCGACGCGGTGATCGCCGATTTCGTCGATTCCTACGCACGCGGCGAAACGCCGGTGCCGTGTATCCGCTGCAACGAGCGGGTCAAGTTCCGCGACCTCCTGGACAGCGCCCGCGATCTCGGCGCCGCCGCACTCGCCACCGGCCATTATGCCCGCCGGATCGTCGGCCCGGTCGGGCCGGAACTGCACGCCGCGCGCGACGCCGGCCGCGACCAGAGCTATTTCCTGTTCGCGACGACCCGTGCGCAGCTCGATTTCCTGCGCTTCCCCCTCGGCGGCCTGACCAAGGCGGAGACGCGGGCGCTGGCGGCGCGCTTCGATTTGGGCGTCGCGGACAAGCCCGACAGCCAGGACATCTGCTTCGTCCCCGACGGCCGCTATGCCGGCCTGGTCGAGCGCCTGCGGCCGGAGGCGGGCGAGCCCGGCGACATCGTCCATGTCGACGGCCGCGTGCTCGGCCGCCACCACGGCCTGATGCATTTCACCGTCGGCCAGCGCAAGGGCTTAGGTATAGGGGGCGGCGACCCGCTGTTCGTTGTGCGCCTCGACGCCGCGCGGCGGCAGGTGGTTGTCGGCCCGCGCGCGGCGCTCGGCGTCGACTGCATCCGGCTCGATAACATCAACTGGCTCGGTGACGCGCCGCTCGGCGACGAAGCGATCCCGGTGCGGGTCAAGGTGCGCTCGACCCGGCCGCCGGCGCCGGGCTATGTCGTCGGCGCCGCGCGGGGTGGCGCGGAGGTCCGGCTGGACACGCCGGAGGAGGGCGTCGCGCCCGGCCAGGCCTGCGTCTTCCATGGCGCCGGGCCCGACGCGACACGCATCCTGGGCGGCGGCTGGATTCGCGCTGGCGTCGCCAACACGGACGGAACGGTCGAGCGCACCCGCTTCCTTGACTCGGTCGGGGCCGACGCTTAAATCGCCGCAGCGCCGATCGCGGTCGCCCTCGGGTGGCCGGGGCCATGCCTCGGGGCGGAGTAGCTCAGTTGGTTAGAGCAGCGGAATCATAATCCGCGTGTCGGGGGTTCGAGTCCCTCCTCCG
>JBDZUN010000313.1:0-3277 GCA_040255145.1 Hyphomicrobiales bacterium | reverse complement strand
CCCGCAGAGATCGTATGTTTGGCCGGCCAGGCGCGCCTCACGGCGGACCGGGCCGATGGCGGGATCATAGATACGGCCCGCCGCGAGTCAACGCGCGGGCGCGGGCCTGATGCGTTATGATAGGGCGCGTCAAGGAGAACGGACGATGGGCTCCATCATCGAGAGGGACGTTTCGGCGTCGCTGCCGGCGCGTTGGCGGATCAGCGTCGACGATTTCCACCGGATGGCCGAGGCCGGCATTTTCGGCCCGGACGATCGTGTCGAACTTGTCGATGGAGAAATCATCGAAATGGCTCCTATCGGAACCAAGCACGCTGCCTGTGTCATGTGGTTGACCGAATTCTTCGTGTCGAAGGCACGCGACTTGGCGATCACGGCGACTCAGGGACCGTTGATTCTCGCGGATGAGATGGAGCTCTATCCTGACCTTTGCCTGCTGCGGCGGCGCGACGATTTCTACCGCATGACTGCTCCTGGCCCGCAAGATACGCTTTTGGTGATCGAGGTCAGCGACACGACCCTGCGCTATGATCGCCAGATCAAGCTGCCGCTCTACGCGGCCGCCGGCGTGCCGGAAGTCTGGATCTTCGACGTGGCGCAAAGGAAGGCCTTTGTCTTCCGCGACCCGGCCGAGGGTGCCTACCGCATCGCTGAGACACCGGGGTTGGACGACCCGATCGCGCCGGCCCTGCTGCCGGATGTGCGGCTGACGCCGCGCGAAGCCATCGGCTGATCCTCAGCCCCCTTCGCCAGTTTCCAGCGCCTCCAGGCTCAGCCGCGCGATACGGCCAAGGTCCGGCACCGCCGGTTCGGGCAGCGAATCGACCGCGAACCAGCCGACTTCCAGCGCGTCGTCCGCCGCCACCGCCATCCCCACGGCATGCCGAACCAGCACCGCGCTCAGCACGAAATGGTGGGTCGCACCGTCCGGGCCGCCCGGCGCGAACACGTCGAAGGCGGTGAACACCGTACCCGCCTCGGCATGCAGGCCGGTCTCCTCCGCAAGCTCGCGCAGCGCGCCGGCGACGATCGTCTCGGCGCGGTGCTGACGGCCGCCGGGAAACGCCCACAACCCTCGATTGGGCAGGTTCCGCCGCCGCACCAGCAGCACGCAGCCGTCGCGCCAGACGACAGCGATCACCCCTGCGACGGGACCGTCAGGCGGATGAAGCATGCGGCCGGCCCTCCCGAATCGACACTCAGATTCCCATGGACTTCCGTTTTCGCCCGCCGCACAAGGGCCGCGACAACCAAAACGATAGGGAGGAACACGGCCCATGACCCTGTTCGATCTGGCCGGCAAGGTCGCCATCGTCACCGGCGCGACCAAGGGCATCGGCAAGGCGATCGCGCACCGGATGGCGGAGCACGGCGCGAACGTCGTGGTGTCGAGCCGCAAGCAGGACGCGTGCGAAGCGGTCGCGGACGAGATCAACGGCCTGGTCGGCGCCGGACGCGCCACGCCCATCGCCTGCCACATCTCCTATATCGAACAGCTTCAGGCCCTGGTCGACCGGACGCGCGAGCGGTTCGGCAAGATCGATGTGCTGGTCTGCAACGCCGCGCTGAACCCCTATTTCGGTCCGGCCAAGGACATTTCGGACGAGGCCTACGACCGCATCATGGACGCCAACGTCAAGAGTAATTTCCGCCTGTGCAACATGGTGCTGCCCGAGATGATCGAGCGGCGCGACGGCGCGATCATCGTCGTCTCCTCGATCGGGGGCTTGCGCGGCAATTCGGTGATCGGCGTCTACTGCCTGTCCAAGGCGGCGGACATGCAGCTCGTCCGCAACATTTCCGCCGAATACGGACAGTTCAACATCCGCGCCAACTGCATCGCCCCCGGCCTGGTGCGCACCGACTTCGCCCGCGCGTTGTGGGAGAACGAGGACATCCTGCGCGCGGCGGTCGAGGGTTCGGCCATGAAGCGCATCGGCGAGCCGGACGAGATCGCCGGCGCGGCGGTGTTCCTGGCCTCGGCCGCCGGCTCGTTCGTCAGTGGACAGACCTTGATCGTCGACGGCGGCCGGCTGGCGGTATAGGCGGTCTCCAACGCCCTCAGTACAGGAACATCGGCATGTGCAACACACGCGCGATGCGCGGCCGGTATTCCTCGACGTCGTAGAGGCCGGCGACGTCGACGCGCTTCCTGCCCTGGCCGCAGGTCTGGATCGGCACCGCGTCGTACTTGCCGTCGTTCAGCGCCATCATGCGCCCTGAGCGGCCCTCGGCCAGGAGCTGCACCGCCATGGTGCCGTAGCTGGTCGCGACCATGCGGTCGAGCGAATCCGGCAGGCCGGAGCGGATCAGGTAGGCGAGGTTCTGGCAGATGACGTTGACGCCGGTCAGGCGGCGGATGTCCTGGCCCAGGATCTCGCCGATGCCGCCGAGCTTGCGGTTGCCGTGCGGGTCGGCCTCGCCGCGGGCGACCAGCGCACCGCCCTTCATGTACGCGCCCTCCGAGATCACCGCCATGGCATAGCGCGCGGGATTGTCGTGCCGGTCGCGCGCCAGCATGCCGGCGACGCGCTCGACGTCGAACGGCACCTCGGCGATCAAAGCGCGATCGACATCGGCGAGATAGCTGGAGATCAGCGCGGTCTCGCCCGAATTGCGCCCGAACACCTCGACGATGGCGATCCGCTCGTGGCTGCCCGCGGTGGTGCGCAACTGGTTGACGTATTCGACCGAGCGGCTGACCGCGGTCGAGAAGCCGATGCAGTAGTCGGTGCCGAACACGTCGTTGTCCATGGTCTTGGGGATGCCCATGACCGGCACCCCTTCCCGCTCCAGCCGCGCGGCATAGGACAGGGTACCGTCGCCGCCGATCGCGATCAGCGCATCGACCCCGACGTGCTGGAGCACGCGCAGGATGTGTGGAGTCACGTCGTGCAGCGCGGAGCCGGGCGTAAGCGGATAGGCCCCCGCCAGAAATTCGGGCAGGTCCGCCGGCAGCAGCAGGCCGGGATCGAGCCGCGACGTGTGCAGCACCGTGCCGCCCTGCTGGTCGATGTTGCGGACGTAATCCGGGGTCAGCGACACCAGCCAGCGCGCGGCCGATTCGGGATCGTCGGGATTGTAGTGCAGCGGACCCATCCAGCCGCGCCGGAAGCCTATCACTTCCCAGCCCAGTTCCTCGGCGCGCTTGACCACGGTCTTGATGCACGGGTTTAGGCCAGGCACGTCGCCGCCGCCCGTGAGGATGCCGATGCGCATTCCGTCGCTCCCTGCTCTCGACGGCCCCGACCGTAGCGGCTGGGGATGTGAGAGCAAG
>JBDZUN010000312.1:0-3286 GCA_040255145.1 Hyphomicrobiales bacterium | reverse complement strand
CCTGGCCGAGGACGTGCGTGAGATCCTGGCCTCGCTCGGCATGCGCTCGCTCAAGGAGGTGATCGGGCGCACCGACCTGCTGGACCAGGTCAACCGGGGCGCGCCGCATCTCGACGACCTCGACCTGAACCCGCTGCTGGTCCAGGCCGATTCGTTCGAGAGCGCGCGCTATTGCACCGTCGAAGGGCGTAACGAGGTGCCGGATACCCTCGATGCCGAGATCGTGCGCGACGCTCAGCCGCTACTCGCGGACGGCGAGAAGATGCAGCTCAACTATACCGTGCGCAACACCCAGCGCGCGGTGGGCGCGCGCGTCTCATCGCACATTGTGCGCAAATACGGGATGGACGGCCTCGCGCCCGGCCACCTGACGGTGCGGCTGCGCGGTTCCGCCGGACAGTCGCTCGGCGCCTTCGCGGTCCAGGGCCTGAAGATCGAGGTGCTGGGCGACGCCAACGACTATGTCGGCAAGGGCCTGTCAGGCGGCACGATCACCATCCGCCCGTCCAACGCTGCCTCGTTCGTGTGGAGCGAGAACACGATCATCGGCAACACCGTCCTCTACGGCGCCACGGCCGGCAAGCTGTTCGCCGCCGGCCAGGCCGGCGAGCGGTTTGCCGTGCGCAATTCCGGCGCCGAGGTTGTGGTCGAAGGCTGCGGTGCGAATGGCTGCGAGTACATGACCGGCGGCACCGCGGTGATCCTGGGGCCGGTCGGCGGCAATTTCGCGGCCGGCATGACCGGCGGCATGGCGTTTGTCTACGACCCGGACGACCGTTTCGAGGAACGGATCAATCCGGAATCGGTCGTGTGGCAGCGTGTCCGCGCGTCGCATTGGCAAGGCGTGCTGCACGCGCTGATCGAGGAGCACGCGCAAGAGACGGCCTCACCCGAAGCACGGCGCCTGCTGGCCGATTGGGACCGCGAGCTGGCGCGCTTCTGGCAGATATGCCCGAGGGAGATGCTGGGGCGCCTGACGCAGCCGCTGACCGACGACGCGCCGGCGGAGGGATTGCGCGCTTGATCCCGCGCTTGCGAAGGAAATATCCCTCTGCTATGTGTGCATTTGCGCAATGTGCATAGGTGCACTGCACCCGTTGCACGTCAAAAAATGCAGAATGCGCCAATTCGGCCGATTCGCGCCCACGCTGCGGCGTTGCCCGCGGGTGCTGTCGGCCGAGACTGTTTCCAGAGCGCGCAGTGTTGTTTTGTTGGCGGACGCAGATCCGGCGCGCGAACAACCCCAAGGAGGCGTTTGAAGGTCAATGCATCTGATTAAGTACGATGTGGAGTTCACCCGGCGGCATTTCATGGAGACCGTCGCCAAGGGTGCCATTGGGGCCGGTGTGTTCATGCCGCTGTGGGACGCCATCGGCAAGTATAACGGCGATGTCCAGGCGGCGTATCCGGAAGAATTGCTGTCGATCGAGAAGTACACCAAGGGGCGGCTGAAGCCCGGCGACGTGATCGACGCCAGCAATGTCGACGAATTCAAGGAGCTGATCACGCCGATCGACTACCTTGAGATCAAGGAAGGCCGGGTCGTCGACATCATCGAATCGCCGACCGACATCAACCAGCTGAACCCCGCCGCCTTCCTGAAGGCGACGGACGCGAACCGCGGCAAGGCGATGTTCGACGAGAAGGGCAACGTCCGGGTCAAGGGCACGACCGATCCATGGATCGGCGGCATCCCGTTCCCCGATCCGAAGACCGCGCAGGAAGTCATCTGCTGCCACGCGCTGAGCTGGGGTCGCCACGACACGCTCGGCTACGCCATCGACGATGACGAGGTCAGCGCCGACGGCAATACCAACTACCACTACAACCTGTACTGGGCCGAGGTGCAGGCGACCAGCCGCATCACGCTCGACCCGAAGCCGTACATGGACCCGACCAAGACCCGCTACAACACGGCGCTCTATACCGCGCCGACCGACGTGGCCGGCACGTCCTACCTGTCGGTCTGGAACTACGACCAGACGCAGTTCCCGGACTTCCACGGGTTCATCCCGGCGTTCAAGCGCATCCGGCGCTTCCCGACCAACCAGCGGTTCGAGCCGATGGCGCCGGGCAGCACGGCCTACCTGTCGGACGCCTGGCTGGTCGGCGATCCCTACATGACCTGGGGCAACTTCAAGATCATCAAGAAGCAGCCGATGCTGCAGGGCCCGGTGGGCAACTGGGCATACAAGGACCCGAACTGGATGCTGCCCAAGGTCGGCGGCAAGAGCGGCAAGAAGTACATGCGCTACCAGTTCTCGCTGGTCCCCGAGGTCTTCGTCCTCGAGGAAGAGCCGACCGGCTATCCGCGTTCGCCGTACAGCAAGAAGTGGGTCTATTTCGACGCGCGTACGATGTTGCCGCTGTGCCAGATCATGTTCGACCGCCGCGGCCAGATGTGGAAGCAATGGCAGAACGTCTACGACATTTATTATCGCGAAGACGGCGAGAAGTTCTACGAGAAGACCGGCGAGCCGGTCTGGGGCTGGGTCGCGCTGCATTGCCACGACGTGCAGAGCGGCGCCAACGGCAACTGGAATTCGCTGCGTCAGATCGAGGGCGGCTACAAGACCGTCTACAACGAACCGAACCTGTACGAGCAATATTGCACGATCCAGGCGATCCAGCAGCTGGGCGCGTAATTGTCCGTCTGAATCGACTGTTTGTCGCGTAATTGGAAATGCCCCGGTGAAAGCCGGGGCATTTTCTTTGGTGCCGCAGATTGTCGGGATGAACCCTATGCGGGAACGACGGCGTCCGTCACGGCCAGCGACCGGGCCTGCTCCAGCGCTGCGATCGCCTCGCGCACCATGCCCGGCACGAATTCCGCGACATGGATAAGGTCGGCGATGGCGCCAGAAATCTGGCCCGCCGGCAGGATGCCGCCCGCCATGTCGCCGTCGCGCTGACCAGTAATGAGGCGCTCGTCCTTGAACGCCGTCAGCGCCTCGTGGCTCGCTGTGCCTTCGGCGATCAGTGCGGCGAGGTCTGCCAACCCGCGGCTCGGCAGCGCGCGCGACGGACCGTAGATCGCGGAGAAGATCACGTCGTCGCCTTCGCCGGCCGCCAGGATGCGCCGGGCATAGGCCGGGTTCCAGTCCGGGTTGTCGTGGCTGGCGACGAAGCGCGTGCCTAGCGCGACCGCGTCCGCGCCGAAGGCGAGCGCGGCGGCGAGCGAGCGGCCGTTCAGCACGCCCCCGGCCAGTACGACCGGAATCGACACGGCGGGGACCACGCTGGCGGCGAGCACGAAGGTGTGCACCGGGCGCGAATGTGTGTGTCC
>JBDZUN010000039.1:0-17957 GCA_040255145.1 Hyphomicrobiales bacterium | reverse complement strand
AGGACGGCGCCGCGCTCGACCCATCGTGCCGGGCGTCCTATCTGTTCAACACGACGATCGCCGGCATCGAGGATGCCGACGCGATCCTCCTGGTCGGCGCCAATCCGCGATGGGAGGCACCGCTGATCAATACGCGGATCCGTAAGGCGTGGTGGCACGCGTCGAAGCCGCTGCCGATCGGGTTGATCGGGCCGCGCGCCGACCTGACCTACCCGCTCGATTACCTGGGCGCCGGGCCACAGACGCTGTCGGACCTGGCCAAGGGCGATCACGGCTTCGCCAAGGTGCTGAAGGATGCCGAGCGGCCGATGGTCATGCTCGGCATGGGCGCGCTGACCCGGCCGGACGGCGCGGCGATCCTGCACACGGTGCGCGCGATGGCCGAATCGTTCGGCATGGCCGGCGGCGCATGGAACGGTTTCAACGTGCTGCACACCGCGGCGGCGCGGGTCGCGGGGCTCGATCTCGGCTTCGTGCCGGGCGCGGGCGGGCGCGACATGGCCGGCATCCTGGCCGGGGCCGAGCAGGGCGAGGTCGACTTCGTCTACCTCCTGCACGCGGATGAGTTCGACACCGGCCGGCTGGGCAAGGCTTTCGTGGTCTATCAGGGCAGCCATGGGGATGCCGGCGCGCATCGCGCCGACGTGATCCTGCCGGGCGCCGCCTATACCGAGAAGGACGGCACCTGGCTCAACACCGAGGGGCGGGTGCAACTCGCGGAGCGGGCCGGTTTTCCGCCGGGCGAGGCGCGCGAGGACTGGACGATCCTGCGCGCGCTGTCCGATGCGCTCGGCCACCGTCTACCCTACGATTCGCTCGGCCAGTTGCGGGCAGCAATGATCGTGCAGGTCCCGCACCTTGCCCGGATCGACCGGATCGCGCCGGCGGAATGGGGCGCCTTCGGCGCCGAAGGGGTGCTCGGCGACGCACCGTTCACGACGCCGATCCGCGACTTCTACCTGACCAATCCGATCACGCGGGCATCCCGCACCATGGCGGAATGCAGTGCGCTGGCGCTGGCCGCGCGCGCGGAGGCGACCGGCACTCATGGATAATTTCCTGACGCACTATGTGCTGCCGTTCGCGATCATCGTTGGTGAGACCCTGCTCGTGCTGGTCCCGCTTCTGATCATCGTGGCCTATCTGGTCTATGCCGACCGCAAGATCTGGGCGGCGGTGCAGATGCGCAAGGGCCCCAACGTCGTCGGGCCATGGGGGCTGCTGCAATCCTTCGCCGACGCGCTCAAGATGGTCTTCAAGGAGACTGTCGTGCCGGCCGGCGCGGACAAGATCGTGTTCTTCCTGGCGCCGCTGCTGACCTTCGTGCTGGCGATGGCGGCCTGGGCGGTGATCCCGTTCGACGACGGCTGGGTTGTCTCGAACATCAATGTCGGCATCCTCTACTTGTTCGCGATCTCCTCGCTCGGCGTCTACGGCATCGTCATGGGCGGCTGGGCGTCGAACTCGCGCTATCCGTTCCTCGGTGGCCTGCGCTCGGCGGCGCAGATGGTGTCGTACGAGGTCTCGATCGGGTTCGTGCTGGTCTCAGTGCTGCTGTGCGTCGGGTCGCTGAATCTGTCCGATATCGTGCGGGCGCAGCGGAATATCTGGTTCTTCATCCCGCTGTTTCCGATGTTCGTGATCTTCTTCGTCTCGGCACTGGCCGAGACGAGCCGGCCGCCGTTCGACCTGCCGGAGGCCGAATCGGAGCTCGTCGCCGGCTATCAGGTCGAATATTCGTCGACCGCCTGGCTCCTGTTCATGATCGGCGAATACACCAACGCCCTCCTGATGTGCGCGATGTGCGTGATCCTGTTCTTCGGCGGCTGGCTGCCGCCGCTTTCGATCCCGCCGTTCACATGGATTCCGGGGATCGTCTGGTTCGCCCTCAAGACCCTGTTCTTTTTCTTCCTGTTCTCCATGGTGAAGGCGCTGGTGCCGCGCTATCGCTACGACCAATTGATGCGGCTCGGCTGGAAGGTGTTCCTGCCGTGGTCGCTCGGCTGGGTTGTGTTGACCGCCGCCGTGGTCGAATTCACCGGCTGGACGCCCGGAAGGTAGCCCGATGGCACTGCTCGACCGTACCGCGCGCACGCTGTTCCTGACCGAGTTGGTCACAGGGTTCTGGATCACGCTGCGCTATTTCTTCCGGCCGAAGGCAACGCTCAACTATCCCTTCGAGAAGGGGCATTTGAGCCCGCGCTTCCGGGGCGAGCACGCCCTGCGCCGCTACCCGAGCGGCGAGGAGCGCTGTATCGCCTGCAAGCTATGCGAGGCGATCTGCCCGGCGCTCGCCATCACCATCGAGGCCGAGCCGCGCGACGACGGCAGCCGACGCACCACGCGCTACGACATCGACATGGTGAAATGCATCTATTGTGGCCTGTGCCAGGAGGCCTGCCCGGTCGACGCCATCGTCGAGGGGCCGAATTTCGAGTTCGCGACCGAAACGCGAGAGGAACTGCTCTACGACAAGGCGCGGCTGCTCGCCAACGGCGACCGCTGGGAACGGGAGATCGCCAGGAACCTGGAGCTCGACGCCCCGTACCGCTGATAGTGGGCGATCCGCGTCAACGTCCGGTTGCGGTTTCGCCGCCTAGCGAAACGTCCGGCGGCCGGCGAGCGGGCCTTGCCGTGAGCCGGTCGGCCGAGCCCCAGGAGGGATGGGGGTCGAGGCGGCTGGCGGTTGATGAAGGGTTGTGTGGATTTCAAACGGTCTCTAAGAAGAGGCCGCTTACTGGTCGGCCAGGCACGGGATTGAGGTCGCTTGGGTCGACCGCGGGGCGCGGCATTCTCAGGACGCTGCGAGGAGACGCCAGATCGTGATTCAGGCCGTGGCCTTCTATGTGTTCGCCGCCGTGACCGTGGCCTCGGCATTCATGGTCATCGCCTCGCGCAACCCGGTCCACTCGGTTCTGTTCCTGATCCTCGCCTTCATGAACGGCGCCGCCCTTTTCGTGCTGCTGGGCGCCGAGTTCCTCGCGATGATCGTGCTGATCGTCTATATCGGCGCCGTCGCGGTGCTCTTCCTGTTCGTCGTGATGATGCTGGACATCGACCTGGTGCGCATCCGGCAGGGGGTCCTGCAATATCTGCCGGTCGGCGCGGTGGTCGGCATCATCCTGTTGATTGAGCTGCTGCTTGTGCTCGGTTCCTGGGCGATCGCGCCCGAGGCGCATATTGCCGCTGCCGCGCCGATGCCGTCGCTCGACCACGTCACCAACACCGCCGCCCTGGGTCAGCTGATCTACACCAAGTACGTCTATTTCTTCGAGGCGGCGGGCATCGTGCTCCTGATCGCGATGATCGGCGCGATCGTGTTGACCCATCGCCGCCGGGGCGACGTGAAGCGTCAGGTGATCGCGCATCAGGTGGCGCGCACGCCGCAGACCGGCATGGAAGTGGTCAAGGTGCGGCCGGGGCAGGGGTTATCGTGAGGAGGGGCGGGGCCCATGCAGATCGGGCTTGAGCATTATCTGACCTTGGCGGCGGTCCTGTTCACGATCGGCGTGTTCGGCATCTTCCTGAACCGCAAGAACATCATCGTCATCCTGATGTCGATCGAGCTGATGCTGCTCGCCGTCAACATCAATCTCGTGGCATTCTCCGCGTTCCTGCACGACCTGGTCGGCCAGGTCTTCGCGATGTTCGTGCTGACCGTCGCGGCCGCCGAATCGGCGATCGGCCTCTCGATCCTCGTCATCTTCTTCCGCAACCGTGGCTCGATCGAGGTCGAGGACATCAACGCGATGCGCGGGTGAGCCGATGAATGGCATGATTCTCGCGGTCGTCCTGCTGCCGCTCGGCGGCGCGCTCCTCGCAGGCTTCTTCGGCCGCTGGCTGGGCAAGACCGGCTCGCAGCTCGTTACCTGCATCCCGCTGGTGCTGAGCGCGATCTTCGCCTGCTTCGTCTTCGCCGACGTCGTGGTCGGCGGACACGCCATGAAGGTGCCGGTGGCGGTCTGGTTCCAGTCCGGCGATCTGACGGCCCAGTGGTTGCTGCGCGTCGACAGCCTGACCGCGATCATGATGATCGTGGTGACGGTCGTCTCCGCGCTCGTCCACATCTATTCCGTCGGCTACATGGCGCACGACCATTCGGTGCCGCGCTTCATGGCCTACCTGTCGCTGTTCACCTTCGCCATGCTGGCGCTGGTGACGGCGGACAATTTCGTCCAGCTGTTCTTTGGCTGGGAAGGGGTCGGCCTCGCATCCTACCTGCTGATCGGGTTCTGGTACGACAGGCCGTCCGCGAACGCCGCCGCGATCAAGGCGTTCGTGGTCAATCGGGTCGGCGATTTCGGCTTTGCGCTGGGTATCTTCGCGATCTTCTTCGTCTTCCATGCGATCCAGTTCGACACCGTGTTCACAGCGGCGCCGGGCCTGGCTGGGAAGAGCTTCCAGTTCCTCGGCTACAACGTCGACATCCTGACCACGATCTGCCTGCTGCTGTTCGTCGGCGCAATGGGCAAGTCGGCGCAGCTCGGCCTGCACACCTGGCTGCCCGACGCGATGGAAGGCCCGACGCCGGTCTCGGCCCTGATCCATGCCGCGACGATGGTGACTGCGGGCGTGTTCATGGTGGCGCGCTGCTCGCCCTTGTTCGAGCAGGCGCCGATTGCGCTGGCCTTCGTCACGATCATCGGTGCGGCGACGTGTTTCTTCGCCGCGACCGTCGGTCTCGTGCAGAACGACATCAAGCGGGTCATCGCCTATTCGACCTGCAGCCAGCTCGGCTACATGTTCTTCGCCGCAGGCCTTTCGGCCTATCCGGTCGCCATCTTCCATCTGTTCACGCATGGCTTCATCAAGGCGCTGCTGTTCCTCGGCTCGGGCTCGGTCATCCACGCGATGTCCGACGAGCAGGACATGCGCAAGATGGGCGGCCTATGGCGGCGCATTCCGTTCACCTACGCCATGATGGTGATCGGCACCCTGTCGCTGATGGGCTTCCCGCTGACCGCCGGCTACTTCTCCAAGGACGCCGCGATCTTCGCTGCCTACGCACGCGGCACGGACGTCGGGATGTTCGCCTTCATCATCGGCTGCTTCGTCGCGTTCCTGACAGCGCTCTATTCCTGGCGGCTGATCTTCATGACGTTCCACGGCAAGCCGCGGGCGTCGGACGAGGTGATGCACCACGTCCACGAATCGCCACTGTCGATGCTGCTGCCGCTGGTCGTCCTGGCGATCGGCGCGCTGCTCGCCGGCGCCCTGTTCGCACCGGTCTTCGTCGGCGAGCACTGGGCGCAGTTCTGGCATGGCGCGGTCACGATCCTGCCGGCGCACGACGTGATGGCGCATATTGAGGCGCACAAGCCGTTCTGGGTCGAGTCCCTACCCACCGCCGCCGGGTTCATCGGGCTCGCGCTGGCCTGGTACTGCTACATCCGTCGGCCGGACATCCCCGTCTCGGCGGCGCGCACGCAGGAGCCGCTCTACCTATTCCTGCTCCACAAGTGGTACTTCGACGAGCTCTATGAGGTTGCGCTGGTCCGGCCCGCCAAGTGGCTCGGCCGCGTACTGTGGAAGGGCGGCGACGGCATCGTGATCGACGGCCTCGGCCCGGACGGGGTCGCCGCGACGGTGCTGGCGACGACCCGCCGCGTGGTCCTCCTGCAGACCGGCTACCTCTACCATTACGCCTTCGCCATGCTGCTCGGCGTCGCGCTTCTGGTCACCTATTACATGTTCGCGGGGCCGCACGGATGATCGACTGGCCGATCCTTTCGCTGGTCACGTTCCTGCCCGCGGTCGGCGCGCTTCTGCTGCTGATCCTGCGCGGCGAGGCGGAGCAGGTCGGGCGCAATGCGCGCATGGTCGCGCTGTGGACGACGCTGATCACATTCGCGCTGTCGCTCCTGCTGTGGATCAAGTTCGATCCGTCGAATCCGGGCTTTCAGTTCGTCGAGAAGGCGGCCTGGCTGGGCGGCAACATCGACTACCACATGGGCGTCGACGGCATCTCGATGCTGTTCGTGATCCTGACCACCACGCTGCTGCCGGTCTGCATCGTGGCGTCGTGGCGGGCGATCACGCACCGGGTACGCGACTACATGATTGCGTTCCTGGTCCTCGAGACCCTGATGATCGGCGTGTTCTGCTCACTCGACCTGCTTCTGTTCTACGTCTTCTTCGAAGGCGGCCTGATCCCGATGTTCCTGATCATCGGGGTCTGGGGCGGGCCGCGGCGCGTCTACGCCACCTTCAAGTTCTTCCTCTACACCCTGCTCGGCTCGCTGCTGATGCTGGTCGCCATCATGGCGATGTACTGGCAGGCCGGCACATTCGACATCGCCTATCTGGTCAACCACCCGTTCCCGGTGGCGATGCAGCCGTGGCTGTGGCTCGCCTTCTTCGCTTCGTTCGCGGTCAAGATGCCGATGTGGCCGGTGCACACGTGGCTGCCCGACGCCCATGTCGAGGCGCCGACCGCCGGCTCCGTGATTCTGGCCGGGGTTCTGCTGAAGATGGGCGGCTACGGTTTCCTGCGGTTCTCGCTGCCGATGTTTCCGGTGGCGAGCGAGACCTTCGCCCCGTTGATCTACACGCTCAGCGTGATCGCGGTGATCTACACCTCGCTGGTTGCCCTGATGCAGGACGACATGAAGAAGCTGATCGCCTATTCGTCGGTCGCGCACATGGCCTTTGTCACGATCGGCATCTTCACGGTGACGGCGCAGGGTATCCAGGGCGGCATCTTCCAGATGCTCAGCCACGGCATCGTATCGGGTGCGCTGTTCCTGTGCGTCGGTGTGATCTACGACCGCATGCATACGCGCGAGATCGCAGCCTATGGCGGACTGGTCCACCGCATGCCGATCTACGCCTTCGTCTTCCTGGCCTTCACCGTGGCGAATGTCGGTCTGCCCGGCACCAGCGGCTTCGTCGGCGAATTCCTGTCGCTGGTCGGCGCGTTCCGGGCGAACACCTGGGTCGCCTTCCTGGCCACGACCGGTATCATCCTGTCCGCCGCCTACATGCTGTGGCTGTATCGCAAGATCGTGTTCGGCTCGCTCAAGCAGAGCCTGGCGGCGATGGTCGACGTGACACCGCGCGAGCTGGCCTATTTCGTGCCGCTGATTGCGATCATGTTGTGGATGGGCTTCTATGCCCAACCCTTCCTCACCGTGACCGCCGCCTCGGTCGACAACCTGATCAAGACCAATCGCGCCGCGGTCGCGGCCTATCACGCCACGCCGCAGGACCGCGCCGTCGCGCTAGCCAACCGCTGAGCCGCAGGCCGCTATGATCCATTCCTCCTATGCCGTCGTGACCGTGCTGCCGGAACTCGTCCTGGTGGCGGGCACGCTCGGCCTGCTGATGCTGGGCGTCTTCCTGGGCGACCGCAGTTCCGGCCTGATCTCCTGGCTGACCGTCAGCCTCCTGGCGGCTGTGGGCGTGATCGTGGTCTGCCACCAGGGGCCGACGACGGCATTTTCCGGGGCATTCATCGACGACACCTTCGCGCGGTTCAACAAGATCCTGGCGCTGGGCGCCTCGGCACTGTCGATTGTCGTCGGGCGAGACTTCGTCAAGCGCGAGGACATGGACCGCTTCGAATTCCCGATCCTGATCGCACTGTCGACGCTCGGCATGATGCTGCTGTCGTCGGCGAACGACCTGATCGCCTTCTATCTCGGCCTCGAACTGATGAGCCTGGCGCTCTACGTCGTGGCCGCGTTCCAGCGCGATTCGATCCGCTCGACCGAGGCGGGCCTGAAATATTTCGTGCTCGGCGCCCTGTCTTCCGGCCTTGTGCTGTACGGCGCGTCGCTGATCTACGGCTTTTCCGGCACGACGAGTTTCCCGGCTCTGGCCGACCTGCTGACGCGGACGGAAGCCCCGCTTGGCCTGTTGTTCGGGCTGGTCTTCCTGACCGCCGGATTCGCCTTCAAGGTTTCGGTGGTGCCGTTCCACATGTGGACGCCCGACGTTTACGAGGGCGCGCCGACGCCGGTGACGTCGTTCTTCGCGATCGCGCCGAAGGTTGCGGGCATGGCGATCTTCGTGCGGACCCTGGTGCTGCCGTTCGCGCATATGACCGATCAATGGCAGCAGATCGTGGTGTTCCTCGCGATCGCCTCGATGTTGCTCGGCGCCTTCGCGGCGATCGGACAGCGCAACATCAAGCGCATGATGGCCTATAGCGCGATCGGGCATATGGGCTATGCGCTCGTCGGCCTCGCCGCCGGTACCAAGGAGGGTGTACAGGGCGTCCTGATTTATATCGCGATCTACATCGTGATGACCCTGGGCGCCTTCATCTGCATCCTGGCGATGCGGCGCAAGCACACGATGGTCGAGGACATCCGTGACCTGTCCGGGCTGGCGCGGACCCAACCCGGATTGGCCCTGGCCTGCCTGATCTTCATGTTCTCGCTGGCGGGCATCCCGCCGCTGGCCGGCTTTTTCGCCAAGTTCTACGTCTTCCTGCCCGCGATGCACGCCCATCTCTACACGCTGGTCATCATCGGCGTGCTGACCAGCGTGGTTTCCGCCTTCTATTACCTGCGCATCGTGTGGCTGATGTATTTCGACGAGCCCGCCGAGCCGTTCGAGCAGCCGCTGCCCGGCTCGATGCGCGTCGTGCTTACGGCCGCGGCGCTGGCGACCGCGCTGTTCGTCTTCGCGCCGGGCTGGCTGCTCGGCCCGGCCGGCGTCGCCGCAGCGGCGCTGTTCCCCGGATGAACCGATCTGCGTCTGACGCCGCGCCGGCTTCGGACCCGGTCATGCCGCCCGGCTATGCGCTCGTAGCATTCGACACACTGGATTCGACGATGGATGAGGCGCGCCGGCTGGCAGCAACCGGCGTCCAAGGTCCGCTGTGGATCTGGACGCGGCGACAGACCGCCGGGCGGGGCCGGCGGGGCCGGGTGTGGCGTTCCGGGGAAGGCAACCTCCTGTGCACCTTGCTGCTTCGACCGGGTCGGAGCGCGGCGGAAGGCGCGCTGCTCTCGTTCGTTTCGGCCGTCGCGCTCGGCGATGCATTGGCGCCGTTCTGCCCAGGCGTGCCGACCAGCCTGAAATGGCCCAACGACCTTCTGCTCAACGGCCGCAAGGTCGCCGGAATCCTGCTGGAATCGGAGTCGACTCCCGATGGCGGCCTCTCCTGGCTCGCGATCGGGATGGGGGTGAACCTGGCCGAGCACCCGGACGATGCCGAGATCCCCGCGACGTCGCTGGCGGGGCAGGGACTGTCGGCGCCGATGCCGGCCGCGATGCTGTCGGCGGTGGCCAGGCACATGGCGGCGTGGCTCGGCCGCTGGCGCGCGGAGGGCTTCGCGCCGGTGCGCGAAGCCTGGCTCGCGCGGGCGGCTCGGCTCGGCGAGCGTATCCGCGTTCGCATCGGTACCGAGGCGTTGGAGGGCGTGTTCGACGGGCTCGACGCCGAGGGGTGCCTGATGCTGGATTGCGTCGACGGACGGCGTAGGATCAGCGCGGGCGACGTATTCCTACCGGGACAGGTGTGACGAGGGCGCCATGCTGCTCGCGATCGATGCTGGCAATACCAACACGACATTCGCGGTACATGACGGCACGCGCTGGCGCGCGCAATGGCGCGCGTCGACCTCGGCCGAGCGCACGGCAGACGAGTACGTTACCTGGCTGAGCCAGTTGATGGCGATGCAGGACTTTTCGCTCGACCAGATCGAGGACTGCATCATCTCGACGGTCGTGCCGCAGTCGCTGTTCAACCTGCGCACGCTGTGCAAGCGTTATTTCCACATCGATCCCCTGGTCATCGGCGAGGGAGTCGACCTCGGAATCCGTATCGCGATGGACCGGCCCGGCGAAGTGGGCGCCGACCGTCTGGTCAACGCGGTGGGCGCGCATGTGCGGTACGAGGGGCCGTTGCTGGTCATCGATTCCGGCACCGCGACCACCTTTGACGTGGTGGATGCCGACGGCACCTATCAGGGCGGCATCATCTCACCGGGGGTACATCTCTCGCTCGAGGCGCTACACCGCGCGGCCGCCAAGTTGCCGCGCGTCGCCATTGCGCGGCCCGATCGAGTCGTCGGCAAGAACACCGTCACCGCCATGCAGGCGGGCGTGTTCTGGGGATATATCGGGCTGATCGAGGGGGTCGTCGCGCGGGTCAAGGCGGAATATCGTGCGCCGATGACCGTGGTAGCGACCGGCGGCGTCATGACACTGTTCCAAGGCGCGACCGAAGTGATCGAGCATTTCGACTCGGAGGTCACCATTCGCGGCCTCTACGAAATCTATCTGCGCAACGCGCGCACGTTCTCTACCCGGCGCATCGCCGCAGCGCAGGGCGCATGACGCGCGGAACGGCCGCGGCGCCGGACGCAGAGCTGGTCTTCCTGCCCTTGGGCGGCGCAGGCGAGATCGGCATGAACCTCAACCTCTACGGCTACGGGCCGCCGGACGCACGCGCCTGGATCATGTGCGACCTGGGCATCACCTTCGCCGACGATGCGATGCCCGGCGTCGAGATCGTCCTGCCGGACCCGACCTTCATCGCGGAACGCCGCGAAGACCTGCTCGGCATCGTGCTGACCCACGGGCATGAAGACCATATCGGCGCCGTGCCCCATCTGTGGCCGTCGTTACGGTGCCCAATCTATGCGACGCCGTTCACCGCCGGGCTGGTGCGCGACAAGCTGCGTGAGGCGGGGCTGGAGGCGGAGGCCCCGGTGACCGAGGTGCCGTTGTCCGGCCACCTGAAGCTTGGGCCGTTCGACCTGCGCTTCGTCACCCTGACCCATTCGATCTTGGAGCCGAACGCTCTCGCGATCCGCACCCCGCTTGGCACGGTGGTGCATACCGGTGACTGGAAGCTCGACCCCGAGCCGCAGGTCGGCGGACGCACCGACGAGGTCGCGCTACGCACGCTGGGCGACGAGGGGGTGTTGGCGTTGGTCTGCGATTCGACCAACGTGTTCCAGCCCGGCCGCTCCGGCTCCGAGGAGGCGGTGCACGACAGCCTGGCCGATCTGATCCGCGGGCTGACCGGCCGCATCGCCGTTACGACATTCGCGTCAAACGCCGCGCGGCTGCAGACCCTGGCGCGGGTCGCGGCGTCGCTCGGCCGGCGCCCAGTGCTCGTCGGCCGCTCGATGAAGCGGATCGTCGGCGTCGCGCGTGAGGCCGGCTATCTGCGCGACCTCCCGCCCTTCGTCGCGGAGGAGGACGCGGGGGACCTGCCGCGTGACGTGGCGCTCTACCTTTGCACCGGCAGCCAGGGTGAGCCGCGAGCCGCCCTGATGCGCATCGCGCAGGGCGATCATCCCACCGTCACCCTGGACGACGGCGATACGGTCGTCTTTTCGTCGCGCATCATCCCCGGCAACGAGACGCGGATCTTCCGCTTACAGAACCTGCTGGCTGAACGTGGCGTGCGCGTGATCACGGAGCACGACCATTTCGTTCACGTCTCGGGCCATCCGTGCCGGGACGAATTGGGCGACATGTATCAGTGGGCCCGGCCGCATATCGCGGTGCCGGTCCATGGCGAGCTGCGCCATCTGGTCGAGCATGTCGCGTTCGCGCGGGAGCTGCAGGTTCCGGAGACGGTGCTGGCGCGCAACGGCGATCTGGTGCGCCTGGCGCCCGGCGCGCCCGGCATCGTGGACGCGGTGCATGCCGGCCGCCTCCACATCGACGGCACGATGCTGGTCGCCGCCGAGGATACGTCGGTGCGCGACCGCCGCCGGATCGCACAGGCTGGCCTGATCGGCGTCACGCTGGTGGTCGGCGGCGACGGGCGGCTTGCGGTCGCGCCCCAGGTCACGGTCAACGGCACGCCACGGCTGGCTTACGGGGCGCCCGACGATACAGGCGATACCCTGGTCGACATGGTCGGCAAGGCAGCGGAAATCGCCTATGGCGCCCTCGGGCCGCGCGAGCGCGGCGACAGCGCGGCGGCGGCCGAGGCGGTACGTCGCGCCGCGCGCCGCGCCGCGGCTGTTATGCTGGGCAAGAAGCCGATCACCCAGGTCCAGGTAATCCGGCTCGCATGAACCGGCCGACCTGCCTACATTGCGGCAAGGAATGGATTTTCGCCCGCGCCGCGCGGCCGGCTTTACGGAGAACGCCATGATCGGACGCTTGAACCATGTCGCCATCGCCGTGCCCGACATGGAGGCGGCAGCGCGGGTCTACCGCGAAACGCTGGGCGCGCGCCTGTCGGATGCGACGCCGCAGCCCGACCACGGCGTCACCACCGTGTTCGTCGAGTTGCCCAATACCAAGATCGAGCTGCTGGAGCCGCTCGGCGACGATTCCCCGATCGCCAAGTTCCTTCAGCGCAACACCGTCGGCGGCATCCATCACCTGTGCTATGAGGTGGAGGACATCTATGCCGCGCGCGACCAGCTGCGCGCCAGCGGTGCGACCGTGCTGGGCAGCGGCGAGCCGCGCATCGGCGCGCACGGCAAGCCGGTGCTGTTCCTGGCGCCGAAGGACTTCTGCGGCACGCTGATCGAGATCGAGCAGGTCTGAGGTCGCGCGGGGGACCGGATCATGAGCCCCGTCCTCGGTACCGCGATCTACGCCATCCTGTGGTGGGTCGTCTTCTTCGCGGTCCTGCCATGGGGCGTGCGCGGCCAGCATGAGGATGGCGTCGCGGCCACAGCGCCGGGTTCGGACCCCGGCGCTCCGGTCCGGCCGATGGTGTGGCGCAAGGCTGGGGTCACGACATTGATCGCCGGGCTACTATGGCTGGGCGTCTTCATGACGATCCGCCGTCCGCCCGAGATGGTGGTCAATTTTTTCGAGGGTGCGCGCAACCCGCCCTGGATGCAGGATCGCGGCAGCCCAGGATCAACGCAGCCGAAGGACGAGCAGGCAATCCCCGCGCGCAGTCCATCAGATCGGCCGATACAATAAAAAGGAAGCAAGACCCGATGGGTCTTGCTGCTGCCCCCGAATTGGCCGCGCCGGTACGAAGCCGGCGTCTTATTGTTGTGAACCCTCCCCAAACTTGGGCCGCTTCTTGTCCTTCGGGCTTGCGCCCGGTGGTGCCACCGCTCCCGGTAAGCAACGCCAAAGATAGGTGATTCACATAAGTGAGTCACCCATTATCTGCAGGATTTTTATGCTGCACCGCACTATACATTGTCGCGTTGCAGCAGTCGCCAAGATTCGGTAAGTATTGCTGACCTTATCGTGCTGGCGAGTGCTTGCGAACGATTCGCACGCACTGCGGTTCACCGGACGTTAGCCGGCCGGGAGCACCGGCCTGCCGGCGTGCGGCTACCCGTCCAGCGATCAGCCGTTGCCGGCTTCGATCGCGTCCTCGACGGTGCGCAGGCCCGGATATTTGGCCGAGACCAGCACGGCCATGTTGCCCGGCTTGTGCTGGTTCTTCCACATCTTGGTGTGGGCGCGGGGAATGTCCCGCCAGGACAGCACCTCGGACATGCACGGGTCGATGCGCCGTTCGATCACCAGGCGGTTGGCCTGGCTTGCCTGCATCAGGTTGGCAAAGTGGCTGCCCTGGATGCGCTTCTGCCGCATCCAGACATAGCGGGCGTCGAAGGTCAGGTTGTAGCCGGTGGTGCCGGCGCAAAACACGACCATGCCGCCGCGCTTCACCACCAGGCAGGATACCGGGAAGGTCTGCTCGCCCGGATGCTCGAACACGAAGTCGACGTCCACGCCCTTGCCGGTGATCTCCCAGATCGCCTTGCCGAAGCGGCGCGCTTCCTTGGTCCACGTGTCGTATTCGGGGCTGCCGACCTGGGGCATCGGGCCCCAGCAATGGAAGTCGTTGCGGTTGACGGTGCCGCGCGCGCCCAGCGACATCACGAAGTCGCGCTTGGTCGGATCGGAGATAACGCCGATCGCGTTGGCGCCAGAGACCGCGCAAAGCTGCACCGCGAACGAGCCGAGCCCGCCCGAGGCGCCCCAGACCAGCACATTGTGGCCGGGCCGCAGGATGTGCGGCCGGTGGCCGAAGAACATGCGGTAGGTGGTGGCGAGGGTCAGCGTATAGCAGGCGGATTCTTCCCAGGTCAGATGGCGTGGCCGCTCCATCAACTGGCGGTCCTGCACGCGGGCGAACTGGGCGAAGCTGCCGTCGGGGGTCTCATAGCCCCAGATACGCTGGGATGGCGAGAACATCGGGTCGCCGCCGTTGCATTCCTCGTCGTCGCCATCGTCCTGGTTGCAATGGACCACAACCTCATCGCCGACCTTCCAGCGCGTGACCTTGGAGCCGACGGCATAGACGACGCCGGCGGCGTCAGAGCCGGCGATGTGGTAGGGATTCTTGTGCACGTCCATCGGCGACAGCGGCGTGCCGAGCCCGGCCCACACGCCGTTATAATTGACGCCGGCCGCCATCACGAGGATCAGTACATCGTGGGAATCGAGCGTCCAGGTCGGCACGACCTCGATCTGCATCGATTCCTCGGGCGGCCCGTGGCGTTCCTTGCGGATGACCCAGGCATGCATCTTGGACGGCACGTGGCCGAGCGGCGGAATCTCACCGACCTCATAGAGATCCTTGAGCTGGGCGTTGGTCGATAGGTTCGGCGCGGTCTGCGTCGTCATGGAGACTTCTCCGTCGGGCGGCGCGGCGCCGGTCGTGCCCGGCGCGCCAGCCTCAGCTTGTCCGGATGGGCGGTTGCGCGTAGTGTGCAGTGCACAAGGAGAACGAGTATTGTGCCCGATATTTCGCCAAATTACGCCACGATGCAAGTTTTTTGCGGCGCAGCATGGCGAGTGGCGGCGAATTCCGTCAGGGGCGGGCGGGCGACGAACAGCGGAGCAGAGAGCGCACGATGAACGAAGCTGCCGAAGCACGCCGGGCGGAGAAACCCTGGATCTTCCGCACCTATGCCGGCCATTCGACCGCGAGCGCGTCGAACGCCCTGTTCCGCGCCAACCTGGCGCGCGGCCAGACGGGGCTGTCGGTCGCCTTCGATCTGCCGACCCAGACCGGCTACGATTCCGACCATGTCCTGGCGCGGGGCGAGGTCGGCAAGGTTGGCGTGCCGATCTCGCATGTCGGCGACATGCGTACGCTGTTCGACGGCATCCCGCTCGAACGCATGAACACCTCGATGACGATCAATGCGACCGCGCCCTGGCTGCTCGCGCTCTATGTCGCGGCGGCCGACGAGCAGGGCGCCGATCGCGCCAAGCTGGCGGGCACGACGCAGAACGACATCCTCAAGGAATATCTGTCGCGCGGCACCTATATCTTCCCGCCGACGCCGAGCATGCGGCTGACCGGCGACGTGATCGCCTTCGCCTATCGGGAAATCCCGAAATGGAACCCGATCAATGTCTGTTCCTATCACCTGCAGGAGGCGGGGGCGACGCCGGTGCAGGAGCTGGCCTATGCGCTGGCCAATGCGATCGCCGTGCTCGACTGGGTGCGCGACCGCGGCCAGGTCCCGGCGGACGAGTTCCCGACGGTGGTCGGGCGGATCAGCTTCTTCTGCAATGCCGGCATCCGCTTCCTGACCGAAACCTGCAAGATGCGCGCGTTCACCGAGCTGTGGGATGCGATCTGCCGTGACCGCTATGGCGTCCAGGATCCGAAGCTGCGCCGCTTTCGCTATGGCGTTCAGGTCAATTCACTGAACCTGACTGAGCCGCAGCCGGAGAACAACGTCTACCGTATCCTGCTGGAGATGCTGGCGGTGGTGCTGTCGAAGGACGCCCGCGCCCGCGCGGTGCAATTGCCGGCGTGGAACGAGGCGCTCGGCCTGCCGCGCGAATGGGACCAGCAATGGAGCCTGCGGGCGCAGCAGATCCTGGCCTATGAGACCGACCTGCTCGAATTTCCCGACATCTTCGAGGGCTCGACTGCGATGGCGGCGAAGGTCGCGGAGCTGAAGGCGGCGGCCGAGGCCGAGTTGGCGCGCATCGAGGTGTTGGGCGGCGCGGTGGCGGCGGTCGAGGCCAGCGACATGAAGCAGCGGCTGGTCGAATCCAACTCCGCCCGGCTCGAGGCGATCGAGCGGGGCGACCAGAAGGTGATCGGCGTCAACGTCTATACCGAGACTGCGGAATCGCCGCTGTCGGCCGGCATCAATAATGTGCTGACCGTCGATCCCTCGGTCGAGCGCGAGCAGATCGGCCGCCTGGATGCCTGGCGCGAGGGTCGCGATGCGAAAGCGGTAGAGGGCGCGCTGGCCGCGTTGCGCGAAGCGGCGCAGGAAGACCGCAACCTGATGCCCGCCAGCATCGCTGCCGCCAAGGCCGGCGTGACCACCGGCGAATGGGGCGCCGCCTTGCGCGCGGTGTTCGGTGAATATCGCGCGCCGACCGGAGTGGGGCGCGCCGCGCGCAGCCGCGACGCCGACGACCTGGCGCGCGTGCGCGCCGCGGTCGAGCGGGTCTCGACCAAGCTCGGCCGGCGGCTGAAGTTCCTGGTTGGCAAGCCGGGGCTGGACGGGCATTCCAACGGCGCCGAGCAGATCGCCGTGCGCGCGCGCGATTGCGGCATGGAGGTGGTCTATGAGGGTATCCGCCTGACGCCGGCGCAGATCGTCAACGCCGCGCTGGAGGAGGGCGTCCACATCGTCGGCCTGTCGATTCTGTCCGGCTCCCACGTCCAGCTTGTGACAGACGTGATGAAGCGCATGCGCGACGCCGGCCTCGACGATATTCCCGTCGTCGTCGGCGGCATCATCCCGCCCGAGGACGCGGAGCACCTGCGCGGCGCCGGCGTCGCCCGCGTCTACACGCCCAAGGATTTCGTCCTGACCCGCATCATGGCCGACATCGTGGCCCTGGTGGATGAGGCCTGCGACGAGGAGGCGGCGTAGGCGCTCCGACTACGTTGTAATCCGACTGCGTTTCAGGGCACGAGGACTTGCCAGACGCTGGTGCGGCGCAGGTCGGTGTCCTCCAGCTCGCGGGTGGTGGCGACCGAATAGGTCGCGAGGCATTCCAGCCCTTGCTTCGGCAGGTAGAGCCGGCCGGGATCGCCGATCAGGACCAGGGTTCCGGCGCGTGCCAGGTCACGCAGCCATGTCTCGATCCGCTCCGCGGCTGGCCGTTCGTAGCAGATGTCGGCGGCCAGCACGACGTCCCACGCCGGGGGCCGGCCGACAAGGTCGTCGACCACGATCTCAACGGCCAGTCCGTTCAGCTCGGCATTGAGGGCGATGGCCACGCCGGCGAAGCGGTCGATCTCGGCGGCGGTGACGTGGGCGGCGCCCGCCCGGGCGGCGGCGAGCCCGACCAGCCCCGACCCGGCGCCGAAGTCGAGTACGCGGCGGTCGCGCACGACCTCCGGATGGTCCAGGACGTGGCGGGCCAGCGCCTGGCCGCCGGCCCAGGCAAACGCCCAGTAGGGCGGCGGTAGCCCGGTGGCGTTCAGCTCGGCCTCGGTCATGTGCCACAGCGGCACGACCTCGCTGGCGAGGTGCAGACGCAATTCGGGAACCAGCGGCGGCGCGGCGACCGCGGTGTTGGCGCGGACGAAGCCGTGCGGGTCGGATTCGGCCTGGTGCAGGATCGGCGCCTCAGCCGTGGAAGGTTCGGCCATGCGTGCGTGGCGCCCGGGTGGTGGCCTCGACCTGGCGCGAAGTGGCGAGGCGCAGCACCGCGCCATAGCCCTGCTGGATTTCGCAGTCCCCGGCGACGCCCCTGGCGTCCAGCAGGCGGTGCATCGCGGGCAGGCGATAGCACGGCACCGACGTCAGCAGGTGGTGCTCGAGGTGGTAATTGACGAAATAGGGCGCAAGCAGCAGGCGCACCAGCGGCCCTGCCCGCGTGGTGCGGGTGTTGCGCAGGGGGTCGTTGTTGTCGGGCACCATGGCGTGCTCGGCGATGTTCCGCACCCGGACGGCGACCTGGTACCAGGTGACCAGCGGCAGCAGCCACAGCAACGGGTAGAGATACCAGTAACCGGCGGCGGCCAGGCCGGCGAACAGCACCGCGTTGGCGAGCAGGGGGCCGCCCAGCTTGTCTCGGAAATTGTCCAGCCGCTTCCGCCACGGCCAGTCGCGCGGCCCGATGGCGGC
>JBDZUN010000311.1:0-3349 GCA_040255145.1 Hyphomicrobiales bacterium | reverse complement strand
CCTGTCGCAGCCGTTCCACGTCGCCGAGGTGTTCACCGGCTTCCCCGGCGTGCTGGTCGACCTGAAGGACACGATCCGCGGCTTCGAGGGCATCGCCAAGGGCGAATACGACCATCTGCCCGAATCGGCGTTCTACATGATCGGCACGATCGAGCAGGCGGCCGAGAAGGCCGAGAAGATGGCTGCCGAGGCGGCGTAACGCCGAGGGGCGGGCCCAAAACAACCCGCACCGTGACGGCCGCCACCCCACCCGGCCGGCGCTAGCGCGCCGTCCACCCTCCCCATCGAGGGAAGGGACGACAACAGATACACCTTTCCCCCTGTGGGGAGGGTGGCCCGAACGGAGCGAAGGACCGGGTGGGGATACACCCGCTGCCGGTCGCAGGCCGTGAGAAATGGAGCAGGTTCGATGAAAATCCGCAATTCGCTGAAGACGCTGAAGACGCGCCATCGCGCCTGCCGCCTGGTGCGGCGCAAGGGCCGCGTCTACGTCATCAACAAGCAGAATCCGCGTTACAAGGCGCGTCAGGGCTGATCGCCGCCGCGCGGCGCGGTGAGGCCGGGGCGCGTTTCCATCCCCCGGCCGGTTTCATGCGTTCCTCCTGTGTCATGCCGAAGCGGAGCGGGTGCGCACGCCACCCGCGTGACGGCGCGGGAGGTGGCGTATGGCGTATCATGCGTGGTGGCGGGTAAGCGTTGCGCTGATGGCCGCCGTACTGGCGCTCGGCGCGGCGGCGGGGGCGGCGCGGGCCCAGACGCCGACGCCGCTGATGTACTGGCAATACGGCGCGGGTGAGGTGCTGGCGCCTTATAAACGCGGCGAAGCGCCGGAATGGCGCATCCTGCTGGGGCCGAACCCGATCTACATGCCGCGCTACGAGGGCTCGGACCAGTATCGGGTCCAGCCCGGCGTCGCCTTCGACGTCCGTTATCGCGAGCGCCTGTTTTTCGGCCTGGGCGAAGGCCTGGGCTACGACATCCTGCGCGCGCCCAACTATCGCGCCGGGCTCGCCCTCAGCTACGATACCGGGCGCAGCGATCATCCCGGCCACATCAACGGCATGGGCGACATCAGCCCGGCGCCGGAAGGCAAGCTCTACGGCGAATACGTGTTCCGGCCGCGGCTGATGGGCCAGGACGTGCCGGTGATCCTGTCGGGCAATGTGCGCAAGGCGGTTGGCGGCTATGACGGCATCACCGGCGACCTCGGCCTGTACATGCCGGTCGCCGGCAGCGCCGCGAAGCGCATGTTCGTCTTCGCCGGGCCCGGCGTGTCGTTCGCCAACGGCCGCACCATGAATTCGCTGTTCTCCGTTCATCAGTGGCAGTCGCGCCGGACCGGGCTCAAGGTCTATCACGCCGACGGCGGCCTGCGCAGCGCCGGGTTCGGCATTACCGCCGGCTGGTTCCTCACGCCGCATTGGCTGCTGAGCGGCGAGGGCGCGGCCAAGCGCCTTCTGGGCGACGCCGTCGACAGCCCGGTGGTCGAGGCGAAATGGCAATTCGTCGGCGGCATCTCCATCGCCTATATGTGGTTTTGACGTCCGAGTGGGAGCCGATTCAAATTGATCCCAAAAAGCTCTACGCTTCCCGGATGAACGCGCTATCCGCCACGAAGGATACCGACCCGGACATCGCCCGGCGCCGGGCGATGCTGGCGCGGCGGCTGCGCGCCATCCTGCCCGCCGATTCGGTGGTCGACGAGGCGCGCGCGCTGAAACCGTTCGAGTGCGACGCGCTGACCGCTTACCGCCAGATGCCGATGCTGGCCGTGCTGCCCGAGACGACGGCGCAGGTTTCGGCGATCCTGCGCCTGTGCGCCGAGACGGGCACCAAGGTGGTGCCGCGCGGCGCCGGCACCTCCCTGTCGGGCGGGGCGCTGCCGCTCGGCGACGGCGTGCTGCTGGTGATGAGCAAGTTCAGCCGCATCCTCGACATCGACTTCGACAATCGCTGCGTCGTGGCGCAGCCGGGGGTCACCAACCTGGCCATCAGCCAAGCGGTGGCGCATCGCGATTTCTTCTACGCGCCCGACCCGTCCAGCCAGATCGCCTGCACCATCGGCGGCAACGTCGCGGAGAATTCCGGCGGCGTGCATTGCCTGAAATACGGCCTGACCACCAACAACGTGCTCGGGGTGGAACTGGTGCTGATCGACGGCGCGGTGGTGCGCCTGGGCGGCAAGCATCTCGATGCCGGCGGCTATGACCTGCTCGGCGTCGTCACCGGGTCGGAGGGGCTGCTCGGCGTCGTGACCGAGGTGACGGTGCGCATCCTGCCCAAGCCGGAGACGGCGCGCGCGGTGCTGGTCGGCTTCGATTCGGTCGAGGCGGCGGGCGATTGCGTCGCGCGCGTGATCGGCGCCGGCATCATTCCCGGCGGCATGGAGATGATGGACAAGCCGGCGATCCACGCGGCCGAGGCATTCTGCCATCCCGGCTACCCGCTCGACGCCGAGGCGCTCCTGATCGTCGAGCTGGACGGGCCGGAGGCCGAGGTCGACCACCTGATCGCGCAGGTCGCCGGGATCGCGCAGTCGCTCGGCGCGTGCCACCTCCAGGCCAGCACCAGCGAGGCGGAGCGGCTCGGCTTCTGGCTCGGCCGCAAGAGCGCGTTCCCCGCGGTCGGCCGCATTTCGCCCGATTACTACTGCATGGACGGCACCATCCCGCGCAAACGGCTGGGCGAGGTGCTGACCCGCATGAACCAGATGGCGGCGGAATACGGCCTCGGCCTCGCCAACGTGTTCCATGCCGGCGACGGCAACCTGCATCCGCTGATCCTGTACGACGCCAACGCGCCCGGCGAGATCGAGCGGGCCGAGGCGTTCGGCGCCGACATCCTGACACTGTGCGTCGAGGTCGGCGGCGTCCTGACCGGCGAGCACGGTGTCGGCGTCGAGAAGCGCGACCTGATGCCGCTGATGTTCAACGACGATGACCTGGCCCAGCAGCAGCGCCTGAAATGCGCATTCGACCCCGACGGGCTGCTCAATCCCGGCAAGGTGTTCCCGGTACTGCACGCCTGTGCCGAGCTTGGCGCCATGCACGTCCATGGCGGCGATGTTCCGCACCCGGACCTGCCGCGGTTCTGACCGCGGCGGTCGACTGACTTACCGCGTCATTGCGGGGCGTGTCACAGGCCGAGATTGCCGGGGCCGAGCGTGCCGTCGGGGTCGAGCGTGCGCTTGATCCGGCCGAGCAGGTCGAAATATTCCGGATACGAACGGACCGCGTCGGCCCAGATCTTGCCGGGCTTATAGGGCACGCAGCCCATCGCGGTCATCTCGTTCATCACGTCGACGAAGACCGGCTGCACCGCGTCCCACTGGTTTTCCTCGTCGTAGAAC
>JBDZUN010000038.1:4424-18212 GCA_040255145.1 Hyphomicrobiales bacterium | reverse complement strand
CGGCACGATCGCGCCGGGGACGAAGGCCACCGGCTGCGGCAGGCGCGACAGGTGGGTGGCCAGCCAGCCGCGCTGCGACGCAAGGAAGCGTTCGATGTCGCGCACCGCGCTCCGCGACGGCGCGGTCAGCACCACGTGGCCGTCGGGCCCGATGCGCAGGCTGAGCCGCTTGGCGTGCCGGTTGCGGCGGAGCGAGACCGTGACTTCGCCGCCGCCGGGGACCGCGAGCAGGGCATGCGGCCGCGATCCCATCGCGCGGTCAGCGGTCGGTGTAATTGGGCGGACGCTTTTCGAGGAACGCGCGCACGCCTTCCCGGAAGTCGGCGGTCTGGACGCACAGCAACTGGGTGCGGTCCTCCATCGCGATCACCGATTCCAGGCTCTGCGCGTCGATGCTCGCGTTCAGGCACTCCTTGGTCATACGCAAGCCCAGCGGGCTGGTGGTCAGCATGTCGTGGAGATAGGGGCGCGCGGCCTCCGCCAATTGGTCGTCCGGCACCACCTCCGACACCAGCCCGGTATGCAGCGCGCGCTCGGCATGGATGAAGCGCCCGGTCATCATCAGTTCCGAGGCGACCGACACGCCGACCAGCCGCGGCAGCAGGTAGCTGACCCCGATGTCGCAGGCCGACAGGCCGATGCGGATGAAGGCGGCGTTCATCCGCGCGCTGGCCCCCGCGATGCGGATGTCGGCGGCCAGTGCCAGGGCGAAGCCGCCGCCCGACGCCGCGCCGTGGACCAGGGCGAGGATCGGCTGCGGGCAGCGCCGCATCTTGAGCACGACGTTGCCGATCCGGCGCTGGAAGCGCAGGCCGGCGGCGACGCTGTGCTCGACGTCGGAATGCTCGCGCAGGTCGAGCCCGGCGCAGAATGTGCGCCCGGCGCCGCGCAGTACGATGACGCGGACCTCCGGCGCCATCGACACCGCGTCGAGATAGCGATTCAGGTCTTCGATCAAAGCCGGGTTCATGGCGTTGAGCCGGTCGGGCCGGTTCAGCGTGACCCAGTCGACCCCGTCCTCGCGCCGGATGTCGAGCGTCGCGTAGCGTTCGTCCGCCGTATCCGGCTTCGTCTGATCCGAGGTCGCCATGCCGTCTCCTTCTGGATTCCGTCGGGCCGCCCGCGACGCGGCGGCGACGTTATTCGCCGGCGACGATCTCGCCTCGCACATCGGCTTCGGCTTCGGCCTCACCGCGAATGAACGCGTCCGTCTGCTCATAGGCGTCGCTGTCGCGCATCTGGCGCGGCGGGCTCTTCATATAATAGGCGGCGACCGATTCGATCGGGCCGCCGATGCCGCGGTCGACGGCGAGCTTGGCGCAGCGGATAGCATCGATCACGACGCCCGCGCTGTTGGGCGAATCCTGCACCGACAGCCGCAATTCCAGCTCGATCGGCACGTCGCCGAAGCCGCGGCCCTCCATGCGGATGAAGCAGACCTTGTTGTCGTTCTGCCAGGGCACGTAATCGGACGGGCCGATATGGATGTTGCGCGCGTCGAGCCGCACGTCCAGCTGCGATTGCACCGATTCCGTCTTGGAGAGCTTCTTCGACTTCAGCCGCTCCTGCGCGAGCATGTTCAGGAAGTCAGTATTGCCCCCGGTATTGAGCTGATAGGTGCGGTCGAGCGCCGAACCGCGGTCGCCGAACAGGCGGGTCAGCATCCGGTGCACGATCGTGGCGCCGACCTGGCTCTTGATGTCGTCGCCGATGACCGGGATGCCGCGCTTGCGGAAGCGGTCGGCCCATTCCGGGTTGGAAGCAATGAAGACCGGGACGCAATTGACCATCGCGACGCCGGCGTCCAGGCACGCCTGGGCGTAGTGGCGGACCGCCTGCTCGGCGCCCACCGGCATGTAGCAGACCAGGACGTCGGCCTTCGATTCCCGCAGCACGCGGGCGACGTCGACCGGCTCGCCGTCGGCCAGCCGGAACGCATCGTCCTCGGGATAGTCCATCATGTGCGGCGCCACGCCGTCGAGCACCGGCCCCATCTGCACCAGCACGTCGGATACCGGCAGCGCGCTCTGGAACACCATCACGCAGTTCGGCTTGGCGAAGATGGCGTCCTCGACCGGGCGGCCGACCTTGCGCCGGTCCACGTCGAACGCCGCCACCACGTCGATGTCGGAACAGCCCCATGCGCCGATGCGCGGGTGCATCAGGCCGGCGACGCTCTCCGGAGCACGGTCCCGATAATAGTGGATACCCTGGATCAGCGCGCTCGCGCAGTTGCCCACCCCCGCGATCGCGACCCTGATATGCCCCATAGAGCGGTTCCCTCCTGCGTCGCTGCAAGACCCGGCCGCAGCCAGAAGCCGGCCATATATCACCAACCGGAGTCCGTGCGCGACTCTCGGACATCGCCGCATTATGGCATTTCCGCGACGGGCCTGTAGCGCCTTTGCCCCGTGGGGCCCGGTCCACCTGCGGCATATCGGGCGCGTCCGACCTCGGCTATGCTGCGGGGCAGCATGGCGGCGGCTGGCTGCGTGAAAAGCGGCGGTCGCGCGACAAGGCCGGCCCGCTATCGGCCTGGCATCGGGGCGGATATGGATCTCGAGACACGGCGCAAGCACCTGCACGATCGCCTCGAACGCTTGATCCGGCCCCTGGCCGCGCTGCTCGCGCGCGCCAATGTCTCGCCGAATCAGGTCTCGGTCGCGGGCGCCGGCCTCAACGTGGTCGCGGCCATCCTCGTGGTGCAGGACGCACTGGTCTCCGCTGGCATCCTGTATCTGCTGGCAGGGTCGCTCGACCTCATGGACGGGGCGCTCGCGCGGTTGTCGCAGCGGTCGACGCCGTTCGGCGCCTTCCTCGATTCGACGCTCGACCGCCTGTCGGAAGGCATCGTATTCGCGGCGGTCGTCTATTATTTCGCGCGGCACGGTCAGCCGCTGGAGGCGGGCCTCGTCGTGCTCGCGTTGCTGGGTTCGCTCCTGGTCAGCTATACGCGGGCGCGGGCGGAAGCCCTGGGCGCGGAGTGCAAGGTCGGCGTGATGACGCGCGCCGAGCGGGTGGTGCTGGTGGCGCTTGGGCTGCTGTTCGCGTGGCTGCCGCTGGCGATGTTCATCCTCGCGGCCCTGACCGGGATCACCGTGGCGCAGCGTATCCTGGAAGTCTCGCGCACGCTGCGCCCCGGCGGGTTGACGGCGCCGCCGGCAGGGGTCGAATAGGGGCCTAGGCTGGAGGCGACGCCCGGAATCGAACCGGGGTAAACGGATTTGCAGTCCGGTGCATAGCCACTCTGCCACGTCGCCTGGATAACCTCGGCCTATAACAGACGGCCCGGGGCTACGCAATCAGAGCGGTGCACACCCGCGTTGCGCGCATAAAGGGCCTGGTTGCGTTGTCAATCCCAATACGGGCCGGTATAAACCGCTGGCCTCTTCCGAGCGCCGGATTCCGCCGGATTCCATCGACAGGGCACGTAGATATGACGGATTCCGACGCCTGCGCCGCACGCAACAACATGATCGCCAGGCAGCTCAGGCCCAACCAGGTGCGCGACAGCCGCATCCTCGACGCGATGGGGGAAATCCCGCGCGAGGCGTTTCTGCCCGAGGGCAAGCGCGGTATCGCCTATGTCGACGACGCGATCGCGGTCGGCCGCGGCCGCTTCCTGCTTTCGCCGATGGTGTTCGGCCGCCTGGTCGAGGAGGCCGGCATCGGCCCGGCCGACCGGGTGCTCGACGTCGGCTGCCTGACCGGCTATTCGACCGCGGTGCTGGCGCGGCTCGCGGCCTCGGTGATCGCGATCGACAGCGACCCCGAATTCGTCGACCAGGCGCACACGCTGGTTTCACGCCACGGCGCGGCCAATGGCCAGGTCTTCGTGGTCGACGACCTGGCCGGGGGCTATGCCGATGCGGCGCCCTATGACGTCATCCTGTGCGAGGGCGCGGTCGATTGCGTACCCGACGCGCTGCGCGCCCAGTTGCGCGACGGCGGCCGGCTGCTCGCGGTGATCGACCGCTCGCCCAGCGTGGGCCAGGCCACATTGTTCGAGCGTTCCGGCGACATCGTCAGCGGCCGCGCCTTGTTCGAGGCGGGGACGCCGCGCCTGCCTGGCTTTGCCAAGATACCGAGTTTCGTTTTCGCGTGAGGGGCCGATCCGTGAGACTTTGCCGACTGGGTTCCCTGACGGCGGCCGGGCTATGCCTGGGCGTGTTGGCCGCGGCACCGGCGCATGCCGAGTCGCTGTCCGACGCGCTTGTCGCCGCCTATGCCAACAACCCGACCCTGCAGGCGCAGCGCGCCCAGCAGCGGGCGACGGACGAGGCCGTGCCCCAGGCTCGTTCGGGCTGGCGGCCGACGGTCGAGGTCGACAGCGGCTACGGCCGCAACTGGGAAGACCGCAAGATCCCCGGACAGGCGTCGATCGGCGGCAACCCTACGGTGCTGCGTCCCCTGAGCGGCCAACTGGTCATCGACCAGCCGCTCTATCGCGGCGGCCGCACGGTCGCCTCGACCAACCAGGCCGAGGCCGCGGTCGGGGCGGGGCGGCAGACGCTGCGCTCGACGGAACAGCAGGTGCTGCTCTCCGCCATCCAGTCCTATCTGGACGTGCTGCTGGGCCAGTCGGTGGTGCAGCTCAACCAGAACAACGTCCAGGTGCTGCAGCGCCAGCTCCGCGCGACCCGCGATCGGTTCGATGTGGGCGAGTTGACGCGGACCGACGTGGCCCAGTCGGCAGCCCGGCTCAGCCTCGGCTACGCCAACCTGATCAACGCGCAGGGCGACCTGGCGAATTTCGAGGCAACGTACAATCAGGTGGTCGGCCATAAGCCGGTCGACCTGCAGCCGCTGCCCATGATGATTCCGCTGCCGGCTGACCTCGACGCCGCTTATGCTACCGCTCTGGGCGCGAATCCCGACCTGGCCGCCGCCAAGAAGACCGAGGAGGCGTCGCGCTGGGCCGTCCGCGTCGCGCGCGGCCAGCTTTTGCCGACGGCCGATATCCAGGGCACGGTCGGGCATAACAACGATTCGACCTATCGCCACGACCGCAACGATTCCGCGGCGATCATGGGCCAGCTCCGCATCCCGATCTATCAGGCCGGCCTCACCTCTTCTCAGGTGCGCCAGGCGCTGGAGGAGAACAGCCGCGACCGGCTGCGCATCGCCGAGACCCAGCGCGCCGTCGTCGCGCAGATCACCGGGGCGTGGGAGAACCTGCGCGCCGCGCGCGCCGCCATCCGCTCGTTCCGCGAGCAGGTGCGGGCCAACGTGATCGCGCTGGACGGCGTGTCCCAGGAAGCGCAGGTCGGCTCGCGCACGGTGCTCGACGTGCTCGACGCCGAGCAGGAGCTGCTCAATTCGCGGGTCAACCTGGTCCAGTCGGAGCGCAACGAGTACCTCGCCTCCTTCCAACTCCTGAGCGGGCTCGGGAAGCTGCAGCCGCGCACCCTCGGGGTTCCTGTCCAAACCTATGATCCGGCGCAATATTACGATAGCGTGCGCGACAAGTGGTTCGACTCCTCGGCCTATGACTTCGACTGGCTGGCGGTCAAAGCGGATCGGCCGAACGGGAACCCGCCGGCCTCCGGAACGGCGCGCTGAGGCGCCGGCCGGTCTGAGCGCCTCTCCGATGCCGGGATGCCGATGAGCAATCCGAACGACCAGCACGAACCGAGCATGGAGGAGATCCTCGCTTCGATCCGCCAGATCATCTCGGAGGACGGCGAGGAGACGCCCGAGGGCGAGCCGCAGGCGCGCCGGGCCACGGATCGTGCTGCGCCGGCGCCCGATCCCCTCGATCTGACGCAGGTGGTGAACGAGGACGGCTCGGTGACCGATTTGAACGACGCCGCGCCGGCTCGGGAGGCCGAGCCGCTCGAAGCGTTCGGGGAGCCCGCCGTACCGCCACCTTCGGAGGAATCGTCGGAGGAGCCAACCGTGGAGCCAAAGCCAGAGCCAAATCCAGACGTTGAAACCTCGTCCTATCCGGGCCTGCCGTCCGAGGAGCTGATCTCCCCGGAACGCGCCGACGCCATCCAGTCGGCGCTCGGCCGCTTGTCGAGTCAGACGCGGATCCGCGGCGCGGCCGATCCGGCGACGCTCGAGGGCTTGGTCACGGAAATGCTGCGGCCGATGCTGAAGGCGTGGCTCGACGAGAACCTGCCCCGCATCGTCGAGCGCGCGGTCCGCGAGGAGATCGAGCGGATTTCCAAGCGCGCGGGCTGAGCGCGGGCGCGCCCCCACGTCGCCTAGGGCGTGGTGGGATCAGATTGATCCGCCCTAAACTCCGGCGTCACCCCCGCGCAGGCGGGGGTCCAGTAAACGTCGGCTATGGAGGGTGCCCGCGGAATTCGCGATTTACTGGATCCCGGCTCACGCGCGGCCAAAGCCGCCGCGCTTGGCCGGGATGACACGGTCAAACATGCTTAAGCCTAATCGCATCAGGTCCTAGGATGCTGGACAAGACCTATCGCCCCGATCAGATCGAGAGCCCAATCTATGCGCGCTGGGAGGATTCCGGCGCTTTCGATTGCGGCCGGCGGCCGGGGGCGCAGCCGTTCTCGATCGTGATCCCGCCGCCCAACGTCACCGGCAGCCTGCATATCGGCCACGCGCTGAACAACACCCTGCAGGACATCCTGGCGCGGTTCGAGCGCATGCGCGGCCGCGACGTGCTGTGGCAGCCGGGCACCGATCACGCCGGCATCGCGACCCAGATGGTGGTGGAGCGCCAGCTTGAGGCCGCCGGCACCAGACGCGCCGATCTCGGCCGCGAGGCATTCCTGGAGCGCGTCTGGCAATGGAAGGCGGAATCCGGGGGCACCATCCTGCGGCAGCTGCGCCGGCTCGGCGCGTCGTGCGACTGGCGGCGCGAGCGCTTCACCATGGACGAGGGCCTCTCCAAGGCCGTTCTGCACGTGTTTGTCGCGCTTTATGAGCAGGGGCTGATCTACAAGGACAAGCGGCTGGTCAACTGGGACCCGAAGCTGCTGACCGCCATCTCCGATCTGGAGGTGCAGCAGCGCGAGACCAAGGGCTTCCTGTGGCACATCCGCTATCCGGTCGAAGGCCTTGAAGGCAACTATATAACGGTCGCCACGACCCGGCCGGAGACGATGCTGGGCGACGTCGCCGTCGCGGTGCACCCGGATGACCCGCGCTATACGGACCTGATCGGCCGCAATGCGATCCTGCCGCTGGTCGGCCGGCCGATCCCGATCGTCGCCGACCTGCATGCCGACCCGGAGCAGGGATCGGGCGCGGTCAAGATCACCCCGGCGCACGACTTCAACGACTTCGAGGTCGGCAAGCGCCACGGCCTGCCTCAAATCAACATCTTTGATGAACACGCAAAGATTATCTCCAGCCCCCTAAGCGATTTCACGTTCCGCTTTAAGCCCGAAAACAATGCAGGGGTTAGGTTTGCTGACCAGGATGGCGTTGCCGGCCCTGCGACAGTTTCAGTTATTCCGGAGCGTTTCCGCGGCCTCGACCGCTACGTCGCGCGCGAGAAGATACTGGCCGAGCTGGCGGAAGCCGGGCTGCTGGAGAAGGCCGAGGACCACGCCAACATGCTGCCGCACGGCGACCGTTCGGGCGTGGTGATCGAGCCGTGGCTGACCGACCAGTGGTACGTCGACGCACCGACGCTGGCGCGCCGCGCGATCGAGGCGGTTGAGCGCGGCGAGACCACCTTCGTGCCGCGCAACTGGGACAAGACCTATTTCGAATGGATGCGCAACATCGAGCCGTGGTGCATCTCGCGCCAGCTCTGGTGGGGCCACCAGATTCCGGCCTGGTACGCGCCCGACGGCAGGGTGTTCGTCGCGGCCTCGGAAGACGACGCCAAGGCGCAGGCCGAACGCCATTACGGCGCGCCGACCGCACTGTCGCGCGACCCCGACGTGCTCGACACCTGGTTTTCGTCGGGCCTGTGGCCGTTCTCGACCCTGGGCTGGCCGGACAAGACGCCGGAGCTGGACCGCTTCTATCCGACCAGCGTGCTGGTCACCGGCTTCGACATCATCTTCTTCTGGGTTGCCCGGATGATGATGCTGGGCCTGCACTTCCTGCACGAGGTGCCGTTCCGCACCGTCTATATCCACGCCTTGGTGCGCGACGCCCAGGGCCAGAAGATGTCGAAGTCCAAGGGCAACGTCGTCGATCCCCTGGAACTGATGGACGATTACGGCGCCGACGCGCTGCGCTTCACCCTGGCGGCTTTGGCGGCCCAGGGCCGCGACGTGAAGCTGTCGACCGCGCGGATCGAGGGCTACCGCAACTTCATCACCAAGCTGTGGAACGCCGCGCGCTTCTGCGACATGAACGAATGCCGGCCCGACCCGGCCTTCGACCCGGCGGCCTGCCGCGAAACCGTCAACCGGTGGATGGTGGGCGAGGTGGCGCGGACGGCCGCCCAGGTCACCGACGCGCTGGAGGCGTTCCGCTTCAACGACGCCGCCAACATCCTCTATCACGCCGTATGGCACGTCTTCTGCGACTGGTACGTGGAGCTGATCAAGCCGCAATTGCAGGACGCGCAGGGTTCGGCGGCCCAAGCCGAGACCCGCGCCGCGGCGGCCTGGGTGCTGGACCGGCTGCTCGTCCTGCTGCACCCGTTCACGCCCTTCGTGACCGAGGCTCTGTGGCAGCGGGTCGGGCAGGGGCGGGACCAGGCCGACGCCATGCTGGTCGTCGCGCCCTGGGTGGTGCCGGACGCGATCCCGCAGGACCGCGAAGCCGATTCCGAGATGGACTGGCTGGTCCGGCTGATCGGCGCCATCCGCTCGGTGCGCGCCGAGATGGGCGTGCCGGCGGCGGCGAAGATCGTGCTCCGCCTCAAGGATGCGGGGGCCGAGACGCACGCGCGGCTCGATCGCCACCGCGACCTGATCTGCCGGCTGGCGCGCCTGTCCGAGGCCGTGCCGACCGACGACGCCTGGGCGCCGGACGGCTCGGTCCAGATGGTGCTGGACGAGGCGACCCTGATCCTGCCGCTCGCCGACGTGATCGACCTGGGCCAGGAGCGGGCGCGGCTCGCCCGCGAGCTCGACAAGCTCATGAAGGAGATCGCGCAGATCGACGCCCGGCTCGGCAATCCCGGCTTCGTCGCCAAGGCGCCCGAGGATGTGATCGACGAGCACCGCGAGCGCAAGGAGGAGGCCGAGCGCGCCCGCGCCAAGCTCGACGAGGCCCTCTCCCGCCTCCACGGCGCCGCTTGAACGCCCACTGTCATTCCGGGCGAGCCGAAGGCGAGACCCGGGACCCATATTGCCGCATCATGGGTCCCGGATAGGTCTTCGGCCTTCCGAGACGACACTGTGATGTAGGGCAACGCGTGCTTGACCGCTTCTTCGGCGTCGATTTCAGCGGGGCGGTGGACGCCGGGCGGCGCATCTGGATCGCCGAGATCGCTGCGGAACCGGATGCGCTTCGCGTCCTGACCTGCCATCCGGCCTGCGAATTGCCCGGCGCGCCGCATGATCGCGATGAGGTCCACGCCGCGCTGGTCGCGCATATCGCGGGGGCAGGGGCGGCGACATTCGGCCTCGACTTCCCGTTCAGCCTGCCGGCGCAACTGCTTGGCGCCGAAAGCTGGGCCGATTTCGCCGACGGCTTCGCCGCGCGCTTCCCCGACCCATCGGCCTTCCGGCGCGACTGCGCCCGCGCCGCCGACAACCGCGAGCTGCGCCGCGACACCGACCGCGCGGCCAAGGTGCCGTGGTGCGCCTACAACCTGCGTCTCTACCGCCAGACCTATCATGGCATCCGCGACGTGCTGGCGCCGCTGGTCGCGGCCGACGCGGCGCGCATCTGCCCGATGCAGTCCCCCGCGCCCGGCAAGCCGATTCTGCTCGAAATCTGCCCGGCCTCGGCGCTGAAGCGGCTCGGCCTCTACCGCCGCCACGCCGGCTACAAAAGCAGCAACGGAGCGGCACAGCGCGCCGCCCTGCGCGACGCGGTCACATCGCACTGGCGGCTCGCCATCCCACCCGCCATCCGCGCCCGGATCGTTGCCAATTCCGGCGGGGACGCCCTGGACAGCGTGATCGCCGCGGCGGTCGCCGCCGACGTCCCGCGCCGCGGCCTGTCTTTCCATGCGGCGGACCGCACCCAAGCGCTGGAAGGAGTGGTATACGTGTGACAACGCGCACACGAACAGGGAGGAGCGGGGCGATGGACGCGAGGACGTTCGACAAGAAGAAGCTGCCGAGCCGGCATGTCACGGTCGGGCCGGAACGCGCGCCGCACCGCTCCTACTACTACGCGATGGGTCTGACCGAAGAGCAGATCAACCAGCCCTTCGTCGGCGTCGCCACCTGCTGGAACGAGGCGGCGCCGTGCAACATCGCGCTGATGCGCCAGGCCCAGGCGACCAAGAAGGGCGTATGGGAGGCGGGCGGCACGCCGCGCGAATTCTGCACCATCACCGTGACCGACGGCATCGCGATGGGGCACGAGGGCATGAAGTCCTCGCTGACCTCGCGCGAGGTGATCGCCGATTCGGTCGAGCTGACGGTGCGCGGCCATTGCTACGATGCGCTGGTCGGCCTGGCCGGCTGCGACAAATCGCTGCCCGGCATGATGATGGCGATGGTCCGCCTCAACGTGCCGAGCGTGTTCATGTATGGCGGCTCGATCCTGCCCGGCCGCTACAAGGGCCGCGACGTCACCGTGGTCGATGTGTTCGAGGGCGTCGGCCAGCATTCCGCCGGCAACATGACGGACGCGGAGCTGCATGAACTCGAATGCGTCGCGTGCCCCAGCGCGGGCGCCTGCGGCGGCCAGTTCACCGCCAACACCATGGCCTGCGTGTCGGAGGCGATCGGCCTCGCGCTGCCCTATTCGGCCGGCGCCCCCGCGCCCTATGTCGAGCGCGACGAATATGCCGAGCGCAGCGGCCGTGCGGTGATGGACCTGCTGCAGGCCGGCATCCGCCCGCGCGACATCGTCACCCGCAGGGCGCTGGAAAACGCCGCCACGGTGATCGCGGCGACCGGCGGCTCGACCAACGGCGCCCTGCACCTGCCGGCGATCGCGCACGAGGCGGGCATCGACTTCGACCTGTTCGAAGTCGCCGAGATCTTCCATCGCACGCCCTATATCGCCGACCTGAAGCCGGGCGGCCGCTATGTCGCCAAGGACGTGTTCGACGTCGGCGGCGTGCCGCTGATCCTGAAGGCGCTGCTCGACGGTGGCTATTTGCACGGCGACTGCCTGACCGTGACCGGCCGTACGCTGGCCGAGAACCTCGAGGGCGTGAAGTGGAACCCCGACCAGGACGTCATCCGGCGCTGCGACGCGCCGCTGTCGCCGACCGGCGGCGTGGTCGGGCTCAAGGGCAGCCTTGCGCCCGACGGCGCCATCGTGAAGGTCGCCGGCATGCACCGGCTGCAATTCCGTGGGCCGGCGCGGGTGTTCGACTGCGAGGAGGACTGCTTCGCCGCGGTCGACAAGCGCCAGTACAGCGAAGGCGACGTTCTGGTCATCCGCTATGAGGGACCGAAGGGCGGCCCCGGCATGCGCGAGATGCTGTCGACCACCTCGGCCCTCTACGGCCAGGGCGCGGGCGACAAGGTTGCGCTGATCACCGATGGGCGCTTCTCCGGCGGCACACGCGGCTTCTGCATCGGCCATGTCGGACCGGAGGCGCAGGATGGCGGCCCGATCGGCTTGTTGAAGGACGGCGACATCATCGTCATCGACGCCGAGAATGGCACCCTGGACGTGGAGCTGTCGGAGGAGGAACTGGCCGAGCGCCGCGCCCAATGGAAGCCGAAGCCGACTTTCTACGCCGCCGGCGCGCTGTGGAAATACGCCCAGCTGGTCGGGCCGGCATCGAAGGGCGCCGTGACCCATCCGGGCGGCGGCGCCGAGGTCCATTGCTACGCCGACATCTGAGGACGGGCCGCAATGAGCCGCATCTTCGGCGAGATACGCCAGATCGCGTATGTGGTGCGCGATCTCGATGCGACCGTACGCTACTGGACCGAGACGCTCGGCGTCGGGCCGTTCTACATGCTGCGCGACCTTACGCCGGTCGATTGGCTTTATCGCGGCCAACCGTCGCCGGCGCCGCGCATCAGCATCGCGCTCGGCTTTTCCGGTGAGATCCAGGTCGAGCTGATCCAGCAGCACGACGACAACCCAAGCGCTTATCGCGATCTTCTGCTATCGGGGCGGGAAGGCTTCCACCACGTCTCGTCCTGGATCAGCCCGGCCGAATACGACGTCCAGGTGCCGGACCTGAAGAAGCGCGGGCTGCAGCCCGCGCATGAAGGCCGGCTCGCCGGCGGCAATATCCGCTTCGTCTATTTCGACACCAGCTTCGGCGCCGAGGGCCTCTATTTCGAGATCGCCGATCTCAAGGAGACCTGGCTCTACGGCAACATGATGGCGATCCGCGACGTTGCGCGCGTCTGGGACGGCAAGGACCCGGTGCGCGAACAGATGCCTTGAGCGGATAGATGCCGCAGCGGGTCTTGTCGCTGCTGCCCAGCGCGACCGAGACGATCTGCGCGCTCGGCGCGCGCGGGATGCTGGCCGGCATCTCGCATGAATGCGACCATCCGCCCGGCCTCCAAGGGTTGCCGCGCATCTCCGGCCCGAAATACCCGACCGACGGCACCTCCTACGCCATCGACCAGCGGGTCAAGGCGATCCTGCAGGAGGCGTTGTCGATCTACCGGGTCGACGGCGCGGGCCTGCGCGCGCTGCGGCCCGACCTGATCGTGACCCAGTCGCAATGCGCCGTTTGCGCGATCAGCACGGACGAGTTGGAAGACGCGGTGGCCGAATGGCTCGACTACCGGCCCGCGATCGTCTCGCTCGGCGCCGGCTCGCTCGACGGCATCTGGGCGGACATGCGCTGCATTGCCGAAGCGCTGGACCTGCCGCATCGCGGCGAGGCCCTGGTCGAAGCGTTGCAGGATCGCATGGCGGCCACCGCCGAACGCTGCGCGGCGGTCGAACAAGCGGGCATCGTCTGCCTCGAATGGCTCGACCCGCTGATGGCCGGCGGCAACTGGATGCCGGAACTGGTCGTGCGCGCCGGCGGCCGCAACCTGCTGGGGCAGGCGGGTCAGCATTCGCCCTGGATCGGGTTCGACGACCTCGCCGCCGCCGATCCCGACGCGATCCTGATTGCGCCCTGCGGCTTCGGCATCGCACAGACCATGGCCGAACTGCCGGCTTTGACCGCGACCCCCGGCTGGGCCGGGCTCAAGGCGGTCCGCCAGGGCCGCGTTCATGTCGCGGACGGGTCGGCCTATTTCAACCGGCCGGGCCCGCGCATCGTCGAATCGTTCGAAATCCTGGCCGACATCCTGCACCCGGAACTCGGCCTGGGCTCCTGCGCCGCCGGGTCACGAAACTTGCGCGGGTCGAGCGGCGGTTAGGCCGGCGCGTTCATACCGGCAAGGCCAGAGCGTTTCCAGCAAAAGTGAATGCCACTTTTGCGGTTCGGAAACACGACAAAAAAGGACTTGGAGATCGTTCGACGGTTCCATGAAACGGTGAACGACTCTAGATCCGCTGCCGCAGCATTTCGAGGGCGACCTCGACCGCGCGCATCCGCACCTCTGCGCGCCCGATGTCGCCGAAGCGGTGCTCCGCGTGCTGGATGCCACGCCCGCGCCGCGCCGCGCCGAAATGGACGAGGCCGACGGGCTTCGCCGGCGTGCCGCCGCCCGGTCCGGCGACGCCGGTGATCGACACGGCGAGGTCGGCGCCGGATCGCGCCAGCGCCCCTTCGGCCATGGCGCGCGCCACCGGCTCGCTCACCGCGCCGAAATCGGCGATCAGGGCCTCCGGCACGCCCAGCAGATC
>JBDZUN010000038.1:3684-4414 GCA_040255145.1 Hyphomicrobiales bacterium | reverse complement strand
GGCGACCAGCCCGCCGGTGCAGGATTCGGCCGTGGCGATCTTGAGCCCGGCCTCCCTGCACAAGGCAAGCAGTGTTTCGGCGGCAAGAAGGACGGGGGACGGGAACATCGCAGTACCTCCTCAACCCGCGGCAGCGCGCCATGCGGCCAGCACGACCTGCAACACGACCAGCGCGCACAGCCCGGCGGCCACGTCGTCCGCCATGATGCCGACACCGCCGCCGACGCGCCGGTCGAACCAGGATATCGGCCACGGCTTGGCGATGTCGAAGGTCCGGAACAGCGCGAACGCCAGAAGATAGGCCAGGGGGTGGAGCGGCGCGCCGATCAGCGCGATCCATTGGCCGACCACCTCATCGACCACCACCGACGACGGGTCCGCCGAGCCGATACCGCGGGCGTAGCGGCCACCGGCCCAGACGCCGAGCGCACACAGGACCAGGATCGCGCCGATCAAGGCCGGCAATCCGCCCGTCGCGGCCAACACCCAACCCAGCGGCAGGGCGACGACCGAAGCCCACGTCCCCGGCGCGCGCGGCAGCCGGCCGACGCCGAAGAACGTCGCGATCAGGGTCGCCGGGTGCGCGGGCGACACCGTTCGGCCCGCCGCTCAGCGGCCGAAATCGGGTAGCAGCACGGTCGCCGTCGCCTGCGCCGCCAGGCCCTCGCCACGACCGGTGAAGCCGAGGCCCTCGCTCGTGGTCGCCTTCACACCGACGCGCGCCTCCGGC
>JBDZUN010000038.1:0-3674 GCA_040255145.1 Hyphomicrobiales bacterium | reverse complement strand
GGCCCAGGATCTGCGCCAGCCGCGCGCGCATCGCCGCCTTGTGCGGGCCGATCTTCGGTCGCTCGCAGATCAGGGTCACATCGGCATGGACGCAGCGACCGCCGGCCTCCGCCACCAGGGACAAGGCATGCGCCAGGAATCGGTCCGACGGCGCGCCCTTCCAGCGTGGATCGCTGGGCGGGAAATGCTCGCCGATGTCGCCGGTGCCGATCGCGCCGAGCACCGCGTCGGTCACCGCGTGCAGCCCGGCATCGGCGTCGGAATGGCCGATCAATCCGTGGCTGTGCGACACGCGGATACCGCACAGCATGACGTGGTCGCCCGGCCCGAACCGATGCACGTCGAAGCCGTGGCCCACGCAGGGGACGGTCGCCGCCGCCAGCAGCCGCTCGGCGCGGCTGAGGTCGTCGGGATTGGTGATCTTGAGGTTGTCCTCGGCCCCCGGCACCAGCGCGACGGCAAGGCCCGCGGCCTCGGCCAGGGCGGCGTCGTCGGTCGCCTCGCCGTTCGCCCCGGCGCGATGCGCCGCCAGGATCGCGTCGAACCGGAAGCCCTGGGGCGTCTGCGCGCGGTATAGCCCCTCGCGCGGCACGGTGCCGAGGCTCATCCCATCCTGGCCGCGGCGCAGGGTGTCGGTCACGGGCAGGGCCAGGATCGCGGCGGGTGCGTCCGCCAGGGCGGCAAGCACCGCGCGGATCGTCACCGGATCGGCGAACGGGCGCGCGCCGTCATGGATCAGCACGTTGCGCGGCGCCGCCGCGACCAGGCTTTCCAGGCCGCGCCGCACCGATTCGGCGCGCGTCGCGCCGCCCGGCACCGGATCGGGCAGGCCGAGCCCCACGGCGGCCTCGTCATAGAGCGCGCGGTCATCGGGATGAATTACGACGCGGATGGCCTCGATCTCCGGCACGCCCAGGAAGGCGCGCAAGGTCCGCCGCAGGACCGGCTCACCGGCGAGCGGGGCGTATTGCTTGGGCAAGGCCAGCCCGGCGCGCAGCCCGCGACCGGCGGCAACGATGACGGCCGCGTTCTCCATGAAGATTCCGGTGCCGGGGAACAGGTGGCGCAGCCTATCGCGACGCTCGGGACGTGCCAAGCCGCCCGATCCGTCTGACGCGCCGAGTGCGGGGCCGCTTGCTCCATGGGCGCGATCACCCTATCATGACTACGAATTAGGCACGAGCGTCGGGTGGACGGATTTTGAGCAGGCGAGATACGCCGAATCGGGCCGCCGATCCCGTCGCCGGGATGTCGTGCGACCTCCTCGTCGACCGCGAGGCGCTGTTGCAGGCGCTGCCGAATCCCATGCTGGTCGTGGACAGCGACGGCCGCGTCGTCTTCGCTAACGCCGCGGCGGAGCAGTTCTTCGGCGTCGGTGCCGCCGCGCTGGTCCGTTCGCGCCTCGATGCGCTGGTGCCGTTCGGCAGCCCGATCGTCAGCCTGGTGCGCAAGGCGCGGCGCACCGAGGTCTCATTCAGCGAGCATGATATCGACCTCGGGCCACCGGGGCAGGGGCCGCGCCTCGTCCACGCCCAGGTCGTGCCGGTGCACGAGATGCCCGGCGCGGTGCTCATCCTGCTGCAGGAGCGGAGCATCGCCGACAAGATGGACCGCCACCTGACGCATCGCAGCGCGGCGCGGTCGATCAACGGCATGGCGGCGGTGCTGGCGCATGAAATCAAGAACCCGCTATCCGGCATCCGCGGCGCGGCGCAGCTGGTCGAAGCCGCCGTCGGCCCCGACGACCGGGCGCTGACCCGGCTGATCTGCGATGAGGCCGACCGCATCTGCAAGCTGGTCGACCGCATGGAAGCGTTCGGCGAGCGGCAGACGCTGGAGCGGGAGCCGGTCAATATCCACGAGGTGCTCGACCACGTCGCGCGCCTGGCTCGGTCCGGCTTCGCCCGCGGCATCGTTTTCCGCGAGGAGTACGATCCCTCGCTGCCGCCGGTGCCGGGCGACCGGGACGCGCTGGTCCAGGTCTTGCTGAACCTGGTCAAGAACGCCGCCGAGGCGGCGCCGGCCGAGGGAGGGGAGATCGTGCTGTCGACCGCTTACAGACCCGGCGTCCGCGTCGCGGTGCCGGGCAGCCGGGAGCGGCTGCAACTGCCGCTGGAGGTCTGCGTGCGCGACAACGGCCCCGGCGTGCCGGACGACCTGAAACCGTATCTGTTCGATCCGTTCGTCACCACCAAGCCAAAGGGCGCCGGCCTCGGACTGCCGCTGGTCGCGAAGATCGTCGGCGACCACGGCGGCATCGTCGAATGCGATTCGGAGCCGCGACGGACAGTGTTCCGCGTGCTGTTGCCGATCCAGGCCAACGCGCCGTCCGGCCGCGGCGAAACGGGAGCCCGCCGATGAAGGAAGCCAATATCCTGATCGCCGAGGACGACGGCGGAATTCGCACGGTGCTGACCCAGGCGCTGGGGCGGATCGGCTACAACGTGCGGACGACGGCCAACGCCGCCACCCTGTGGCGCTGGATCACCGACGGTGACGGCGACCTGGTGATCACCGACGTGGTCCTGCCCGACGAGAACGCCTTCGACCTGCTGCCGCGCGTCAAGAAGCTGCGCCCCGACCTGCCGGTCATCGTGATGAGCGCGCAGAACACGCTCTTGACCGCGATCCGGGCGGCGGAGCGCGGTGCCTTCGAATACCTGCCGAAGCCTTTCGATCTCAATGAGTTGCAGGCCGTCGTTCAACGTGCGCTTTCGGCGCCGAAGGCCGCGCGGCGGCCGCTGCCCGACGATGCCGAGGCCGACGGCGCGCTGCCCCTGATCGGCCGCTCCCAGGCCATGCAGGAAATCTATCGCGTGCTGGCGCGGCTGGTCGGCACCGATCTTTCGGTGATGATCACAGGCGAATCCGGCACCGGCAAGGAGCTGGTGGCGCGCGCGCTGCACGATTACGGCAAACGCCGGAACGGTCCGTTCGTGGCGATCAACATGGCGGCGATCCCGCGCGAACTGATCGAGAGCGAGCTGTTCGGCCACGAGAAGGGGGCCTTCACCGGCGCCCATGCGCGCAATGTCGGCCGCTTCGAGCAGGCCGAGGGCGGCACGCTGTTCCTGGATGAGATCGGCGACATGCCGCCGGAGGCGCAGACCCGCCTGCTGCGCGTGCTCCAGGAGGGCGAGTACACCGCCGTCGGTGGCCGCACGCCGATCCGCACCAACGTGCGCATCGTCGCGGCGACCCATCGCGACCTGCGCCACCTGATCCAGCGCGGCCTGTTCCGCGAGGATTTGTTCTACCGCCTCAACGTCGTGCCGCTGCGGCTTCCGGCCTTGCGCGAGCGGCGGGAGGACGTGCCCGACCTTGCGCGCCACTTCCTGCAGCAGGCCGAGGCCATGGGCCTGCCGGCCAAGACCGTCGATACGGGCGCGATCGAGGTGCTGAAGGCCCACGACTGGCCGGGCAATGTGCGCGAGCTGGAAAACCTGATCCGTCGGATCGCCGCGCTCTATTCCGACGAGGTGATCGGCGCGGCGATCGTGCGCATGGAACTGGCCGCGCCGCCGCCGGACGCGGAAGCCGCCCCGACGCCCGAGGCCGAGAGCCTCGGCGCCGCGATCGAGTTCCATCTGACCCGCTACTTCACCGCGCACGGCGACGACCTGCCGCCGCCCGTCGCCCCGGACGACACCGACGACACCGACACAAACACCAAC
>JBDZUN010000310.1:0-3418 GCA_040255145.1 Hyphomicrobiales bacterium | reverse complement strand
CGGCGCCCATTTCGGCCATCAGCCGGGTCGTGGTCGGACCGGCGAGCGCCTGCGTAAAGTCCAGCACCCGGATGCCGTCCAGAATATTCTTCGGCTGGGCCATCGATTCCTCTCCTGTCATGCCGTCGTTCGGCGGAGCATCCTATCACAACGCGACGCACCCGCCCCATCGGGGCCGGCCGCACCGACTGTGGCGAAACGTTGCTTTTATGCGAAAAGGTTTGCCGCTGCTACTGGTCCGCGGCCAATTCTTGACAGACCGCGCCCGGCATCGCTATAGACCGGCTCTCGCCTGGCCGGCATGCGTGCGGCCGGTGCGTCCAGCATTTCCCATCGGCGTCCGGCGGTCATGACGATCCTTGTCGAACGCCCGCCGACCACAGCGGATCAGGCATGTATGCGATCATCAAATCCGGCGGTAAGCAGTATCGTGTCGCCGAGAACGACCTCCTGACGCTGGAGAAGCTTCCCGACGGTGCCGGCCAGACGGTCGAGCTGGCCGAGGTGCTGATGGTCGGCGGCGAAGGCGGCGTCCGGGTCGGCGCGCCGTTCGTCGAGGGCGCGCGCGTGACGGCCGAAGTGGTCGAGCACAGCCGGGCGAAGAAGATCATCGTGTTCAAGAAGCGCCGTCGCAAGCACTACCGCCGGCGCATGGGCCATCGCCAGTACCAGACGGTGGTGCGAATCACCGGCATCGTCGGCGGCGTGGCGTAGGGGGCAATCATGGCGCACAAGAAGGCAGGCGGCTCGTCCCGCAACGGACGCGACAGCGAAGGCCGGCGGCTCGGCGTCAAGAAGTACGGCGGCGAGCAAGTTATTCCGGGCAACATCATTGTCCGTCAGCGCGGCACGAAGTGGCATCCCGGCGACAATGTCGGCATCGGCAAGGACCACACGATCTTCGCCCTGATCGAGGGCCGGGTCCGCTTCGCCAGCGGTTGGCGGGGCCGCACTTTCATCTCGGTCGACCCTGCGGAGGGAAATCCGGCACCGGCCCAGGCCGCCGAGTAGCACGTTCCCCTAGGGGCCGGGAAAGCCCGTTAAAGGGCCGCCAATCTTCCTGTCGAGTCGCCGTTTCCCAGAACGGCGGCTTGATCCTTTGAGGTTCGCTTCGCGCCCACCTCAGGATGAGGAAAAATAGGCCCTTATGGGAAGAAGGCGAGCGAAGCTCGCCGTCTCGAAGCATTGAGGCACCGCCTGCGCGATTCTCCGGTGAGGATCGCGTCCTATATTGATGCTGGTATTGATATTGATGCTGGCCTACCGGGACGCCGTTCCGGTTCCCTCGAGTCCCGACCATGCGCTTCCTCGACCAAGCCAAGGTCTATGTCCGCTCCGGCGACGGCGGCAACGGCTGCGCCAGTTTCCGGCGTGAGAAGTTCATCGAGTTCGGCGGCCCGAACGGCGGCGACGGCGGCCGCGGCGGTGACGTGTGGGTCGAAGCGGTGCCCGGCCTCAATACGCTGATCGACTATCGCTACCAGCAGCATATCAAGGCCGGCCGCGGCCAGAACGGCATGGGCAAGGACCGCCACGGCGCCGGTGGCGCCGACGTGCTGCTGAAGGTGCCGGTCGGCACCCAGATCCTGGAGGACGACCGAGAGACGCTGGTCGCCGACCTGACCGTGGCGGGCCAGCGGGTGTGCCTGGCCGAAGGCGGCAACGGTGGCTTCGGCAACAGCCGCTTCAAGTCGTCGATCAACCGCGCGCCGCGCCGCGCCAATCCGGGCCTGCTGGGCGAGGAGCGCTGGGTGTGGTTGCGGCTCAAGCTGCTCGCCGATGCCGGGCTGGTCGGCCTGCCCAATGCCGGCAAGTCCACTTTCCTGTCGGCGGTCAGCCGGGCGCGGCCCAAGGTCGCGGACTACCCTTTCACGACCCTGACGCCGCATCTCGGCGTGGCCGCGATCGATGACCGCGAGATCGTCGTGGCCGACATCCCCGGCATCATCGAGGGGGCGAGCGAGGGCGCCGGACTCGGCCTGCGCTTCCTCGGTCACGTCGAACGCTGCGCCGTGTTGCTGCACCTGATCGACGGCGGCCAGGACGATGTCGTCGGCGCCTATCGGCTGATCCGGCGGGAGCTGGCCGATTACGGCCATGGCCTGGCCGACAAGGCGGAGGTCGTCGGCCTGAACAAGATCGACCTGCTCGATCCCTCGGCCATCGCCGAGAAGCGCGATGCCCTTGCCGCCGCGTCCGGGGGCACGGTTTTCGCGCTGTCCGGCGTCGCCGGCGCGGGCGTGGCCGAAGTCCTGCGCGCCTTGGCCGACACGGTCCGGGATGCGCGGGCGGCTGAAACAGAGGCCGCGGCCCCGGGGCCCGCGCCCGCCTGGCAGCCATGAGCGCGTCGCCCTCGCCCCTCGCCGGGGCGCGCCGCGTCGTCGTCAAGATCGGCTCGGCGCTGCTGGTGGACGACGCCTCCGGCACCTTGCGTCGGACTTGGCTCGACGCGCTGGCCGATGACGTGGCGCGCCTGCGTGGCCGGGGCCAGGACGTGGTGATCGTGTCCTCCGGCGCCATCGCGCTCGGCCGCCGCCAGCTCGGCATCGCGCGCGGGCCGCTCCGGCTGGAGGAAAGCCAGGCTGCCGCCGCGGTCGGCCAGATCCGGCTGGCCCACGCCTATCAGGACGCATTGGCGGCGCATCGCATCCGGGTCGCCCAGATCCTGCTGACGCTGCGCGATACCGAGCGGCGGCGGCGCTATCTGAACGCGCGCGGTACGATGAACACGCTGTTGCGGCTGGGCGCGGTGCCGATCGTCAACGAGAACGACACGGTCGCGACCAACGAAATCCGCTACGGCGACAACGACCGGCTGGCGGCGCGGGTGGCGCAGGTGGTCAGCGCCGACTGCATGGTGCTGCTGTCGGATGTCGACGGCCTTTACACCCCCGATCCGGTTCGCAATCCGACCGCGCGCTTCCTGGACGAGGTCGACGAGATCACGCCCGAGATCGAGGCGATGGCCGGCGCTTCCTCCACCGACATGGGCTCCGGTGGCATGACCACCAAGCTGATGGCCGCGCGCATCGCCATCGGCGCCGGCTGCCACATGGCGATCGCCTCCGGCAAGGTCGATCATCCGCTGCGCGCGATCGAGGACGGCGCGCGCTGCACCTGGTTCACCCCGCACGAGACGCCGCTCGCCGCGCGCAAGCAGTGGATCGCCGGCGGACTGAAACCGCAGGGCGCCGTGCATATCGACGCCGGCGCGGTCAAGGCCCTGTGCGGAGGCCGCAGCCTGCTGCCCGCCGGCGTGACGGCGGTCGAGGGCGCCTTCGAGCGCGGCGACGCCGTCGTGGTCCTGGGTCCGGACGGACGCGCCGTGGCTCGTGGCCTCGCCGGCTATTCCGCCGACGATGCGCGCGCGATCCGCGGCATCGCCCGCATGTAGCGCGGCGTCTTGTCGCCCCAGCGC
>JBDZUN010000309.1:0-3429 GCA_040255145.1 Hyphomicrobiales bacterium | reverse complement strand
GGGTCAGGCCGGGCGTCTGGTTGGCCTTGACGATCAGGCCCCGGGCGACGGAGCCGATCTCCGCCGGAGAACGGCCCAACAGGTCCTCGAGCTCGTACTGGAAGCCGCCGGCGGTGCCGAGGCCAATGATCGGCGGCAGGTTGATCGGGATCAGGATGGCGTCGCGCATGGTGGCGGTGCGCGTCATGACCTCCTGAATGATACCGAACACCGACATGCCCGGCCCCGTCCGCTGGTCGAACGGCTTCAGCAGAAGGACGAGGAAGCCGGCATTGGGTTCGGCGATGCCGTCGATGAAGCTGCGCCCGACAATGCTGGTCACCGAGGCCACGCTTGGTATGTCCTTGACGACGCCGCGGAGCTTCTCGGCCACCTCCTTGGTGCGGCTGACCGAGGCGCCGGGCGGCAGCTTCATCTCAAGGAAGAAGACGCCCTGGTCCTCCTCGGGTAGGAAGCCGCCCGGCGTGACCGTGTTGAGGTACCAGGCGCCTGCGCCAAAAGCGCCGACGACCAATAGCGACAGGATCGCCATCCGCACCAGTCGCGTGACCACGCGGGCATAGCCGTCGCTCGTCTTGTCGATGCCGCGCCCGATGAAGCCCATGACGCGGCCGAGCAGGCCAGGCTTGCGGCCGTGCTCGGGCCTGAGCAGCAGCGCGCACAAAGCCGGGCTCAGGGTCAGCGCGTTCAGCGCCGAGATCAGCATCGCGACAGACACGGTCACGGCGAACTGCGCATACAGCTTGCCTGTGATGCCGGGGACGAAGCCGACCGGCACGAACACCGACAGCAGCACCAGCGTGATCGCGATGATCGGCGCCTGGATTTCGCGCATCGCCTGCTTGGTCGCTTCCTTCGGCGGCAGCCGCGTCTCGCGCATCACGCGCTCGACGTTCTCGACAACCACGATCGCGTCGTCGACCACGATGCCGATCGACAGGATCATCGCGAACATCGAGATCGTGTTGATCGAGAAGCCGATCGCCAGCAGGGCGGCGGTGGTGCCGATCAGCGCGACCGGCACGACCACGATGGGAATGATCGTGGCCCGCCCGCTGCCCAGGAACAGGAACACCACCAGCGCGACCAGCACGAAGGCTTCGGCCAGAGTCCACAGCACCTCGTGGACCGTCTCAGTGACGAATTGCGAGGTGTCGAAGGACATCTGGTAGTCGACGCCGGACGGGAAGCGCTGCTTGAGCTGATCGAGCTTGGCGTGCACCGCCTTGGCGGCGGCGACCGCGTTGGTGCCGGGCGCCTGGAAGATGCCGATGGTCGCGGCCGGCGCACCGTCCAGCGCGCTGGTCGTGTCGAGCGACTGGCCGCCCAGCTCGACCCGCGCCACGTCGCGCAGGCGCACCACCGAGCCGTCCGTATTGGCGCGCAGGACGATGTTCTCGAACTGCTTGACGTCGGTCAGCCGGCCCAGCGTCTGGACATTGACCTGGATCTGCTGATCTTCCGGCATCGGCTGCGCGCCGATGCGCCCGACCGCCGCCTGCACGTTCTGCGCCTGGATCGCCGTGATGATGTCATTCGGCGTCAGGTCGAGTGCGGTCAGCGCATCGGTGTTGTACCAGATGCGCATGCTGTAATTGAGCTGGCCGAACAGGCGCGCCTCGCCAACGCCGCGGATACGCGACAGCACGTCGAGGACGTTGATGATCGCGTAGTTGTTGAGGAACAGCGCGTCGCGGGAGCCGTCCGGCGAGTAGAGCGTCACCACCTGCAAGAGCGACGACGATCGCTTCTTGACGGTCAGGCCCTGTTGCGTCACTTCGCGCGGCAGCTTTGGCTCGGCCAGCGCGACCCGGTTCTGGACGTTGACGGTGTTGATGTCGGCGTCGGTGCCGACATCGAAGCTGACGGTCAGGTTGTAGGAGCCGTCGGCGCCGCTGGTCGACGTCATGTAGAGCATGTTGTCGACGCCGTTGACCTGCGCCTCGATCGGCTGGGCAACGGTTCGTTCCAGCACGTCGGCGCTGGCACCGGGATAGGAGGCGCTGACCGACACCTGCGGCGGCACGATGTCGGGGAACTGGGCAACGGGAATAACCGTCAGCGAGATCAGGCCCGCGAGCGTGATCAGGACGGCGATGACGATGGCGAGCCGCGGCCGGTCGATGAAGATCGCGGACAGCATGCCTCAGATCCCCGGATTCCGGGACTTGACCGAAGCGCGCGCCGTCGTCGTGCCCGCCGGGGGACCGGCGAAGGGGTCCGCGGCCGCGCCGGAGGCGTCCGCCGCATCGCCCGGCGCCGCGCCGACATCGGCGAGCTGGGGTGAGACCGCCGCGCCTGGGCTCAGGGTCTGCAGCCCATCGACCACGACCAGCTCACCTTCGCGCAGGCCCTGGATGATCGTATCGGTGCTGATCGCCCGCCCGGTCGTGACGTGCTTCTGCACGATCTTGTTGTCGGGGCCGACGACGAAGACCGACGTGCCGCTCTGGTCGGTCAGGATGGCGCGCTGCGGCACCACCAGGGCCTCGACCGGGTTCCGCTGCTCGGCCTCGACGCGGACATACTGGCCATCGACCAGCAGGCGATCGGGATTGGGCAGGACAGCCCGGACCAGCAGGGTGTCGGTACCCCGATCGACCCGCACGTCGGTGAAGTCGATCTTGCCGGACAGCGGGTATTCCTGACCGTTCGACAGGAAAATGCGCACCCGGATGCCGTCATAGGTGGGGTCGGTCGATGCCTTCCGGCTTCGGAAATCCATCGCCAGCCGGTCGCTGACCGGGAAGGTGACGTACATCGGGTCCTGGCTGACGATGGTGGCCAGCGGCCCGGTATTCGGCCCGACCAGGGCGCCGAGCTTGAAATTGGCGCGGCCGACCCGCCCGTCGAACGGCGCCCGCACCTCGGTATAGCCGAGATTGATCTGCGCCTGCTCGAGTTGGGCGCGGGCCCCCTGGATCGCGGCATCGGCCTGCTTCACCGCGGTCTCGCGGTCATCGACCGTCGCGACCGGGATGTTGCCGTTGCGGACAAGCCGCCGGGCGCGGCCCACCTGCAATTCGGCGTTGGCGGCGTTGGCCTGGGCCTGCGCCAGGGTGGCCTTGGCCGCATCGACGGCAGCCTGGTAGGTGTCCTTCTCCAGCGTGAACAGCAGGGCGCCGGCCTTCACCTCCTGCCCGTCGGTGTAGTCCTGCTTCTCGACGAAGCCGGACACCCGCGCGACCAGGTCTACCACCCGGATCGCCTCGACCCGCCCGATGAAGCTCTCGCTCGGGTGGATCGGCCGCTTCGCGACCTTGACGACGCTGACCGCCACCGGCTTCTGGTGCGCCTGGGCGGCCGCCTGATCCGTCTTCTGCTTGCACCCCGCGGCGACCAGGGCGATCGCGCAGCAGGCGACTGCCGCCGATATCCAGCGGGCGCGGCGCGCAGCCATCGTCAGGCGGCTCGGGGAATACGGGTCCA
>JBDZUN010000308.1:0-3465 GCA_040255145.1 Hyphomicrobiales bacterium | reverse complement strand
CAGGCGCGCCAGTCTAGAAGATGCGCGCGGCGACGCAACGGACCGGAGAATCGTGAAAGCCTAGGCGGAGGCGGGGCCGGCGCCGTCCGCGGTCAGCAGCACACCGTAGAGGTCGGGCCGACGGTCGCGGAACAGGCCCCAGGCCGCGCGTTCGATTGCGGCGGCGGCGAGGTCGAAGGTCGCGGTCACGACCGCCTCGTCGTCGCGGTCGGCTTCGACCACCTTTTCGCCGCGGGGGCCGGCGATGAATGACGAGCCGTAGAAGTGCAGCGCGCAGCTCTCGCCCGCCTCGTGCCCGATCCGGTTCGATGCGACCAGCGGCACCATGTTGGCGGCGGCGTGGCCCTGCATGACGCGCTGCCAATGGTCCCGGGAATCGAGGCTCGGATCGTGCGGCTCGGAACCGATCGCGGTGGGGTAGACCAGGATTTCTGCGCCCATCAGCACCATGGCGCGTGCCGCCTCGGGGAACCACTGGTCCCAGCAGATGCCGGCGCCGACGATGCCGGCGCGCGTCGGCCAGATGCGAAAGCCGGTGTCGCCGGGGCTGAAATAGAACTTCTCCTGATATCCGGGCCCGTCGGGGATGTGCGACTTGCGGTAGATGCCGAGCAGCGCGCCGTCGGCGTCGATCATGGCCAGCGAATTGTAGTGGGCGTTGCGCGCGCGCTCGAAGAAGCTGATCGGCAGCACCACGCCGAGCTCGGCGGCCAGCGCCTGCATGCGCGCGAGCAGCGGATGGCCCTCCACCGGATGGCTCAGGCCGAAATGCGCGGCCTTCTGGTCCTTGCAGAAATAGGGGGTGGCGAACAGTTCCTGCAGCAGGACGAGATCGGCGCCGGCCGCGGCCGCCCGGCGCACCAGCGCCTCGGCGCGGTCGACATTCGCCGCCATGTCGTCCAAGCAGGCCATCTGCGTGGCCGCCAGGGTCACTTTACGCGTCTCGGGGCGCATCGCCACCATCGTCGTCACGGCAGGGGGGAACCGGCCGGCTGCTGCTGCGTGATGCAGTGGATGCCGCCACCGCCGTAGATAAGGTCGCCGGCCGGAACCTGCACCACCCGTCGGTCGGGAAAGGCGCGCTGCAGGATTTCGGCGGCCGGCCCGTCGTTCGGGTCGTCGAAGGACGGCGCGATCACCCCGCCATTGGCCAGGTAGAAATTGAGATAGGACGCCACCATCCGGCCGCCGTTCGGGTGCGGCGGCCGCGCCGGCATCGGCACGTCGATGATCTCGAACGGCCGGCCCTGTGCGTCGCGCGCGGCCATCAGGCGCGCCCGGTTGTCCTCCAGCACCGCGAAGTCGGGGTCGGCCGGGTCGGCGCAGGTTGCCAGCAGCACCCGGCCCGGCCCGGCGAAGCACGCGACGTTGTCGACGTGGCCGTCGGTCTCGTCGTCGGTCAGGCCTTCGCCCAGCCAGACGATCTTGCGTACGCCGAGGTGGAAGACCAGCGCGTGTTCGACCTCCTTGCGGTCGAACATCGGATTGCGGTTCTGATTCAGCAGGCACTGCTCGGTGGTCAGGAGCGTGCCATGGCCGTCGACGTGGATAGCGCCCCCTTCGAGCACGAGTTGTGACGAATAGCAGCGCATGCCGAGCCGGCGCAGCATTTCTGCCCCGACCTGGGCGTCCGCCTCGTGCGGGCGATAGCGGCCGCCCCAGCCGTTGAAGGTCCAGTGCACGCCGGCCACGCGGCCGTCGCCGTCGCTGAGGAAGCTTGGGCCGGTGTCCCGCAGCCAAGAATCGTCGATCTCCTCGGGCAGCACACGCACCTTGCGCGCGCAGGCGAAGGTGGCCTCGGCCACCGCCTCGGGCCGCGCCAGGATCGTGACCGGCTCGAATGCGGCGATCGCCTTGGCGACGGCGGCATAGGCGACCTGGGCGTGCAGCATGCGTTCGCCCCACAGCGCGCCGCGGCACGGCCATGCCATCCAGCAGCCTTCGTGCGGCGCGGCTTCGGCCGGCATGTAGAAGCCGTCCAGGGCCGGTGTCTTGAGCGGGTCGATCATGTCATGCGTGCGGTGTCCGATGCGCAGCCACGATAGCCGAAACGCAGGCGGTACCTTGCGGAAAATTGCGCGGCAAGAAGCGGGATGCGCCGACCCGGCCGGCCGGTCAGCTTGGCCCGGGTCGCGAACGAGGCTTCCTACCAAGCCCATAACTGGAAAGGAACGGCCGGTGCAGGCTCTTGCCGGAAACGTTGCGGTGGTGACGGCGAGAACATCGCCGTCGATGGCGGCACCATCAGCCACTGAGGATTGGGGAGCGGGCGCACCATGACGCTGTCGGACGAAGCGCTCGATCCGGAGGAATATGCCGCGCGCATCCAGGCGCTGGCGGCGGGCACGGCGCTCGCCGGCTGCGGCACCCGGTTCCTCAGCGCGGGGCACGGGCGGGCGCGCGCCGAGCTCAAATTCCGCAAGGAGCTCGCGCCGCTGACCGGCGCCTTCCACATCGGCGCCGTGATGGCCTTTGCGGAGGAAACCGCCTCGATCGCAGGGATGTGGGAATTCAACCCGACGGCGGAGTTGCGCCCAGACCTGATCCCGCTGACCTATCAGGTTGAGTTCAAGCAGGTGCGCGGCGCGGCCGGCGGCGTCCTGACCGCGGAGGCCGAGATCGTCCATCGCGGCCGCACGCTGCTGGTGGTGGAGGTCAAGGTGCGCGACGAGGCAGGCCGCCTGATCGCGACCATGAGCGTGACCCAGATGGCGCCGCGCCGGCCCGGCTGATCCGTTGAGGGAAACAGGCTCGCCCGCATCGACGCGGACAAGCCTGTCCTTAACTCAGAACTTCCCCGCCTGATAGTCGGCGAAGGCCTGCTGCAGCTCCGCCCGCGTGTTCATCACGAACGGGCCGTAGCGCGCCACCGGCTCGTTAAGCGGTCGGCCGGCGACCAGCAGGAGCCGCACGGGAGCGTCGCCGTCCGCGGCGACCGCGACCGTTTCGCCCGCGCCGAGCACGGCGAGGCTGTTCCGCCCGACCGCGGTGTCGCCGATTCGCGCCGCGCCCTCGAACACGTAGACGAAGGCGCTGTGCCTCTCGGGCACAGACTGCTCGAACCGCCTGCCCGCCGGCAGCGACACGTCCAGGTAGGTCGGGTCGATCGTCGGCGCCTCGACCGGTCCGGCCCGGCCGTCGACCGTGCCGGCGATCACCTTGATCTCCATGCCGTCAGGGCGGGTCACGACCGGGATCGCCTCGGGCGCGATGTCCTGATAGCGCGGCGCGGTCATCTTGCTCGCCGCCGGCAGGTTGACCCACAGCTGGAAGCCGGCGAGCAGGCCGTCCTCCTGCTCCGGCATCTCGGAATGGACGATGCCGCGGCCGGCGGTCATCCATTGCACGCTGCCGGGGGTCAGCAGGCCGACATTGCCCTGGTTGTCGCCGTGGCGCATGCGCCCGGCCAGCATGTAGGTCACGGTCTCGGAGCCGCGATGCGGGCGGTCGGGGAAACCGCCGATA
>JBDZUN010000307.1:0-3477 GCA_040255145.1 Hyphomicrobiales bacterium | reverse complement strand
CTCGCGCTCCAGGCTGGCCTGCCGGGCGAGGCGACGCAGATTCTCGACAAGGGCTTCGCCGCCAAGGTTCTCGGCGTCGGCCCGGATGCCCCGCGTCACGCACGGCTGCAAGCCCTGGCGGCCAAGGAGGCTGCGGCCGACAAGGCGGCGCTGCCGCAGGCCGAACGCGAAGCGGCGTCAGCGCAGGGCGGCACTGCCCTGGTCGCGACCGGCCTCGACTATGTCGGCTACGGCGAAACCGCCAAGGGCATCCCCCTGATCGAGCAGGGATTGCACAAGGGCGGCTTGAAGCACCCGGATGATGCCCGTTTGCGCCTCGGCAACGCTTATCTCGCCGCCGGCGACAAAAGCCGAGCCACCGCTGCCTTCCGGACGGTGCAAGGCGATGACGGCAGCGCTGACCTCGCCCGGCTCTGGCTCGCCGTCAGTGCTGCGTCACCCTGATCTGATCCCGGAAAGCTGGATCGTTTTGAGTTGGAGTTTTCCGTTCTAATTTCCCTTGGCTGGGAGGAGCGGAAGGCAATGAAGGCATCTGTGTTTTCGGATGCGCAGAAGGCGTTCATTTTGAAGCAGGGCGTCGATGGGGTAGTACCACTCGTGGTCGGGACGGTTGGTGAAGGCCCCGCCGGGTGCAGGGTTAATCATCTCGGTCGAACGAACCTGATCAACGCCGCAGACATCGCGGACGGACATCAGCCGAAGGTGAAGGCATAGGCCTGCACGCCGGGATCGAGGAAGCGGATCTCGAAAGTACGATCCTTGACCGGACCGTTCTGGCGCAGGAGCTGGTAGAGCCGCTGATCCGTCACTCTGCCCTCGCCATTTGCGTCGGTGTCGGCGCCGTGGCTGTCGCCGGGAGCAGCGCCGCCGATTGTCACGCGGAAGCGCACCGGCTTGCCGTTGGCTGAAGGGCCAAGCACCAGATGCAGGTCGCGGGCGTGGAAGCGGTAGACGATGCCGCCGCTCGCATCGTTCAGGACGGCATGCTCGCCACCCACGGTCCAATCGCCGAAAAGACTCCATTCGTTGAGCTTCGGCGAGCCCGGTTTGTAGACATGCGGGGCATCATTCACCGCGCCGCCAGGCGAGATGAAATTCTTGGCGCGATTGTAGCCGATATAGGTCTCGGGTGATCGGACGTCCACGTTGTCGGGTGCGGCCATCGCGCCCGTCGCACTGACCGAAACCAGATCGGCGGGCATCGTTTTGCCCGTTGCCTCGGCCAGAAGCCGCTGGATGACTCGCTCCGAGCCGTCATAGTCTCCCTCACCGAAATGGTGGTGACGGATGCGGCCCTCAGCATCGATGAAGTAATGCGCCGGCCAGTATCTGTTGTTGAACGCGCGCCAGATGGCATAATTGTTGTCGATGGCCACTGGATAGGAAACGCCGAGATCGGCCATCGCTTTGCGAACGTTGCCGATGTTCTTCTCGAAGGCAAATTCCGGCGTATGGACGCCAATGACCACCAGGCCCTGATCCTTGTACTTTTCAGCCCAGGCGCGGACATAGGGAAGGGTACGCAGACAGTTGATGCAGGAGTAGGTCCAGAAGTCGATCAGCACCACCTTGCCCTTCAGCATCTCGGGCGTCAGCGGCGGTGAGTTCAGCCATTCGACCGCGCCGGAAAGAGTGGGCAAGACGCCTTCGATCGGGAGGGGCCCTGTTCCCGTCGCAGCCTTCGGCTTCATGGTCATCATTGCCTCGCCCGCGACTGCCGCAGCACCGTCGTTCACGTCGACGGACTTGTCGCCGCCGCCCGGATTCAGGCGGTCGAGGAGTACCTGTTCGACCGAAGTGGTGCCGGCCAGCGACACCTTCGTCAGGAAGCCGGTGTCGAGACCGAGCGCAATGGCAGCCACACCGGCCAGCACAGCGATACCAAGACCGCGCCGCACCCATTGGCCGAGGCCGAGCGAGCGCTTCATCGTGGCGAATACCTTGCCACCGACCAGAATCGCCAGCGCCAACGACGTGGCCGCGCCGGCGGCATAGGCGAGCAGAAGCAGCGATGTTCCGAGGCTTGCGCCCTGAAGCGCCGCACCCGTCAGGATGAGGCCGAGGACCGGGCCGGCACACGGTGCCCATAACAGGCCGGTGGCGACGCCCAACAGCAGGGACGGCCAGATGCCGGATCGGCCCGAAGCTGCACTCTGGTCCGCCGTGCGTGACAGCCTTGCGCCAAGGTCGACCAGCGGGCGGGCTATCCGGTCGGCCAGTTCCGGGAACAGCAACGTCAGGCCGAATATTGCGAGCAATGCTATCGCTGCAAAGCGGCCCCAGCGATTGGCCTCGACCGCCCAGCCGCCGGCAATAGCGGCCAGGCTCGCGACCAGCGCGAATGTCAGCGCCATGCCGACCAGCATCGGAAGGCCGCTCTTGACGAAGGGGCGGTCGGCGCGCGCAAAGACGAAGGGTAGGACCGGCAGGATGCAGGGGCTGACGATGGTGAGCACACCGCCGAGATACGCCAGGGCAAACAGGATCATGGTGCTGTTTCGGTCAAGCTGCCGGCCGGGCAGGGAAAGCGGGATAATAGGGGCATTGCGTCGTCATAATGAGATCCTGCGAGGCATGTGACTGGTCAAGTCCGAGTGCACGACCGATATGTCGGTCATCGCTATCTTGTTGGGATATAGCGCCGATCACGACAAATTGAATCGGAAAGCCGGGAGGTCACGGTAGCAGTTCTCAAGCGCCTTGCACCTCGACCTGTTGCGCGACATCAAGCTCGTGAATTCGCACATTGTCGCGGCGGCAGCGCACCGGATGATGAGGATCGGACGACGGCATCGAACTGCGCCATGCGTCGATCCATTGCTGCACGTTTGCCTTCCGCAACGAGGTCATATCAGCCGGAAGGGCCGTGAAGCCCTTGGCGCGCCGCCGAAACGATGGCGCGGACCAGGGGCTTGAGGTGGAAGCTCTTCTCCGGGCGCAGATCCGCGACGAGGCCGTGGCGGTGCAGCGTCGCCTCGACCACCGGCCCGATCGCGGCGATACGGACGCGGCCGAAGGCGTCGCGCAAAGGCGCCTCCAGCCCTGCGTCGCGCGCGACGCCCAGGAATCGCTCCACCTGCGGCGAACTGGTGAAGGCGACCATGTCGATCCGGCCGGCGATCACGGCCCGGATCGCGTCCACCACCTGTCCCGTCTCGCCCTCGGTGGCGTAGCGATAGGGCGTGACCGGGTCGACCGTCGCCCCGCGTTGGCGCAAAACCGCGAGCAGCGGCCGGTTGCCCGCGCCGGGATAGAGTTGCACGCCGATGGCGCGACCGCCGATATCCTCGCCCGCCAAGGCATCGAGCACGCCTTCGGAGGTCGGCGTGGTGGCCGCCAGTCCCGGCGCGAGACCCAGTTCGCGCAGTGCGCGGCCGGGCGTGGGTCCACGCGTGATCGTGCGCACGCGCCCGAGTGCTTCGACGAAGGGCGCCCGGCGGCCGCTGCGTTCGGCGATCGCCAGGAGGCGATGCAGGC
>JBDZUN010000306.1:0-3497 GCA_040255145.1 Hyphomicrobiales bacterium | reverse complement strand
GGTCGATCTAGCACGCGGCTCGCCGCGCTGCAAAAGCTGTCGGGAACGGGGCATGGGTGAGGTCACCGCGCTGGGGCTGATGAGCGGCACGTCGCTGGACGGCGTCGACGCGGCGATCCTGGTGACCGATGGCGCGCGATTGGTGCAGCCAGGACCGGCGCTGACCGTCGGCTATGAGCCGGAGACCCGCGTCCTGCTGGCCGCGGCGACGCAGGCGGTGCGCGACGCCGGCCCCGGCGCGCCGCTGCCGGCAGTGGCGGTCGAGGCCGAACGGGTGCTGACGCGCGCCCATGCCGCGGCGATCCAAAGGTTGCTGGGGGAGGCCGGCCTGACGCCGGCGGACATCCAGGTCGTCGGTTTCCATGGCCAGACCGTGCTGCACGCGCCGGACCGCGGCTGCACGGTGCAGATCGGCGATGGGCCGCTGCTGGCACGCCTGACCGGTATCGACGTGGTCTACGACTTCCGTTCGGCCGACGTCGCGGCAGGTGGGCAGGGCGCGCCACTGGCGCCGGCCTATCACGCCGCCCTGGCCGCTGGCCTCGACGCCGAGGCACCGATCGCCGTGCTCAATCTCGGCGGCGTCGCCAACCTGACCTGGATCGCGCCGGGGCACGAGCCCATCGCTTTCGACACTGGACCGGGCAATGGGCTGCTCGACGACTGGGCCGCCGCGCATCTTGGCGCGTCGTTCGATCGCGACGGCGCCTTGGCGCGCGCCGGCACGATCTGGCCCGATGTGCTCGGGCGGCTCCTCGACCATCCTTATTTCGACGCGCCGCCGCCGAAATCGCTCGACCGGCACGACTTCTCGCTGGCGGCTTTGCGCGGTCTGCCGGCGGCGGACGGCGCCGCGACCCTGGCGGCGTTCACGGCCGGCGCCGTCGGACGGGCGGTGGAGCATCTGGCGGCGCCGCCGGCACGCTGGCTGGTTTGCGGCGGGGGCCGGCACAATCCGGCCGTGATGACGGCGTTGCGCCGGCGCCTTGGCCAGGTCGATCCGGTCGAGGCGGTCGGCTGGCGCGGCGATTCACTGGAGGCGGAGGCGTTCGCCTATCTCGCGGTGCGCAGCCTGGGCGGCCTGCCGATCAGCTTTCCCGGCACGACTGGCGTGCCGGCGCCGACCGGCGGTGGCCGGTTGGCCACGGCCGAAGGCGCACCCGCCGTCGCCTCGTGACTTATTCCGCGGCGACCGTGTTCAGCCGCGCGTCGAGATAGGCTTCCACCGCTTCGCCCAGCTCGTCGATGCGCGATTCGAAGAAGTGGTTGGCGCCGTCGATCTTGACGTAATCGACCTTGATGCCGCGCTGATGCGACAGTCGCTCGGCCAGCTTCGCCGCCGCCGCTTCCGGCACCACCTGGTCGGCCGAACCGTGGATGATCACGCCCGACGAGGGGCAGGGGGCGAGGAAGGTGAAGTCGTACATGCTGGCCGGTGGCGCGACCGAGATGAAGCCGGCGATCTCCGGCCGGCGCATCAGCAGTTGCATTGCGATCCAGGCGCCGAACGAGAAACCAGCGATCCAGAACGACGGCGCGTTGGGGTTGTAGGTCTGCAGCCAGTCGAGTGCTGCGGCGGCGTCCGACATCTCGCCGGGGCCGCCATCGAACGTGCCCTCGCTGCGGCCGACGCCGCGGAAGTTGAAGCGCATGGTGGAAAAACCCCGCCGCGCAAACGCCTGGAACAGGTGATATGCCACCTTGTTGTTCATGCTGCCGCCGTAAAGCGGATGCGGGTGCAGAATCAGCGCCACCGACGCCTGCGGCTGCTTGGCCGGCTGGTAACGGCCCTCAAGGCGGCCGGCAGGACCATTGAAAATGACGTCTGGCATGTCGTATGCGGCCTTCGGGATGCGGCGCGGGTTCCGGCGGCGGGCCGCCGGCGCGCTCGGTTGCGTGCGCCGTGTGATTCCTCCTAATGGAGCGGCGTGCCGTGGGTTTCAAGGCCTATCCTCGGATCAGGTACATACTTGACCAAAACACTCGGGAAATATATATGCCGGAGGTGTCGGTTCGCGCGGCGGTCCGAACCTGAGGCTGCAGCAGCAAAGGGGAAACGGACATGCTGCGGGCGTTGAAGGAAGATATCGATGCGGTGTTGGCGCGCGATCCCGCGGCGCGGTCGCGGCTGGAGATCGTCCTGGCCTATCCAGGGTTCCATGCCGTCCTGTTTCATCGGCTGGGTCACTGGCTGTGGCGCCGCCATGCCGTCGTGCTCGGCCGCTTCGTTTCCCAAGTTGGCCGGATGCTGACCGGGATCGAGATTCACCCCGGCGCCACGATCGGCCGGCGCTTCTTCGTCGACCACGGCATGGGCGTGGTGATCGGCGAGACGGCGGAGGTCGGCGACGACGTGACCCTCTACCAGGGCGTCACCCTGGGCGGCACCTCGCTCGACCCCGGCAAGCGCCACCCGACCATCGGCAACGGCGTCATCGTCGGCGCCGGCGCCAAGGTGCTGGGGCCTATCCGGGTCGGCGACAAGGCGCTGATCGGCTCGAACGCCGTGGTGCTCAAGGACGTCCCGGCCGGCGCCTCGGTGGTCGGTATTCCGGCGCGGGAAGTGCGCGGGTCCAAGCGCGACAGCGACGCGTTCGTCGCCTATGGCTCGCGCGGCGACCTGCCCGATCCGGTGGCCAAGGCGCTCGACGGCCTGGCCGAGCAGGTCCACGCGCTCGCCGCCCGACTGGAGCGGATGGAGCGGGAGGCGGCGGACCGCGAAGCCGCCGCGCGGCCGGCCGAAACGGCCGAGCCGGAGGATGAATCCGACGCGCCCGTCTCGTTCCGGGCCGGTTGCGTCGGCGGATGAAAAGGAAGTCGCGATGCGGCTCAGTACCAAGGGACGCTATGCCGTGATGGCGGTGGTCGATCTGGCCAGCCGCGGCGGCGACGCGCCGGTGACGCTGGCGGAGATTTCCGAACGCCAGGACATCTCGCTGTCCTATCTGGAGCAGCTGTTCGCCAAGCTTCGACGTGGCGGGCTGGTTAGCAGCGTGCGCGGCCCCGGCGGCGGCTATCGCATGAGCCGGCCGGCGGCCGAGACCCGGATCGCCGAGATCATCCTGGCGGTCGATGAGCCGATTCCGGCGACGCGCTGCCGGCCAGGCTCGGGCCGCGGCTGCATGCGCGACGGCGCACGCTGCCTGACCCACGACCTGTGGGACGTGCTGGGCCAGCAGATTCACTTTTTCCTGAACTCGGTGACGGTCGCCGACGTGATCGACCGCAAGGTCAGCGACATGCTTCCGGGCGGCGTGCCCCCCGAACTGCCGCCGGGCCCGGTGCGGCAGGGCCGCAGCATCGGTCGACTTGAAGCGGCGGAATGACCGGATTGGCCGTATCGTGATGATCGCGTCCCACGTCTACCTTGACCACAACGCCACCGCGCCGCTCAGGCCGGGTGCGCGTGCGGCGGTGCTGAACGCACTCGACCGCGGCGGCAACCCGGCGAGCGTGCACGGAGCCGGCCGGCGTGCCCGTGCGGTGGTCGGGGATGC
>JBDZUN010000037.1:0-19127 GCA_040255145.1 Hyphomicrobiales bacterium | reverse complement strand
AACCCGTCGAACATGCCGCGCACCTTCTCCGGCACGACCTTGCGCACGATTTCGGCTACGCGCTCGCGGAAGGTGATCCCGCGCCGCTCAGCATAGTCCTGCGCCGGATCGGCGCGCTCGTAATCCGACGCCATATCCTTGGCCCGGTCGCGCGACAGGGTGCGGATGAGCCGGTCCTGGTCGGCGAAGTCATCGTGGCCGTAATGCAGGTCCATGCCGTCACGATGGCGCGACAGGGCAACATAGCTGCCGTGGGCGTCCAGGCCAGGCGTCGCCAGAACATGGGTGCGGTCCACCGTCATGCCCTGCGCCTTGTGAATGGTCGCGGCATATCCGTGGTCGATGCGGTTGTAGTCTTTCAAGTCGAACGAGACATTGCGCCCGTCATCGGTGCGCACGGACATGGATCGCTCGCTGACCTTCTCGACGGTCCCGAGCGTGCCGTTCTTCACACCAAGGCCGCGTTCGTTTTGCAGGAACATGACGCGATCCCCGCTGGCGAAACTGCGCGCGCCGCGTTCGACCGTCAGGCGCACGTCATCGCCCAAATCACCGGTTTCCCGCATCCGCTCGCGCGCCGCCTCGTTGAGTTCCCGCACCTCGTCATTGGTATGGATGAGGATGATGCGGCTCTTGTCGGGCGATGCCTGCCGGTCGCGGTCCCAGCGGCCGATCAGATCGTCGCGCGCTTGCTCGCGTGTTGCGGCGGTATGCACCATGCCATGCGTGTCATAGGCATGGAGCGCATCGCCCGTCCGGCCGGTCGCCAGATCGCGCGTGGCGTCACGCTGCCAGTCCTCCCGCTGGCGGCGCACCTCGCCGATCGCCGCGCCGCCGTGGTGTTCGTGAATGGAGCGGAACGCCGCGCCAGCCTCGATGGATTGCAACTGCTGCGGATCGCCGACCAGCACGACCTTGGCGCCAGCCTCGGCGGCATGGGACAGCACGCGCTCCAACTGGCGCGTGCCGACCATGCCCGCCTCGTCGATCACCAGAACATCGCGCGTCGTGAGCACGTCGCGGCCCTGTCCCCAACCGTGTTCCATGCTGGCGATGGTGCGCGAGGCGATGCCCGAGCCGCTTTCCAGATTCTCGGCCGCGATGCCGGACAGCGCCACGCCTCGGACCTCGTAGCCCGCCGCTTCCCAGGCTTCGCGCGCCACGCCCAGCATCGCGCTCTTTCCCGTCCCGGCATAGCCGACGACGATGCCGAGATCGCGCCCGTCCGTGACATGCGTCAGCGCCTCGGCCTGCTCCCCCGAAAGCACAAGGCCTCGCGCTTCCGCACGCGCCAGCGCCGTTTCGCGGTCTCTGTTGCTAACCTCATGGCGCTCCTTCTCGGCCATGAGTTCGGCGGCGCGGTGCAGGCGCTGTTCGGTCTCGATCATCTCGCGGGTGGTGAAGCGGTCTTCGCCCCGTCCGTCCCTGCCAAGTTCGACCAGATCAGGAGCGCCACGCATCGCGCCCATGACCTCGTTGAACTGGTCGATCCCATCACTGTGCCGATGCGCGAACATCGCCATGTCGCGCCGCGTGAAGGTCGATTGCTGGTGGGTGATCGCGTCGAACGCCACCGAAGGATCGGCGATGATCCGTGCGCCGTTGTTGCGCGCAATCTCACGGTGCATTTCCGCGCGGTCAGCGGCCTCGATCCCTTCGCCCTCGATGCGCTGCGCGGGAGCGCCGATCTGGCTTTGCGGCTCCAACGCGATGCCTTGCGCCTCCAGGCTGCGATGGTCGATGCGCGCGTCGATGTCGAGTTCGGCCAGTCGCTCGTTGGCAAGCTCCGCCCAGCGTTCGCGCCAACGCTCGACCATCTCGGTGCGGTTCCAGTCCCGCACCTTTTGGCCGAAGCCGTTTTCGTCCACGGATCGCAAGGTGAGCATGACATGGGCGTGAGGCTTGGGCGTCCCGTCCTCGGCCATGTCCCAATGCACATTGAGGTCGGCGATCATGCCCTGATCGACAAACTCCGCCTGCACGAAGTCGCGGGCGAGTTCGATACCCTGGGCTTGCGTCATCTCGCGCGGCAGGGCGAACTCGACCTCGCGGGCAAGCTGGGCGTCCTTCCTGATCTCGAACGCCTCGACATCGTTCCAGAGCCGTTCGCGGTCACTCCATTGTTCGGGCGCATCCTCCGGCAGCATGACCTCGGAGTGGACGACGCCGCGCTTGTTGGAGAAATCGTGGCTGCGCTCAAGCCGATCATCGCGCAGCCGCGAGGCCGAACGGTAGGCGGCGGAGGCCACAGCGCTGGAGCCGGCCTTGCGGCCGATGACCTTGACGTGAAGATGATAGATCGCCATCGCGACCCGAACATCACCACGGCGAAGCGCACGTCGGAACGACGTATAAGCGCGCCCTCGAAACTAATTTCTCGGGATGATCCGCGCCGTTCCAGGCCGTCCCGGTAACCTTACAGCATTTCCGCATGCACGAAACTATCATCCCTCCATCGACTGCTTATGGAGGACATGATGCGCAAGCCACGGGACTTCGATGCGGAACTGAAGTCGCTTGAGGACAAGGCGCGAGACCTGAAAGCCCGCAAGGTGCAGCAACTCGGCGAGCTGGTCATCTCGACCGGAGCCGACGCGCTGACCGCCGACGAACTGGCGGGCGCGCTGGTCGTGCTGGCGGAGACGAAAGATGCCGGGAAGAGGGAGGCATGGGCGAAACGCGGGGCCGCGTTCTTTCAGGGCCGGTCGCGGCGATCTGCGCCATCGCTTGGCCGCGACACTGGTGGCGCTCAACCGCAACCGAGCGGCGCGCAACCGGCATCAGGGGGCGCGGGCGCGTCATGACATGCGCATCTGGCAGGTCGAACGCCGCAAGCGCACGCGGCATCTGATCGAACTCGGCGGTCTCGTCATCAAGGCGGGCATTGTCGAACTCACTGGCGACGACCGCGCTATCCTCTACGGCGCGCTGCTCTGGATGGCCGACAAGCTCCAAAGCGATCAGGGCGAACACGCTCGCGGCGTCTGGACAAAGCTCGGAAAGATAGCGTTCAAGATGGATCGTTCGGCAGACCCGCGTGACAGGGTGCAGCCGCAGTAGGATTGGGCGTAACCGATGGCGGGCGGCGCGGAGACCTCACATATCGCAGCGCCGCCCGCCATCGGGCGGCTAGGGCAGCCTAGCTGGAGCCGGCTCGGTGTCTTCAACAAATCTTCGCCGAACTGGCCCGCAAGCTGCCAAGCCATCGCGGCTGATGATCGATGCGACCCGTCTGAAGGCGCATGGCACCGCCGCGAGCCTTTAAAAAAGGGCCTGTTCCCCGACGTATCGGGCGCACCAAGGGCGGCCTGAACTCGAAGCGGCACGGCGTCTGCGATGGCCCGGGACGTCCCCTCATCATGCTGCTCAGCGAAGGCCAGATGAGCGATTACAAAGGCGCGGCGCTGATGATCGATGCGCTGCCGCAGGCAAAAGAACTGCTCGGCGACAAGGGCTATGACGCCGGCCGGTTCCGCCATGCTCTCGCCCAACGCGGCATCACCGCCTGCATCCCGTCAAGGGCCAACCGCAAAACGCCGATCCAGCATGATCGCATTCTCTACCGCCAGTGCCACAAGATCGAAAACATGTTCGGCAGATCCAAGGTCTGGCGGCGCGTATACTCGATCGGACCCATGCGCCCGCACCTTCACAATCGCCATCGCCGCAACTATGATATTCTGGATCAATCAATGAGTGCTGAGCCTAGCGGAATTCGGGCTTGCGTGTATGGGAGCGCGCTGCTCTAACCCCCGGAAGCCCAGTCGACCCGGGCCGATAGGGATGGGAGGTCTCAATGGGTGGCGTCAGGCAGCTCGGCTATATTGCGTTTGAGGTCCGCGACCTCGCCGCGTGGCAGCAATTCGCCACGTCTGTTCTCGGTCTGGAGGCCAATCCGCGCGAGGGCAGTGAAGCGCTGTCGTTCCGGATGGATGAGTACGCCCAACGCGTAACCGTGACCGAAGGACCCGCCGACGACCTTGTGACGATCGGCTGGGAGGTCGAGCACGAGGCGGCGCTCAATGCATGCCGCGAGCGATTGGAAGGGGTTGGACTGACGGTCGAGCGGGGCACGCGCGAGGAGGCACATGCGCGCTGCGTGGTCGACCTGATCCGCGTCGCCGACCCGAACGGGCTCGCGACCGAAATCTTCTACGGCCCGCTGGTGCGCCAGGACGTGCCATTCCGCTCGCCGCGGATGTCGGGCCGCTTCGTCACCGGCGGCCAGGGCATGGGGCACCTGACGCTCGCGGTCGACAGCCTGGACGCGTCGCTCGCGTTCTATCGCGATGTGCTCGGGATGCGACTGACCGACTGGGTCCAGCCGCAGATCGAGCGCGCGGTCGAATCGACCATGAACATCGCATTCCTGCACTGCAACCTGCGCCATCATTCGCTCGCCTTCTGGGAGGCGAAGATGCCGAAGCGGCTGCACCACCTGATGCTGCAATGTGAGTCGATCGACGATGTCGGCTCGGCCTACGAGTTGGCGCAGGAAACGGGCGTGCCGCTCGAAATGACGCTCGGCCGCCACACCAACGACCACATGCTGTCCTTCTACATGCAGACCCCGTCGGGCTTCAGCGTCGAATATGGCTGGGGCGCGCGTACGGTCGACGACGCCGATTGGCAGGTGCAGCTGCACAAGACCGGCAGTTCCTGGGGCCATCGCCACGTCGCGGCGCACTGAGCGGTGCCGGGAATGGCCGAGTATCGCAATGGTCGGGCGCGCGCCTGGGCGCGCGAGACCATGCAGGGCGTCGCCAATACGATCACGCCGACCTTCACGGCCGATCTGAGCGCACCGAACCAGGCGGCGATCCGCCATGACGTGCGTAAGGAAATCGAACTCGGCTTCTGGGGCGCGTTGCTGGTATCCGAAACCGCAACAACACCCGAGGAATACGTCGCCTGCATGGAATGGGCGGCGGACGAGGCGCGCGGCCGCCTGCATCTGATCCACCACGCCGGGTTCAACACGCTGGAGCAGAACATCGCGGTGGCGCAGGCGGCGGCGCGTGCCGGCGCCGAACTGATCCTGCTCGGCTATCCGCCGAACTTCTATGCCGAAAGCGAGGCCGACATCTACGGCTACACTAAGTCGTTTTGTGATGCGGTCGAGATCGGCGTGATCCTGTTCCCGGTGCCGCTCTGGGGTTTCGAGCGGGTCCATCCGGCCGGCTTTTCGATCGATCTGATCCGCCGCCTGATCGACGACGTGCCCAACATCGTAGCGATCAAGGCCGAGGGCGGCATGCCCACCATCGGCGGCTTCGTCGAGGCGTGGCAGGCGCTGTCCGACCAGGTAGTCGTCACCGCGCCGCTGGAGTGGGAGGGACTGCCGCTCGCCGCCCTGGTGCCGATGCAGTTCATGGGCACCAGCAACTACGACTACTACGGGGACACTATCCCACGCGCTTTCGCCCACATGCGCGAAGGCCGGACCGAGGATGCCATGGCCCTGTTCTGGCAGATCCACCCGGCGCGGCTCGCCAACCTCGCGGCCATGTCGATGATCGCGGGCACCAACTTCCTGCACCGCATGCTGTGGAAATACCAGGGCTGGCTGAACGGCTTCAACGGCGGCCCGCTGCGCACGCCGACGATGCGGCTGACCGATCGCCAGATGAAGCCGTTGCGCGTTGGGTTGCAGGCGGCTGGGCTAGTGCCGACCAATGCGCCCGACCGGGAATTCTTCATCGGCCGCAATCCGGCCTGAGGCGCCCCGATGCTCCTGCTCGATGCCGAGGCGGTGGTCGAAGCCACCAGCATGGCGGCCCTCGTGGAGGGGGTCGAGGCGGGCGCGCGCGAGGAATTCGCCGGCACCGTGGTGCTGCCGCCCCGCCTCAACCTGCCGAGCGGCAGCGGCTTCTTCCGCATCATGCCGGCGGTGCTGAACGGCAGCGGCTGGATGGGCTTCAAGGCGTTCCACGGCTCGATCAAGGACGGCGTGCGCTATCTGATCGCGATCTACGACCAGAAATCCGGCGTACTGCTGGCGCAGATGGACGCGCACTACCTGACCGCCGCGCGCACCGGCGCGACCACCGGCGTCGCGACCCGCTACATGGCGCCGGAAGGCGCCGGCACGGTCGGCGTGATCGGCTCGGGCCTCGAGGCGCGCACCAATCTCGCCGGCGTGTGCGCGGTGCGGAACATCGCGCACGTCAAGGTGTTCAGCCCGAGCGCCGAGCGGCGCGCCGCCTTCGCGCGCGAGGTCGCCGAGACGCTGAACGTTGCGGTCGCGCCGGCCGACGACCCAGCGGCTTGCGTGCGCGATGTCGACATCGTCGTGGTGGCGACCAACACGTCGGGCCGGGCCGACCCGATTGCCTATCGCGGCGCCTGGGCCGAGGCCGGACAACACATCGCCTCGATCGGTTCGACCATGCCGATCCTGCGCGAAATCGACGTCGATGCATTCGGCCGCGCCGACATCGTAGTATCCGATTCGGTGGCCCAGCTCGTCGAGGAATCGGGCGACGCGATCGACGCGGTCCGGCAGGGCGTCTGCGATCCGAAAGAACTCCGTCTACTGAAAGACGTGGTCGGCGGCGCGGTGCCCGGCCGCGAACGTGACGACCAGATCACGCTGTTCAAGTCGGTTGGCACCGCCGTGCAGGACGTGACTGCCGGCTTTGCCGTCTACCAGGAAGCGCTGAAGCGCGGCCTCGGCCGCGAAGTGCCGGATTTCCTCGAATTGAAGCTATTTTGACGACGGGACCCGCCAAGAAGTCGGTATGCCGAGCCGAGACGGAGGAACGCCATGAACGTGATCGGATTGGCGCATCTGGTCGATCTGACGGAACGCACCGTCAGCCCCAAACTGTTCGTCGATCCGGACATCTACCGGGCCGAGCAGGAAAACATCTTCACGCAGTGCTGGCTCTATGTCGGGCACGAGAGCCAGATCCCGCATAGCGGCGATTTCGTCACCGGCTATATGGGCGAGGAGCCGATCATCCTGTGTCGCGATCCGGATGCGAAGACCCGCGTCTTCCTCAATTCCTGCCGCCATCGCGGCATGACCGTGTGCCAGCAGGAAAGCGGCAATGCGCGCAGCTTCCAATGCCCCTATCACGGCTGGACCTATGGCCTGCGCGGCAACCTGGCCGGCGTGCCGGACCACGCCACCGCCTATCACGGCGAGCTCGACCGCGCGCAATGGGGGCTGATCGAGGCGCCCAAGGTGGCCGCCTATCACGGCCTGGTCTTCGCCAGCTTCAACGCCCGCGCGCCGAGCCTGGAGGATTATCTCGGCGACATCCGCTGGTATCTCGACATGCTGCTGGACCGCACGCCGGGCGGCATGCGCATGCTGCCGGGCACCCATCGCTGGACCCTGAACGCCAATTGGAAGTTCGGCGCCGAGCAGTTCCTCGGCGACAACTACCACACGATGTGGGCACACAAGAGCCAGTGGCCCAAGGACGCCAAGATCGTCGGCGATCCGCAGACGGATTTCGAGGTGCGTACCAAGCAGGGCCACGGCTGGATCAATTTCCGGTTTCCGGAATCGCCCGAAGTCGCCGCGATCCTGGCGTCGTACTGGGATTGGGTGCGCCGCGAGGCGTCGACGCGCCTGACCCCGCTGCAGGTCGCGCAGATCGGCTGCGTCCATGTCGGCACCGTCTTTCCCAACGTCTCGGTGATCAGCTTCCTCGGCTTCCTCAGCGTCCGCTTGTGGCAGCCGCGCGCGCCCGACCGGGTCGACGTGTGGTCGTGGCAGATGATCGAGCGCGATGCGCCGGACGAGGCGATCGACTTCGCGCGCGACGTCCTGGTACGGACGTTCTCGCCGACCGGCATCTTCGAGCAGGATGACGGCGAGATGTGGTCGATGTGTACCCGGACCCTGAATGGCCCCTACCGAAGGCGGTTTCCGCTCAACTACCAGATGGGCGCCGGCCACGCGCAACGCGACGGCGAGCGGCCGGGCGAGCTGCACGAGCCGCCGACCGAGATCGGTGTGTTCGGCTTCTACGAGCGCTGGCGCGAATTGATGGCGAACGGGCTCGCCGATGGCCGGTGAGGAGCGTCTGGCGCTTCGGCTGGCCTTCGAGGACCTGCTCTACCACGAGGCCGCCCTGCTCGACGCGCGCCGCTGGGAAGAATGGCTCGGCCTGCTCGACGACGAGATACGCTATTTCGCGCCGTTGCGGGCCAACGCGCCCGACGAGGCGGAGCGCTTCAACGAGCACCGGCGCCTCGCTCTGTTCGACGACAACCGCGCCGGGATCGAGGCGCGCATCGCGCGCCTGAACAGCGGTGCGGCGCATGCCGACGATCCGCCCTCGCGCGTGCGCCATTTCGTCGCCAACGTGCGCATCCTCGACCACGGTACCGAGACGGCGCGCGTCGCCTCCAACGTGCTGGTGTTCAAGAGCCGGCGCGAGCGTGACGAGACCCTGTTCTGCGGCACACGTGACGATGTCTGGCGCCGCGACGGACCACGCTGGCGGCTGCGCGAGCGGCGCGTCCTGTTCGACCACCACGTCATCGACAATGTCACCGTGTTCTTCTGATCTCTACGGAGGCCCGTCATGCCCGAGTCCGCGATCGCCCATCTGTTCGACCTGAGCGAAAAGGCGGCGCTTGTCACCGGCGGCGCCAAGGGCATCGGCCGCGCTATTGCCGAATTGCTGGCACAGGCCGGTGTGGGCGTCGCCATCGTCGACCCCGACGGCGCCGAGGCCGACAAGGTCGCCCAGGCGCTGAAGCAAGGCGGCGGGCGGGTGTTGGCGGTGACCGGCGACGTAGCGGACGAGGCCGCGGTGCGCGGCGCGGTCGATCGGGTCGCGGGCGAATTCGGCCGGCTCGACATCCTGGTCAACAATGCCGGCATTTTCCCGCGCAAGGTTTTGCGCGAGCTTGAGCTGGAAACCTGGGAGCGCACGCTCGCGGTCAACCTGCGCGGCCCCTATCTGTGCACGCGCTTCGCCGCCGAGAAGATGATCGAAGGCGGCAAGGGCGGCCGCATCGTCAACATCTCGTCGATGAACTCGCTGCGCACCTATCTCGGCATGGCGCATTACGACGCGAGCAAGGCCGGCTTGAACGCGCTGACCCGCGCCAGCGCGCTCGAATACGCGCCGTTCGGCATCACCGTGAACACGATCGCGCCGGGCGCGGTCAAGACGCCGGGCTCGATCGTCATCCGCACCGAATTGGGCGGCGGTGACCCGGCGGTCGCGGATGCCGCGTTCGCCCAGCGCATCCCCCTCGGCCGCTGGGCCGAGCCGGCCGACATCGCGCGGTCGGTGCTGCTGCTCGTCGGCGAGGCTGCCGCCTATGTCACCGGGCAGACCCTATTCGTCGACGGTGGCCTGATGGCGGCGGTCTGAATCACGCGACCCACACGGAGGCCAACTGTCTAGGTGTACCGCGATTGAACCCCAGGTTGGAGTGACCCCTGCGGGTGGACATTTTAAAGGATCGGGATTGACCTTGACTGCGGGGCTTCCGGAGGATGGAAGCCATGACACGGCATCGATCACATAACGCGGCCTTCAGGCGGCAGGTCGCCGAAGAATTTTGGCGGGAGAAACGCTTGCACGCGTTGTCGAAGCGCCACGACATCTCGCGGCAATTGATCCAGATTTGGGGTCGGCAAGTTCGAAGCAGGCGCGCTGGATGACGACGTGCAGGCGGCCGATCTGATTCAGGAATACGAGGCCAAGATCGCTGCGCTGGAAGCGGCCGACAGGCCCTTGAGATCGAACTGCTAAAAGGGGTTTTGAAGCATGCACCGCGGCCGAAAAGCGCGAACACCTCCGTTGTTGCCAGCCTCGTGGCATTACCGTCCGAAGGGGGTGCGAGCTGATGGACTTGTCACGCTCCACCTTTTACGATACTGCGCTCGCATCGCTGAGGATGAGATTCTGGCTCGCATCACCACGATCTGCGACACGGTTCGAGTGCTATGGCTATCGCCGTGTCGGTGCGGCTCATCGTCAGCAAGACGTTGTTATGAACGGCAAAAAGCTTCGCCGCATCATGCGCGAGCACGACCTGCAGCCCAAGCGACGCCGGCGGTTTGTGGTCACGACCGACAGCGATCATGACGGGCCGTTCTCACCGTTGGCGGAAGGACGTTGTTCCGGTGGGGCCTAACCAGCTGTAGGAAGCGGCGATTGTAGAGGCGCACGCGGCCGACGAAGATCGCACCTCGGCAAGCAGTCGTTCCACCTGCATGGAATCGGCGCAGACGGCGCAGTTATCTCGCAAAGGGTGAGCCGGGCCCAGCTTGAGCCTGCCGTAGCGGCGCTTGAGCCCGTAATCATCGCCATGGAAGCGTGCGCGAGCGCGCATCATTGGGGTAGGCGTTTCGGCGGGGTTGGACGGCAGGTACGCTTGATCAACCACGGTTTGTGAAGCCGTTTGTACGCGGCTCGAAGAATGACGCCGTCGATGCCGAAGCCATTTATGAGGCGGCGTCCAGGAAAGTAATCCGCTATTGCCCAGATGAGTTACCAAGAGCTTCCACCGTGCTATTAACCCCGATCCGCTTAAAGTCCCTGGCGCCCGCTAAGAAGAGATCCACCGAAGCTCTGACCCAAATTTCTATCTGCTTCAAATCGACTACCCGGAGCGAGGAAGCTGAAGTTGCTGAGGCTTCATTCTTTCTCGGAGGACCGAATGGACATCCACAAGAATGCCCGCCTGACACCGCACGGTCGAGCTTGGATTGTTCGCCAGGTTGCGAGCGGGCAGACGCCGGAGGTCGTCGCGGCAACCGCAGGCGTCTGCCCGCGCACCGTCCGCAAATGGCTGAAGCGCTATCATCTTGAAGGGCTGGCCGGACTGCAGGACCGCAGTTCCAGACCGCATCGTTTACACAGGCCAACACCCGAAGCCGTTGTCGCGCAGATCGAGACCCTGCGACGCCAGCGCTGGACCGGCCAGCAGATCGCCACCCAGGCCGGCGTGTCGCCGGCCACCGTCAGCCGCATCCTCAAGCGCCTGGGGCTGAACAAACTCAAAACCCTCGAGCCCGCCGAGCCAGTGCGCCGCTACCAACGCGAACATCCCGGCGAGTTGATCCACATCGACATCAAGAAGCTGGGCAAGATCGATGGCGTCGGACACCGCATCACCGGCGATCGTCGAGGCCAGAGCAACCGGCGCGCACGCGGCGAAGGGATCGGATGGGAGTTCGTCCATGTCTGCATTGAAGACGCCTCGCGCATCGCCTTCGTCCAGGTCATCGGGATTTTCTGCGCGAATGCATGACCGCCTTTCCAGATCTGAGCGCCGCCCGGTTGACGCGCGAGATTCGCGCTCTTGGCTATGGCGGCGCGCGCCTATACAGCGGTTAAGCGCTATCTCGCCGCGATCCGTCCCGAGGCCGGCCCCAAGCCGTATGAGGTGCGCTTTGAGACGCCGGCGGGCCTCCAGGCGCAGGTCGACTTCGCCCGCTTCGTCGGCCACTTCGGGGACGATCCAGGCACCATCCGGATCGTCTGGCTGTTCAGCCTGGTGCTCGGCCATTCGCGCTTCATCTTCGCGCGCTACGTCCTGCATCAGGATCTGCAGACGTTGCTCCGCTGTCACATCCAGGCGTTCGCCGCGCTCGGTGGCGTTCCGATCGAGATCCTCTACGACCGCATGAAGACAGCGGTGACCAGCGAGGACGATGCCGGACACATCATCTACAACCGCTCGCTGCTGGCGCTGGCAAAGCATTGCCGCTTCCAGCCGCGCGCTTGCCGGCCATATCGCGCCAAAACGAAGGGAAAGGGCGAGCGCCCGTTCAGCTATATCCGTCAGGACTTCTTCCTTGGACGCCACTTCTGCAATCTCGACGATCTGAACAAACAGCTGGTCGATTGGCTCGACACCGTCGCCAACGTCCGCGTTCACGGAACGACGCAGCGCGTCGTGGCAGAGGCGTTTGCCGCCGAGCAGCCGGAGCTCCAGCCCCTGCCCGAACATCCCTTCGACGCCGTGCTCAAACTCGAGCGACGCGTCAGCCACGACGGCTTCGTCGCCGTCGGCGGCAACTATTACAGTGTGCCCGACCGCACCCGCCGTGTCGTAGGGGTCCAGCAACTGCCCGATCTGGTCCGCATCCTCGATCTCGGCACCACCGTCGCCGAACATCCGGTCCTCGAAGGTCGCAAGCAATATCGTATCGATCGCAGCCACCGCACCGGCGGCGCTGCCAAGCAGCGGAACCAGGGCGCCGGCGGAATGGCCATCGGGCGTATCGGCGATCTGTCCCAGCGCGCTCGCTCGCTGTCTACCAGACGATTGGTGACCAGCTCGCGCTCGGCGGCCAGCCATGATCTCCGCCAGCCCATCGTCGCGGGTCGACAACATCCGCAATAGCCTGGTCGCTCTGAAGATGACGCTAGCGTCCGCGCTCGTGGTGTAATTTCCCGGTGTAGATGACGGTGTATGCCGGGGTGGGGCCGAGGCCCCACCCCGGCGTCGGCGTCTCGGTGGCCACCGGGCTCATCGGTTAAGGTGGAAGTGTCGAGCGTCACCAACACCCGAGGAGGCTTTCCGAGCCTGTCAGGAATTTCGTGTGAGGGTCTGTTGCTGAACCTCACTCTGTGACGAAGCGGTCGCCGAACATGACGGCGAACTGCGTTCTGGCGGCGTTCCATTCGCGCGACGCCATCTTCCAATTCTGGCTGACCTCGCGCAAGACCAGGAACAGCAGCTTGGATGCGGCCTCATCGCTCGGGAAGTGGCCGCGCACCCGGACCGCTTTGCGCAAGCGGCTGTGCAGACTTTCTATGGCGTTTGTCGTGTAGATGATTTTTCGCACCTTGAAGTGCACCCCGTTTCGACCGGACACCGGCGATAGCCGGAGGGCCTAGGGATAAGCCTAGGCATACGCCTATGTCCGACACGTTCTCGAAGGTCGAAGTGATTACCGGCGTTGCCCGCCGCCGGCACTTTTCCGCCGATCTGAAGCTGGCCGTGGTCGCCGAGACGATGCAGCCCGGCATGTCGATCAGCTATGTTGCCCGCCGCCATGGGCTCTCGCCGAGCCTGGTGTTCCGCTGGAGGCGGCTGATGAGCGAAGGGGGTCGCGAAGCCGTCCGCGCCGATGATGAGGTTGTGCCCGCGGGCGAGCTGCGCCGGCTGGAAGAGCGGGTGCGCGATCTCGAACGGCTGCTGGGCCGCAAGACCATGGAGAACGAGATCCTCAAGGAGGCGCTCGACCTGGCTCGCGCAAAAAAAGCGATCTTGCTGTCGAGCTCTGTGCCGCCGGACGGTTTCCGATGAAGACGGTCACCGACACGCTGGGTCTGGCCCGTTCGAACATCGCCGAGCGCGTCAAGGGCACGCGGCCGAAACGCGGGCCACAGACCCGAGAGGGCGATTCCCGAACTTGCCGCCGATATCCGCCGCCTCGTCGACGCGCGGCCGACCTACGGGTACCGGCGGATCGCCGCGCTCCTCAAGCGCGAGCGGCGAGCTGCCGGCATGGCCCCGGTCAACGCCAAGCGCGTTTATCGGCTGATGAAGCGGCAGGACTTGCCGCATAGCCCGGCATACCGGCCGACGACGCCCGCGCGAACATGATGGCCAGGTCGCCACGCTGCGCTCCAATATCCGCTGGTGCTCGGACGGCCTCGAGTTCACCTGCTGGAATGGTGAGGTCGTCCGTGTCGCCTTCGCCCTTGATTGCCACGACCGCGAGATCATCGGCTGGGTCGCCACGACCGCCAGCATCTCCGCAGACAAATGATCCGCGACATGATGGTTCATTGCGTCGAGCAGCGCTTCGGCATGATCGGCGCACCGCACCCGGTGCAATGGCTCTCCGACAACGGCTCGATCTTTGCCGCCCACAAGACCGTCCAGATCGCCGTGACGCTCAATCTGGTGCCCTGCTTCACGCCGATCGAAAGTCCGGAAAGCAATGGCATGGCCGAGGCCTTCGTGAAGACCCTCAAGCGCGACTACGTTCGGGTTAGCCCAATCCCGAATGCAGCTGCCGCGCTCGCCCTTCTCGATGGCTGGATCGAAGACTACAACACCGTCCATCCACATTCCCGGCTGGGCTATCGCTCACCCCGGGAGTACATCTTGTCCCAACCCGTCGTGTGCGCGGCTTAACGGGGTCAACTCCACACCTCGATGGGGTAGGCAAAGAATGGCACGACCTGCTCCCACTGACGCCGCCAAGCGGGCGCGATGGCAGGATAGCTGCGGCGCGGCGATCTGGATGGGGAGTGGCCCGACAATCAAGAAGAGAGAAAGGCGCGGGCTTCCGTGACGCAGGGAGGGCGTAGCCCGACCGAAGGAACGGGCCCGCGCTGGCGCGATCTTTTGAAGGTCGTGCTGTCTGGCGGCCGTAGCCGGCGGGGTAATCGAAGGTCTTCACGTCGTGAGGACCAGCATGCCCGGCCGACAGATCACCGACCGTCAGATGAGGCTCTTCATGAAGTTTCGACAGCTCGAATCCACACCGATCGCCGCCGCGAAGGCGGGGTTCAGCCCCGCCACCGGCTACCGTATCGAAGCCGATCCCCGGCTTCCCTCCGCCAAGCAAGCCCCTCGATTACGACGACGGCCTGATCCGCTCGAGCATCTCTTCGAAGCGGAGATCTTGCCGATGCTGAAGACGGCCCCGCATCTGCGGCCTGTGGCGATCTACGAAGAGATGCTGCGGCGACATCCCGAGCTTGGAGCCGGCATCCGTCGCACGATCGAGCGCCGTGTTCGCCATTGGCGAGCCCTGCACGGGCCGGAGCAGGACGTCATCTTCCGCCAGATCCACGAGCCGGGGCGGCTCGGCCTGTCGGACTTCACCGACATGGCCGATCTTGGCGTGAGGATCGCCGGAGAGCTGCTCGACCATCGGCTCTATCACTTCCGGCTGGCCTATTCCGGCTTCGAGCATGCCCATGTCATCCTTGGCGGCGAGAGCTTCGTCGCTTTGGCCGAAGGACTTCAGAATGCCCTGTGGTCCTTGGGCGGCGCTCCATTCGAGCATCGCAGCGACAGCCTCTCGGCCGCCTTCCGCAATCTCGACCGCGACGCCCGGGAAGACCTGACCCGCCGCTACGATGGGCTCTGCGCTCACTACCGGATGGCGCCGTCGCGCAACAATGCCGGCGCCGCCCATGAGAATGGCGCGATCGAAAGCGTGCATGGGCATCTCAAGCGATCGATCAAAGACGGTATTCTGATGCGGGGCGCGTGCGACTTCGCCGATCTGCCGGAGTATCGTCGTTTCATCGACGAGATCGTCAGCCGCCACAATGCCCGCCATTCCAAGCTGATCGATGCCGAGCGGGCAAAGCTGCGTGAACTTCCGGATCGGCGGACCGACGATTACGAGGAGGTTGTCGTCAGGGTCACCAGTTCGAGCGGCTTCACCCTGCGCAAGGTATTCTACTCCGTGCCCTCCCGGCTGGTCGGTCATCGGCTGCGGGTTCGGCTTTACGACGATCGCCTCGCCGTCTTCATCGGCGCGACGCCGTTGATGACGCTGCCTCGTGGACGCTCGGGCGCGAACGGCAAGCACAGCCATGTCGTCGATTACCGGCATGTCATCCATTCCCTGCGACGAAAGCCCATGGCGCTTCTGGGGCTGGTCTATCGTGACCAGCTCTTCCCACGGGAGGCCTACCGGCGCAGCTTCGAGGCCCTCATCGAGGCATTCCCCCAGCGCCAGGCGTGTCGCATCATGGTCGAGCTTCTGACGCTCGCTCACGAACGCGCCTGTGAAGCTGAACTCGCGAATGCGCTGCAGGGCGAACTCGACGCCAAGCGGCTGCCCGACATGGCGCGTCTGCGCGCGCGCTTTACGCCCGACCCCGCCAGCCTCCCGGAGATCAACGTTCCGGTCGTTGCACTCGAGGCCTACCACGCCCTGCTCGGCGCGGGGGATGCAGCATGACCACGTCCTCCATCGACGCCGAACGCCTGTCGTTGATGCTGACCGAGCTGCGCCTGCCCGCCAGCAAGATGCTGTGGGCGCAGTTCGCCGAACGCTCAGACAAGGAGGGCTGGCCCGCCGCACGCTTCCTGGCCACCATCGCCGAGCACGAGATCGCGGAACGGGCCAGACGGCGGATCGAGCGCCACCTCGCCGATGCCCACCTCCCAGTTGGAAAGACCCTCGACGGCTTCGACTTCGATGCCGTGCCGATGGTCTCCAAGGCGCAAGTCATGGCGCTCTGCAACGGCGACGCTTGGCTCGAGAAGGGCGCCAACCTCCTCCTCTTCGGCCCGCCCGGATCCGGGAAGTCGCATCTGGCCGCAGCCATCGGCCTGGCGCTCGTCGAGAATGGATGGAGGGTCCTCTTCGCACGGACCACCGACCTCGTCCAGAAGCTGCAGCTCGCCCGCCGCGAACTCGCCCTCGAGGCGGCAATCGCCAAGCTCGACAAGTATCACCTGCTGATCCTCGACGACCTGGCCTACGTCACCAAAGATCAAGCCGAAACCAGCGTCCTGTTCGAACTCATCAGCACACGTTACGAGCGGCGCTCCCTGATGATCACCGCCAACCAGCCTTTCGGCGAATGGGGCCGGATCTTCCCAGATCCCGCCATGACCGTCGCCGCGGTCGACCGCCTCGTTCACCACGCCACCATCTTCGAAATGAACGTCGAGAGCTACCGGCGCAAAACGGCCCTGGAACAACGACGCGGACCTGGCCGACCGCCCTCACGGGCGACAACCCAAACCACCGCCTGATCGTCGCTCCGCGTCAATCAACCCAATAGCCCTTGCTCCCGCGCATGCCACCGGCAACAATCCGTCCGTCGCGACGCCAGATCTCTCATCCAGATCGTCGCTCGCTTCTCATCCAGATTGTCGCGCTACAGGATAGCGCTTTCCCCAGTGCCCCGTGGCGAAGCCTTCCAGCTGCTCGCGGGCGATCTCGGCATTGGCGGCGCGGTAGATCGGCTTCAGCGCCGCGGCGACATCGCGGCGCTCCTTCCAGGACGCGAATGCCAGTGAGTGGCGGATCAGGTGGACAATGCAGGTCTGGATCTGCGCCTCGGGGAAGACGGCGCTGATCGCCTCTGGGAAGCCCTTGAGGCCGTCCACAATCGCGATCAGCATGTCGGCGACGCCGCGGTTGCGCAGTTCGTTCATCACCCGCAGCCAGAATTTGGCGCCCTCGGTCTGCTCGATCCACAGTCCGAGTATCTCCTTGGTGCCGTCTGGCCGGACGCCGAGCGCGAGGTAGACCGCCTTGTTGCGCACGGTTCCTTCGTCGCGGATCTTCACCCGCAGGGCGTCGAAGAACACCAAGGCATAGAGCGCGTCCAGCGGCCGGTTCTGCCATTCGGCCACTTGCTCGAGGACGGCATCGGTGACCACGCTGATGAGGTCCGGCGAGACCTCGATGCCGTAGAGTTCGCGCAGATGGCCCTGGATCTCGCGGGTCGTCATGCCCCGGGCGTAGAGGGAAACCACCTTGTCGTCGAAATCCGGGAAGCGGCGCCGGTATTTGGCGATCAGCTGCGGCTCGAAGCTCGCCTGCCGGTCGCGCGCGCGGCACCTGCAGCTCCAAGGGGCCGGTCCCGGTCAGCACCGTCTTGCGGCTGTGGCCGTTACGGTGGTTCCGCGGACCCGGGATCTCCGCCTCGGTCCGCTCGGCCGCCAGGTGCTGGTTCCATCTCGGCGTTCAAGATCCGCTCGGCCAGCGCCTTCTTCAGTTCGTCCAGCAGCCCGTCCGGGGCAAACACCCCCTGCGGATCCTTCTCCGCCAGTAGCTCCTCGATCAGCTCGTTCCGAATCGCCATACGTCCCTCCACCCCTCAGGGGTAATCGTATGACCTCCCACACAGAAATTCTGAGAGCCCCGTTTTTCCCGATGACCGACGACAGACTACCCCTTGCCGAGCTGATGGCGAAGACCGGAGACGGGCGATTTCCTGCGCAGCGTTGCCGAAAGCGTGCTGCAGATCATCATGGAGGCCGACGTCGACGGTCTCATCGGCGCTGGCCGGCATGAGCGATCCGGCGAACGCAGCACCTGGCGCAACGGCTACCGCGACCGCAGCCTGGATACGCGGCTCGGCACGCTCAACCTGAAGATCCCCAAGCTGCGCACCGTTGCCGTCACCCGTGCGACGGATGCCGGCTCCAAGCTCGGGATGTCGCCGCAGCATCTCCTCGTAGATCGCCACAGGCCTCAAATGCGGGGCCGTCTTCAGCATCGGCAAGATCTCCGCTTCGAAGAGATACTCGAGCGGATCAGGCCGTCGTCGTAATCGAGGAGCTTGCTTGGCGGAGGGAAGCTGGGGATCGGCTTCGATACGGTAGCCGGTGGCGGCGCTGAACCCGGCCTTCGCGGCGGCGATCGGCGTGGATTCGGTCTGTCGGAACTTTATGAAGAGCCTCATCTGAGGTCGGTGATCTGTCGGCCGGGCATGCTGGTCCTCACGACGTGAAGACCTTCGCGGCCGATTTTGCCGGGGCTAGCCCCGGCAAAATCACACGCCGGCGGGCCCAACTAGGGAATTTTCAAGGCCCACTTTTAGGGAGAATTGCAGCACCGATGACATCGCCGACATCTCGCTGTCCGGCCTGCGGGTCGCCCGCGAGCTGGACGACCTCGTGCGCCGCCGCGGCCGCCGGCGACGATTGTCAGCGACAATGGCTCCGCGCACCGCCCGAGGCTCTTCATCCATTCCCGATGTGTTACGGAACGGAGTTTGCCGCCGCGTGCTCATTGTCGAGGAGCTTCTAAAATTCACCCCGCAGGGCAGTACCGCCGGGGCGTAGAAGGCGACAGCCTCTTTTCGTCATTTCGAGGTGCTGGCGACGGTGACTTACGCCCTCTGGCGTGCGTCCCGATTGGCTTTCTCGAGCACGAAGCCTTCGTAGCCCTTGGCCGCGACCTCGTCGCACTTGGCGCGATAGGCCGGGCTGCCGCCGGCATACATCAGGAAGTTCCGCTTCTTGCCTTCGATGTTCGTGCCCATGAACCACGAACTGACCGTGTGCAGCAGGGTGCCCATCACGGTCTCGTTAACGTGGGCCGTCCAGTCCGCTTCCGCTTCCGGCGTCGGCTCGATGCGCTCCAGGCCGTTCTCCCGCATGTAGCGGAGGCACTCCGTCATCCATTCCACGTTCTGTTCGATGCAACGCGGGATGTTGCAGAAGGTCGCGCCGTTGTGCGGGCCAACCAGGGTAAAGAA
>JBDZUN010000036.1:0-19135 GCA_040255145.1 Hyphomicrobiales bacterium | reverse complement strand
TGGACGCCTCGCGCCCCTATCGGCGCATGCCGGACAGTCGCAACCCGGCCGCCGCCTGGATCTTCGACGGTGTCGCGGGCGAGGAATTCGGCGATTTCGGCCTGGGCGGCGGTGGCGCCGCGGGGCAGGAGATCGACCGCTACGACCTGGCGCTCGGCACGCCGCCGCACGCGCTGCTGCTGGCCACCGCCGACACCTTCTCCGACAATTACCCGCTGGTGCAAGAGGAGATCGCCTTCACCTTTCCCGGCCTGGGCGGGACTGAAAATCCGCTGGTGCGCTGCGACATGGTCTATTTCACGACGCCGAACGACGGTGCGGTGTTCGCGCCCAGTTCGATCGCCTGGGGCAGCGCGCTGCCGCACAACAATTTCGACAACGATGTTTCGCGCATCATGCGCAACGTGGTCGACGCCTTCGCCAAGGACGGTCCGCTGCCGGGGACGAAGTGATGGCCGGCGGCTGGCCGAAGCGGTGCCGGCGCGCGGTTCCTGCTATCATGTGTGAAAAAAACGGGAGGAGCGCATGACCACCAAGCAGGTCGATGTCTGTCTGACCTTCGATTTCGACGCGGTTTCGGTCTGGCTCGGCACCTTCAAGGCCAGGTCGCCCAGCGCCGTGTCGCGGGGTGAGTTCGGCGCGGTCGCGGTGCCGCGCATCCTCGAATTGCTGCGCCGGTTCGATGCGCCGTCGACCTGGTACACGCCGGGCCACACCGCCGATACCTATCCCGACCTGGTGCGCCGGGTGGCGGATGGCGGGCACGAGATCGCCCATCACGGCTATTGCCATGAAAATCCGACGACCCTGTCGCTTGACCAGGAAAAGCGGGTGCTGGACAAGGGCACCGCCGCGCTGCGCCGCATCACCGGAAACGCGCCCGAGGGCTACCGCTCGCCCGCCTGGGACTTGACGGAGCATTCGATCGATCTGCTGCGGGAACGCGGCTTTTCCTATGACAGCAGCCTGATGGGCAACGACTATTCGCCCTATTACTGCCGCACCGGCGACCAGCCGAACACCGAGGGGCCGTACATCTTCGGCGATCCGGTCGACCTTGTCGAAATCCCGGTGACGTGGAGCCTGGACGACTTCCCGCCGTTCGAATTCGTCATCGGCATGAATGCCGGCCTGACCGGCGTGTCGCAGGTGGAGGAGAACTGGCGCGGCGATTTCGACTATCTGTACGATCGCATCGGCGCCGGCGTGTTCTGCCTGACCATGCATCCGCAGGTGATCGGCCGCGGCCACCGCATGCTGATGCTGGAGCGGCTGATGCGCACGATGGCGGAATTGCCGGGCGTGCGCTTCCGTACTATGGCCGACGTCGCGCGCGACTGGCGCGCCGCCAATCCGCTGCCGCAAGCCAAGCCGCGCATCGCCGCGGCGGGAGAATGATCCGATGTCGAACGATTCCTTCGCGCGTCTCCACGTCAAGGGCAGCCCGCACGAGATCGGCCGCCAGCATGGCGCGACCTTCCGCGCCAAGATCCAGGACAATGTCGGGGTCTATCTCGACCTGTTCCGCTATTACGGCAAGCTCGACCGCGACGGCGTGCGGGCGCGGGCGCGCGGCTTCGTCCCGATCATCGAAGATTTCGATGCCGATCTGATGGACGAGATCCGTGGCATCGCCGACGGCGCCGACTGCGCGCTGGAGGAGATCGTCGCGCTGAACTCGCGCACCGAGCTGATGTTCAAGGACGGCGGCAGCAATTTCCGCCACGGCGAGTGCACGGCGATGGCGGCGATGCCGGAGGCGACCGCCGACGGCCACATGCTGCTCGGCCAGAATTGGGACTGGATGACGCGCATCCAGGACAATTGCGTCGTGCTGGATATCGAGCAGGCGGGCAAGCCGCGCGTCATGACCTTCACCGAGGCGGGCTTCGTCGGCAAGTTCGGCATGAACGAAGCCGGGCTCGGCCTGTGCGCCAACCTGCTGGTCGGCGCCGAAAGTCGCCCTGGGGTGCAGTTCCACCTGTTCTGCCGCGGCATCCTCAATTCGCCGACCCTGAGCGAGGCGATCGGCAAGGTCTATGGCAGCCAGAGCGGCGCCAGCGGCAATTACCTGATCGCGCATGCCGACGGCGAGGCGATCGACGTCGAGGCCAGCCCGAACGGCGCCGACTATCTCTACGACCCGTCGGGCATCCTGACGCATACGAACCATTTCGAGGGCCGGTTCGCCGGCGAGGACCAGGGCCGCAAGCATGTGCCCGACACGGTGGTGCGTTATTGCCGCTCCGGCAAGCTGATGAGGCGTCAGGCGGGCGAGGTCACGACGGACACGTTCCGCACCATTCTGGCCGACCATGCCAACCATCCGAACTCGATCTGCCGGCACCCGGTCGAGGGCGCGCCCGAGCTGGAACGCATGCAGAGCAACGCCTCGCTGATCATGGACCTGACCGAGAAGCGGCTCGACATTGCCTACGGCAATCCGTGCCGTGCCGAATATCAGACCTTGACCTTCGGCACGGCGTGAAGGGGGCCGGGGCGATGGAACGACGCACCATCGTTCCGCCGGGCATGCGGAATGTCTATGAGCGGTTCCACTACGCGCCGGCGGTGCGCATCGGGCCGTGGCTCTATTGCGCCGGCCAGGTCGGGCGCGACGCCGAGATGCGCGTGGTCGAGGGCCTGGAGGCGCAGATCGTCCAGGCGTGGGAAAACGTGCGCGCCGTGCTGACCGAAGGCGGCGCGGGGTTCGAGCACGTCTACGAGATGATCACCTATCACGTCGGCCTGCAGGCGCAGCTCGAGACCTTCGTGAAGGTCAAGGACCGCTATATTTCGCGTGACAAGCCGCCGCCGGCCTGGACCGGAATCGGCGTGACCGAGCTGACCTTTCCCGGCCAGGTCGTTGAAATCCAGGTCAACGCATACATCCCGCCGGATTGACGGGCTGCCCGACCCGGCCAAGCGGCCTTAGGGCCGCGCGAGCCGGGACCCATCCTGCCGCGCCATGGGCCCCGGGATAGACCTTCGGTCTTCCGGGACGACAACAAGGGTGGATTGCTTCGTCGGGCTACCGCCCCGCTCGCAATGACGATGAAGGGGCGGCGGTTGATTTTCGCTACGCGAAGTGCGGCATGATCTTGTCGGCGAACTGGTCGATGGTGGCGTAGGAATCGAGGATCGGCTGCACCGCGACCTGGTTGACGCCGGCCGCTTCCATCTGCCGGATCGAATCGACCACCTGGTCGACGGTGCCGACCAGGGTGGTGGCGCGCATGATCTTCTCGGTCATCAGCGCCTCGTGCTCCGGCCGAAGCCGCTGCAGATAGCCGCTATAGAGCTTCAGGTGCCGTGTTTCCTCCGGCGATTCGGGGTCGCGATAGACTCCGGCGAACTCGACCAGCTCGTTGCGGAAATCCGCCGGCAGAAGGTCAGGGTTCCGCCGCGTCGACAGCGCGAAGATATTGGCGCTGGAGGCGACGAACGGGCCGACTGCCTCGCGCACCTTGCGCGTCTGCATGTCCGCTTCCGATTCCGTCAGGTAGAAGGCGGTCATCGACAGGATGTGCAGCTTGTCCGGGTCGCGGCCGGCGCTGCGCGCACCCTCGCGCACGCACTCGACCAGCCAGCGGATGATCGAGGGATGCACGGCGCCGAACAGGATGACGCCGTCGCCGATCTCGCCGGCCATGCGCGCGACGCGCGGGCCGCTCGCCGCGACATAGATCGGTACGCGGTCCGTGACATTGATGTAGCCCATGTCGGGGTTCAGGAACTTGATCTTGCGGTGGCGGTCGCCTTCCGAATAGTCGGTCAGTTCGTCGTCGAGCAGCCCGCGGCAGACCCGGATATGATCGCGCAGCTCGTCGACCTTGGCGGCCGGCATGCCCATGGTGCGGCGCGTCGTGTTGCCGGTGCCGATGCCGAGGATGGCGCGCCCGGGTGCGACCTGGTTGATCGTGGCGATGGCGCAGGCGGTCAACGGCGCGATGCGCGACTTCGGGTTGGTGACGCCCGGCCCCATCTTGATCCGGGTGGTTCCGGCGGCGCATAGCGCCAGAGCCGCATAGACGTCGCCGGCCAGCATCTGCGAGTCATAGAGCCAGGCATGGGTATAGCCGCGGCCTTCCGCATGCTGCACCTGCGGCACCGCCCGCGGCGCTCCCATGAAGACGAATCCGAACTCCATTGCATCCTCCCTGGCCGTGTTTCGTTGCATGTCGGCGGCGCGTCGGCGGCCTGTTGCCGCGACAATAGCGGGATTCGCCGCCGGGAACGATGGCCGCGTGCGCACATGCCGCATTCCCGCGCTGCGGCGGTTCCGCCGGCCGCTGGCTTTTTGACGCATGGACGCTAGGATGGGCGCCGGGGAAACGCGTTTGCTGTACGGAAGGTCCGCCGGGGAACGATCGCCGGCCGCCGATAAGAACGACGCCGCGTGCATGGCGCAGCAAAAAAACGGGACCGATGTCCATCCTGATCCGTGTTGTGTCCTGCCTGGCGCTCATCGCTGCGGCGTCGCCGGTCTGCGCGCAGAGCTACGGCCCCCATGTCGGGATCGCCGCCGCCCCGTTCAGGGCGGCTCCGGGTCAGGAGGCGAACGGCACGCTGAACTGGTGGGGGCGTCAGTCGCCGATCTATTCGCAGACTGATCCGCGCTGGGCGAACAGGGAGATGGGCAATAGCGGCGAGACGGTCGGCGAACTCGGCTGCTTCATCACGGCCGCGGCCATGGCGCGGAACCTGCTCGGGCTCTCCACCACCATGCGCCAGATGCTGGCTGTGGCTGGCCGGGATTCGGAATTCCGCGCCAGCGGCTATGTATCCGGCGACGATATCATCAATCGCTTGTTTCCGGGCCATGAGGTCCGCTTCCTGTCGCGCGACGCATTCACCGCGGTGCGGCCCGACGACCAAACCCTGGTGATCCTGCGCATCGACCAGACGCCTGGGGCCGAGACGCCGGTGTGGCATTGGGTTCTGCTGCTGCGGCACGAGCGCGACGACTACGTTGTGCTCGACCCGCTCGACGGCGGCGTCCGGCGCCTGCGCGATTCCGTGGCCTGCGGACCCGAGCGTGCGGTGGGGCGCGGCATGTGCGCGCCGATCCGCGGCGCCTATGCGATCACGGTCGCACGCGAATCGGCGAAGCCGGCATCCTGACCGCGCGCCGGCACGGGCCGGGTTCGCGACTCATACCGATGCCCGAGGCATCGGGCTTCGGCAAGCGCGACCGCGCGTCCGAGCTTATGCGAGGAAAGCCAAGCGAGCGGAGGCGAGCGCCGGCGCTTGAGGCGCTCGTTGATCGGTTCCGATCAACGAGCCTTGGTGTCAGACCAGGCCGGTCGCGTAATAGATCCCGATCACGACGAAGACCGTGGCGGTCTTGATCCCGGTGATGGCGAAGATGTCGCGATAGCTTTCGCGGTGGGTCAGGCCGGTCACGGCTAGAAGCGTGATGATCGCGCCGTTATGCGGTAGGGTGTCCATACCGCCGCTCGCCATCGCCGCGACGCGGTGCAGCACCTCGGGCGGGATGTTGGCGGCGCGCCCGGCGGCCATGAACTGGTCGGCCATCGCGGCCAGCGCGATGCTCATGCCGCCGGACGCCGAGCCGGTGATGCCCGCCAGCGTCGTGACCGTGACCGCCTCGTTGACCAGCGGGTCGGGAATGACGCGCAGCGCGTCCTTGATCGCGAGGAAGCCGGGCAGGGCGGCGATCACCGCGCCGAAGCCATATTCCGACGCGGTGTTGACCGCGGCCAGCAGCGCGCCGCCCACTGCCGCCTGCGTGCCGGCGATGAACGCCGCCGTGACCCGCCGCCAAGCCAGCGCCAGCACGGCCAGGATGCCCAGGACCAGGGCGCCCTCGACCGCCCAGATCGCCGTGACGGTCGCGGTTTTGGCGCTCAGCGGCTCGTGCAGCCCGGGCAGGCTCGCCGTGACGTGGTCGCCATAGATGTGTGGGATCGCCTCGGTCAGCGCGAAATTCATGCCGAGCACGATCAGGAGCGGCGCCAGCGCGACCAGCGGATGGATGCGCTCGACGTCGGGAATCGCCTCCGGTTCCAGCCGATGGCCGGTGCCGTAGCCTTCGCCGGTCGCCATCAGGCGCCGGCCGCGCCAGTTCAGGTACGCGAGGCCGCCGATCATGGTCAGCGTGCCGCCGATCAGGCCGAGCGTCGGCGCCGCCCAGGTCGTCGTGCCGAAGAACGGCGTCGGGATGATGTTCTGGATCTGCGGCGAACCGGGGAATGAATCCATCGTGAAGGTGCCGGCACCCAGCACGATGGTCGCCGGGATCAGCCGCTTGGGCATGCCCGCGGTGCGGAACATGTGCGCGGCGAACGGATAGGCGGCGAACACGCAGACGAAGACCGAGACGCCGCCATAGGTCAGCACCGCGCAGACCAGCATGATCGACAGGATCGCGCGGCGCTCGCCGACCAGCCGCAGGATCGCGGCGACGATGCTCTGTGCGAAGCCCGACACCTCGATCAGCTTGCCGAACAGCGCGCCGAGCAGGAAGACCGGAAAATAGAGCTTGAAGAACGTCGCCATCTTTTCCGCGAACAGGCCGGTGAAGACTATCGGCACGGACGACGGATCGGTCGCCAGCACGGCCAGCATCGCGGCGATCGGCGCGAACAGGATGACGCTGAAGCCGCGATAGGCGGCCACGATCAGGAAGATCAGCGCCGCGACGGCGATCGCAATGCTCATGGAATCCCCGGAAGACCGGCCTTGCGGCCGCGGCGCGGCCCCCCGCCGCACTTCGTCTTTCTAATGGGGCTGGCGCCCGTTTCCAATTGGATCGAACCCCGCGATGTGGCAGTCTGGCGCCAACCTAGCGAACGTTCGGGAGGATGCCATGAAGGTCGGCAGCACAGTCATTTGCCAGAATTACCAGGGTCGGGAGAACGACCAGGAGATGTATCGGTCGGAGCTGAAGGTGGCGGATTTGACCGAGCCGCTCGGCTTCGACTCGTTCTGGACGCCCGAGCATCACTTCGACGACTACTCGATCGTTCCCAATCCGCTGACCTTGCTGGCCTGGGTCGCCGCGCGCACCAGCCGCATCCAGCTCGGCACCGCGGCGGTGATCCTGCCCTGGCACAACCCGCTGCGCGTCGCGGTCGAGGCGTCGATGGTCGACACCCTGTCGAACGGCCGCCTCCTGCTCGGTTTCGGCCGCGGTCTGTCACGCATGGAGTACGAGCAGTGGCAGATCGACATGAACGGCACGCGCGACTACTTCAACGAATCCGCCAAGATGATCATCAAGGCGCTGGAGACCGGCATCGCCGAATATGACGGCACCGCGATCAAGCAGGCGCCGGCGGAAATCCGGCCGCGCCCGCTGCCCAGCCTCAAGGACCGCATCCACATCGTCGCCGGCTCGACCGACTCGATCCCGGTCGCGGCCGAGCTTGGCGCCGTCATGATGATGTTCAGCCAGGTGCGCTGGGAGAAGAAGGCGAACGACGTCGCCGAATATCGCCGCCTGTTCCGCCAGCATCACGGCCGCGACGCAAAGCCGGTGGTGACGCTCGACTTCGTCTATTGCGATTCCGACGGTGCCAAGGCGCGCGCGACCGCCGACCGCGCGGCCAAAGAATATTTCGCGACTGTCGTGAAGCACTACGAGATGGACAAGGGCCATTTCGCCGGGCTGAAGGGCTACCAGTTCTACGCCAAGTCGGCGGAGGGGCTGCAGAAACTCGGCCTGGACAAGGTCGCCAACGACTTCGCCGCGATCCAGGCATCCGGTACCCCGGACGAGATCCTGCGCAACCTGGAGGAACGGCGCGCCGCGATCGGCGATTTCGACCTCAACTGCATCTTCCGCTTCTCCGGCCTGACCGACGCGGAGGTCGAGAGCAGCATGCGCCTGTTCGCCAAGGAGGTGCTGCCGGTCGTGCATTCCTGGCAGCCGGTGCGTATCGCGGCAGAGTAGGGCCCGTATCGTTCAGGCTTGCGCGTCGGTGTGCGTGATGCGCTCGCTTTCCGCGGACGCATCGGCCGGGGGCGCGAACATGACCAGCCGCTCGCCCTCGGCGACCGAGAACGGCTCGTGGTCGGGTGAGGCCAAGTCGAGCGCGCCGTTCTCGCCGATGCGCATGATGGCGATGCCCGGTGCGGTCTCCGGCGTCTCCTTGCCTTCGGCCTCCACGGTCCGGAAGCGCCAGCCGGCGCGGTAGCGCGCCGCGACCGTCGCGAAATCGAGGCCGGTATCGGCCAGCACCTTGCCGCGCCAGTCGCGCGCAAGCCCTTCTTCAGGGTGGATCAGCTCATCGGCTTCCGGCGCGAGCTGATAGACCCGCTCGCGCCCCAGTTCGGGGGCGAGGCGCGCGCAGGTCAGGGCGTTGTAGACCTCGTCCGGCGTGGCGGCGAGCACATAGCCGATTGCCTTATCGGCGAAGATGTCGGCCGCCTGATCCGACAGGGCCTGGGCGCGGAGGGTCGCCAATCCGCGCCGCCGCGCCGCCGCCAGCGGCCCCGGATAGATGTCGACGAGCAGGACGGGAACGTCGTGCTGCGCCAGGATGCTTGCCAGGTCGATGGTCCAGGGCGACGCGCCGATGATGGCGAGGCCGGGCCTGTTCTCCATCGCCAGGCCAAGCCAGCGGGCCAGCGGCGCCAGCGAGAAGCCGTGCAGCACCACGCTCGCCACGATCACCAGGAAAACCGTCGGCTGGATCAGGTCGGCGCCGGCATAGCCGGCCTCGCTCAGGCGGATCGCGGCGAAGCTGGCCACCGCCGCGGCGACGATGCCGCGCGGCGCGATCCATGCCGCCAATAGCCGCTCCGCGCCCGTCAGGCCACTGCGCATGGTGGCGAGGAAGATGGCCGCCGGCCGCACCAGGAACAATGTCGCCAGGGTCAGGGCCACGATTGGCCAGGACAGGCGCGCCAGCACGTCGCGGTCCAGGTCGGCCGCCAGCACGATGAACAGGGCGGAGACCAGCAGGACAACCAGCGCCTCCTTGAACCGGCGCAGCTCGGCCAGGCCCGGCACGCCCAGATTGGCCAGCGCCACGCCGAACAGGGTCGCGGCGATCAGCCCGGCGCCGTCCATCTCCATATTGGCCAGCGCATAGGTTCCCATCGCGATGCTGAGCAGCATCGGTGTCTTAAGAACCTCGGGCACCAGGTCGCGCTGGAAGGTCAGCTTGACGAAGAACGCGCCGGCGATGCCAAGCCCGGCCCCGGCGACCACGCCGATGCCGAGGCGCAGGGCCAGCGTCCACAATCCGGCGCTCGTCCCGTGTGCGCCGGCGAAGATGATCAGGGCTTCGAGGACCAGCGCGGTCAGGATCGCGCCGACCGGGTCGTTGACGATCGCCTCCCACCGCAGGAAGGCGGCGATGCGCCGCTCCAGCCGTGCCTGGCGCAGCAGCGGCAGCACCACGGTCGGCCCGGTTACCACCACGATAGCGCCGAACAGGGCGGCCGAGGACCACGGCATGGCGCCGATGAAGTGTGCTGCCAGCACCGCGAACAGGCCGTTGAGCGGCAATGCGAAGATCGTCAGGCGCCGCACGCCTTCGCCGGCGGCGCGCAATTCGCGGAAGTCGAGCGCCAGGCCGCCCTCGAACACGACAATGGCGACCGCAAGGCCGACCGCCGGGCGCAGCACGTCGCCCATCGCCGCGCTGGGGTGCAGGATGCCGAGGCCGGGCCCGGCGATCAGGCCGAGCGCGAGCAGCAGCACGATCGCGGGCAGGCGCAGCCGCGCCCCGGCCCATTGCGCCAGGAAGCCGCCGATCACCACCCAAAGGATCGCTATGGCCGTGCTTGGTTCCATGCGGTCTTCCGTTATTTCGCCGCAATCGTCCGGCCGTCAACGTTCGGCGCGCTGCGATGGTGCGTGGCCGGCGCGGGCGTTAATCCGTGTCAGCGCGAAATACAATTCCAGCGCGATGCCGAGGCATTTCTATCGGCGCGCTTTCGCGTATGCTCTGCCCTTTGGGCGCCGTCCGATCCCCGCGGCCGGCGGCGCGGTTGACATGGGGAGGTTCGGATGCCGTTTCACGTCTGCAACGGTGCACAACTCCAATGCACGTTTGGCGCCGCGCCAAGCGTCTTCGTCGTGCTGCCGGTGCACAAGGAACAGACCGAATACCAGTTCGCCGCCAATATCATGGACAACAAGCCGATGGCGAACGTGATGCCGTTTGGCATGTGCTCCAGCCTGGCGAATCCACAGGTCGCCTCCGCCACCTCGGCGGCCTCGGGCGTACTGACGCCGCAGCCCTGCATTCCCAACACGCCGGCGCCGTGGGCGCCCGGGGCGGTCACGGTGCTGCTCGACAACCAGCCGGCGCTCGACAATGTGTCCAAGCTCATGTGCACATGGGCCGGCGTGATCAGCGTGCTCGATCCAGGTGAGCATTCGGTCCAGATTCCGTGACGGCACGCGCGCGTATCTTCGCGGACGACGCTCGCTTATAATCCGCCACCGGCTGGGGCGCGGGGGGGCATGGCGGATACCAAGGCTTGGTCGCAGAAGGACCGTCTTCTGCAGGTCTTCACCGATCTCGATCCGCTGGACAACGGCGGCGATCACGTCCTGTTGCGCAGCATCATCGGGCGCGAGGGGCTGTCGACGCCCTTCAACTATCATCTTCAGCTTCTGTCCACCGATCATCAGGTCACGGCCGAGCAGATGATCGGCACGAACGTCACGATCGGGATCGAGACGGACTCGGACAAGCATACCTATCGCTATCTGAACGGCTTTTGCAGCCGCTTCTATTCGGCCGGTACGCTGCGCGACGGCGAGCTCCGCGTCTACGAGGCGGAGGTCGTGCCCTGGCTTTCCTTCCTGCAACTGACCAGCGACCTGCGCATCTTCCAGAACAAGACGCCCGTCGACGTCATCTTGCAGGTCCTGAACGACAACCAGCTCACGGACATCGACCGCGCCAATCTCGATACCGGCGGCATACCGACCCTGGAATATTGCGTGCAGTACCGCGAGACGGCGTTCGACTTCGTCTCGCGGCTGATGGAAGAGTACGGAATCTTCTATTATTTCAGGCACGATTATGGCCGCCATACCCTGGTGCTGGCCAACCGCAACAGCGCGTTCCAGGAATTCTCGAAGACCGCCGTGGCGTTCGAGGCCGGCGCCGAGAAAAAGCGCAAGCCGGTCGTCGTCAAGTGGCAGCACAGCTACGAATACCGCAGCGGCAAGTGGTCCCATACCGACTTCGATTTCAAGAATCCGAAGGCCGACCTCTACGCGGAAAGCAAGACGATTCTGGGGGCGCCGCCCGGCAATCCGTGGGTCCGCTACGATTATCCGGGCCGCTATGTCGCACAGGGCGACGGCGCCAAGCTGATCGGCATCCGACGGGAAGAGGACGAAACCCACCACCACGTGGTCGAGGGTGAGGGGACCGTGCCCCAGTTCGGTCCCGGCGCCGCCTTCACGCTGGACAAGCATGACCGGGTGGAAGACGACAAGGTGCGCTGGGTGCTGACGGCGGTCGAATTCACCGGCAACGAGCCCTACTACACCGAGGACAATTTCTGGGACAACCTGTGGCACAGCCTGCCCGACCTGCTGATCGCGGTCGGCAAGGGCGCGGGCGGGGCGGTCGCGGGCGCCCTGTTCGATATCTTCAAGGCGTTCGGCCAGGATGCCGGCGCGGGCCTCAAGGGCCTCGCCAACACGCTGCTGGCCGGCGTCAGGGACCCCGTCACCAAGTGGGCGGAGGACCGCAAGGGCTCATTGTTCGATTCGCTGGAGCCGGGTTACCAGAACCACTTCTTCTGCGTGCCGTTCAAGACGCCGATCCGCCCGCCCGGCGTGACCAGAAAGCCGGTCGTGCGCGGCCCGCAGACCGCGATGGTGGTCGGGCCGGACGGCAAGGACATCTGGACCGACCAATACGGCCGGGTCCGGGTTCATTTCCATTGGGACCGCTACGGTGAGCCGAAGCAGGGCGACACCTCGTGCTGGATGCGCGTGTCCGAAGGCTGGGCCGGCCGCGAATGGGGCCAGCAGCACCTGCCGCGCGTCGGCCAGGAGGTGATCGTCACCTTCCTGGAGGGCGATCCCGACCGGCCGCTGGTCACCGGGCGCGTCTATAACGGCGCCAACACGATGACGTTCGCCCTGCCGCAATACCAGACGCGCAGCGGCCTCAAGACCCGGTCCAGCCCGCCGGCCAAGGAAGGCAAGATCGGCTACCACATGCTGCGGTTCGAGGATGCGACCGGCAAGGAACAGATCCTGCTGCGCTCGCAACGGCGCATGGACCAGCGCGTCTATGCCTCCTTGTACGAAACGACGCATGCCAACCGCCACAACCTGATCGGCTATCACGACGACGAGACCGACGAGCAGGGCGGCAGTTCCTTCAACACCATCGGCGACGAGTGGAACCTGCATATCCACGGCGCCAAATACGAGGGCATGGAGGACGTGCATCACCTGCGCGTCACCGGCAATCGCCTCGAAAGCTTCGAGGCCGACCTGTCGACGCTGGTCGGCGGCGTGGTCCAGCTCAATGCGCGCTCGATCGCGATCGAGGCGAAGACGAAGATCACGCTGAAGGTCGGCGGTTCCTATGTGGTGATCGACCCGAGCGGCGTGGCGATCAACGGGCCGATGGTCCGCATCAATTCCGGCGGCTCGCCGGATTCGACCAGCGGCGTCGACATCATGGATCCGGTCGACGCCAGCATCTCGGACAACGGTGAGCCAGGCTATCTCGAGGACCTGATCGAGAAGTCGAAGCGCGCCGGCGGCGGCGGCCACCAGACGCGGCACGTTGCCGCCCAGCACGGGCCGGTCGTTGCGAATAACGGCGACGGCACCCTGCAATTCAGCCCCGGCATCAAGGTCGACGCCACCGACCCCGATTATGCCGCCCAGGTCATCCAGGACCTGACCCTGATGCAGGGAACCCAGAGCGGGGCGGCGCTGATCGACCAGCTCGGCACCAGCGGCAACAGCACGACGATCAAGCCTGGCAACCCGCCGCCGAACCCGCCGAATGCCTTCGCGCAGCCTGAGCCGAACACCTCGGCGGGCTATGCCGATGCGACGGCGGCGGGCCAGCCGGTCTTCTACGGCAACGGCGCGCCGGCCACCGACGCCAGCGGCAACCAATTGACCGGGACCGGCAATGGGACCGGCACCACGATCACCTACAATCCCGATCAGTGGCCCGCCCCGAACACGCAGCACAATGCGCCGGGCGACGTGATCCTGTTCCATGAGATGCAGCATGCGAACAACATGGAGAGAAGCCAGTACGACGGGTCACCGACCGGCGACAATTTCGACACGAACGAAGAAAAGAACGCGATCGGCCAGGAAAATCAGTATCGGGACGAACGCGGCGTCGATCGCCGCGATAATCATCACGATCTGTAGCCTGACCTGGATCGCGGCTGGCGAGGCGATAGCGGAGAGCCGAATGGCGGATGTTCACGACGTTGCGTTTTCCTGTCGTCCGGCGCGGGTGGTGAACCGGCTCGAATTCTCCTATGTGCTGGAGAACAAGAGCGGCGCGGATATCTACGCGCTCGACCAGTACCCCGCGGTCGATCCGGCGACGCGCGCCGCCTTTGCCGACGTGAACGGCATCTATATTTCCTGGCTGCCGCCGAGCGGCGTCTATTTCCTGAAGGGCATTCCGCCGCTGCCGACCCACCCGGTGACGGTGCGCATCATCCCGCTGGGCACCAAGGTATCGCCCGGCGGCCGGCTGGAGCGCACGGTGTCGATCCCGCTGCCGCTGGTGGAACAGAGCCCCTATTACGGCGATCTGCCGGTGCGCCGGCACGACCAGGTCGAGGTGGCCGAGGTGGTCTTTGCGGTTCAGTTCCTGCGCAGTACCGTCGAAGGCTTCGCCGCCGGGCCGGTCGATTACGCCGAGGGCGCGTACCACGTCCAGGGGCGCAACACGGTCGGGCAGGCGGAGACTGTCGAATGCCGCTTTCCGACCAAGAGCCTCACGTTGCTGACGCGTCAGGATGCATTCACCCGGACGACCCCGCCTTGAAGGCAGCGGCGTTGACTTGGATCGAGAAGCACCGACGCGCAAAAAAGTTGCTCATACGTCTGTATATTAACCAATAGGATGGGACCTGGTCCGTACTCTCCTGTCTCGAACACGTGACGCTCGGGCTGTTGCCTGGGCCGATGAGGGAAACGGGCAGTGTCGGCGGTCATTCAGGAAACCCAATTCCGGCGCGATCGGTCGGACGAGCCGCCGGGCCGTGTCGTCGCCGTTGGCGGCTCGCAGGCAAGCATCCGCCTCGACGCCTCGCGCGGCGTCGGTCGGGCCTCGGCGATCCGGCCGACGGTCGGGCGGTTCCTGCGCATCGATTCCAGCGATTCCGTGCTGATCGGGCTGATCACCAGTGTCGCTGCGCTCGCCACGGCGGCCGATGCCGACACCCGCAATCCGCCCGTGGTGGCGCAGATCGACCTGTTCGGCGAGATCAAGCCGACGCCCGACGGCGGCAGCCGCTTTCAGCGCGGCGTGACCCGCTATCCAATCATCGGCGATCCGGCCCGGCTGGTCGCCAACGGCGAATTGCGGCTGATCTACGACGTGCGCCGGGCCGGCGCAATTCATGTCGGGCAGTTGCAGCAGGACAGCGCGGTGGATGCGTGCCTCGACGTCGACCAGCTGCTGAGCAAGCATTTCGCGCTGCTGGGCTCCAGCGGCGCCGGCAAATCGAGCGGCGTCGCGATCCTGCTGCGCGAGATTCTGGCGGCCCGGCCGAATCTCCGCATCTTCATCGTCGATCCGCATAACGAATACGGCCGCTGCTTCGCCGATCGGGCGGAGGTGCTGACCCCCCGGAACCTCGATCTGCCGTTCTGGCTGTTCAATTTCGAGGAGATCGTCGACGTCTTCTTCCGCGGCCGGCCGGGCGTCGAGGAGGAGGTCGAAATCCTCTCCGAGGTCATCCCGCTGGCCAAGGCGCGCTACGCGGCGGAACGCGAGGTGCTGGAACGGCGCAGCATCCGCAAGGCCGAGCCGATCCATACGGCGTTTACGCTCGACACCCCGGTACCCTACCGGCTCGCCGACCTGATCGCGCTGATCGACGAGCGGATGGGCAAGCTGGAAAAGCCGGCCGCCTGGACGAAGTACAACCGCCTGATCACGCGCATCGAGACGGTGCGCAACGATCCGCGCTACGGCTTCATGTTCGACAAGGCGAATGTCGGCGGCGATACGATGGCCGGCGTGATCGGCCATCTGTTCCGGCTGCCGCCGGTTGGTCGGCCGATGACGATCATGCAGCTTGCCGGCTTCCCGTCCGAGGTGGTCGACGCGGTCGTCTCCGTGGTCGGCCGCATGGCCTTCGAGCTGGGCTTGTGGAGCGACGGCGCCATGCCGCTCCTGTTCCTGTGCGAGGAGGCCCATCGCTATGCGCCGGCCGACCGCTCGATCGGCTTCGGCCCCACGCGCAAGGCGCTGTCCCGGATCGCCAAGGAGGGTCGAAAATACGGCGTCTTCCTCGGCCTGGTGACGCAACGGCCGTCGGAACTCGACGCGACGATCGTTTCCCAGTGCGGCACCATCCTGGCGATGCGCATGGCCAATGAGCGCGACCAGGCGATCGTGCGCTCGGCGGTGTCGGACGCGGCGGCGAGCCTCGTTTCGTTCGTCCCGTCGCTCGGCACACGCGAGGTGTTCGCGTTCGGCGAAGGCGTGGCGTTGCCGACCCGTCTGCATTTCAAGGAATTGCCGGTCGCGATGCTGCCGCGCAGCGAGGCGTTCGGCCACACCGGGTCCGAGTCGGGCGAGGATCTCGGCTCCGACGCGCTGGCGCGGGTGCTGGAACGCTGGCGCGGCGCCACCATGCGCGGGCGCGGGGAGCCGACCGTTACCGAGCGGCCCGTGGCGGATGACACCACCGGCCCGTCGGACGCGGCCGCGCGGGCGGGTGAGGCCGGCCAGATCGCGCTGGGGGCGGACGAGGACGACGCGGTCGAATTCCCGGTGGTCCGCGCCGCGGGTCACACCTCGCCGACCGACCTGCGTGCCCTGCGCGCCCGGCTGCGCCGCGACCGCCACTGATCGGGTGCGTGCTTATATAAGGCTCGTTGATCGCAGCCGATTGACGCGCGCCTCAGGCGCCGGCGCTCGCTCCGCTCCCTTGCTGTCCTCGCATAAGCTCGGGCGCGCGGTCGCGCTTGCCGAAGCCCGATGAGCCAAACGCATCGGGCTTCGGTATTATGCGTCCTCGACCAGATCGAACATGTCGGTCAGCGCGTCGGCGAATTCCTCGCGGAATTCCTGGACCACCGCGCCCGCCGATTTGATGCCGTCGACCAGGCCGACGCCCTGGCCGACCCAATAGGTCACCAGTTCGCGCGCCTTCGGGTTGCCGGCCTCGGCCGCCTTGTCGATGCGGCGAAACGCCGGCTCGCACAGCATGCTCATCACCGGCATGGGCAGTGCGCCGGGGTTGCCCGGCGCTTCCCAGGCGTCGTGCCAGGCCGAGCGAAGCTGGCGCGACGGCTTGCCCGTGCGCGCCTTGGAGCGGACGGTGTCGCGCGAGGTGGCCGCGATCATCTTCTCCCGGAATATCTCGGTGGTCTCCGACTCGATGGTGGCCAGCCAGACCGAGCCGGTCCACACGCCCTGTGCGCCCAGGGCCATGCACGCGGCCATCTGGCGGCCGGTCATGATACCGCCGGCGGCAAGGACCGGGACCGGCCGGATCGGCGCGATGGCGCGCAGCACCTCGGGCACCAGCACCAGCGTCGCGATCTCGCCGGTATGGCCGCCGGCCTCGCCGCCCTGCGCGATCAGGATGTCGACGCCGGCCTCGACCTGGCGCACCGCGTGCTCCCTGGTGCCGACCAGGGCGGCGACGGGGATACCTTGCTTCCGGGCCTGTTCGATCATCATCGGCGGCGCGACGCCCAGCGCATTGATGATCAGGCCGATCGGGTGGCGGAAGGCGGTCTCGATCAGCTTTTCGCCGATGTCCGGCGCGACTGAGGGTACCCGGTGGGCGACCGTTTCCGAGGCGTCGATGCCGACCTGATAGCGTCCCAGCAGGTCGACCAGGAATTGCCGGTGTGCGTCCGGCACGCGGGCGGCCAGATCCTCGGCCCGCGCGCCGCGTGCGGCATCCTGTCGCCCCGGCACCAGAATGTCGACACCATAGGGCTTGCCGCCGATGTGCTCGTCGATCCATTGCAGCTCGATCTCCAGCCCTTCCGGCGTAAAGCTGGTTCCGCCCAGGACGCCGAAGCCGCCGGCGCGGCTGACCGCCACCACGACGTCGCGGCAATGGCTGAAGGCGAACAAGGGGAAGTCGATGCCCAGCGTCTCGCAGACGGTGTTCTTCATTCCTGGTCTCCCGATACGGCTTTGCCTGTCACTATAGGGTCCGCCCGGTCGCATCGGCCATGGCCGATGTGCCGCGGCCTCCCTATGATTGCGAAAGCCGGCGATATCCCTAACTAGGAGGGAAAGGCATGCCACGCGCGGAGGACGGAATGACCGAGAAGATCGTCAAAAGCGATGAGGAATGGCGGGCGCAGTTGACGCCCGATCAATATATCGTGACCCGGCTCAAGGGCACCGAGCCGCCCTTTGCCGGCGCCTACGAGAAGACTAAGACGCCGGGCGTCTATCGCTGCGTGGCCTGCGGCGCGCAGTTGTTCGATTCCGACACCAAGTATGAGTCGGGCAGCGGGTGGCCGAGCTTCACCGCTCCGGCTGTCGGAGACGCGGTGGAGACGGAGACGGACACCAGCCACGGCATGGTGCGGACCGAAGTCAAGTGCGCGCGCTGCGACTCGCACCTTGGCCACGTCTTCCCCGACGGGCCTGGTCCCGACGGCCTGCGCTATTGCATCAATTCGATCGCGCTGGACCTCGAGCCGCGATAAGCGCGCTGTCCTGTTGCGCCGGTATCAGCCGACTAGACCGAGGTTGCAGCGGGCCCCGTCCACCCAGACGTCGGCCTGTCCGAGATTGACGCCGGCGATGGCGAGGATCGCATTCAGCGCGCCGTCCAGGGTGCCGGTGAGCGGCTGAAGCGTCGCCAGCACGGCGCCCGCGACGCCGCCCAGCGGCACCAGCGGGATGCCGAGCACGGTGACCTTGACGTCGAGATTGTTCAGCAGGCTTGCCGTCAGCGACTGGCTGTAATCTCGCGTGGTGACGGTCTGGCTCGCGTGCCGGGCGATGTCGTCCCAGGCATAGGTCAGCGGCTGGCCGGTCATCGACGCCATCTGCGCATGCGCCTTGCCGGTCACGGCGATACCCAACGCGCTGAATAGTCGCGTCGGCTGCACCGCGTCGGGGTTGGCGAAGGCGCCCAGCGAGAACGGTGTCGTCTGGCCGATCCACGCGCTGACGATGCCGGGCGTCGCCTGGACCTCGACGCGCGGCTGGGCGCGGTTGGTGCAGTCAACGTCCGTCAATCGGGCCTCGGCCGGCGCCACCTCGACCACGATGGGCAGGTCGATCGAGACTGCGCTGAGCAGGCCGCCGCCGCCGACCTTGAGGCGCAGTGCCGCCCGCACCTGGGCCGTGTGCACACCGGCGCCTTCTTCCCCGACCCGCAGCCACGGCGACGACTGGGGCCGCTCGCCGACCTCGATGTCGATTCGGACGCTGGCGATGCCCGGCAGGCGGATGCCGGTGTCCAGCGTGAGCTGGTGATCGGGTCCGGCAACGGAGGCGACGGCCGAAATCAGCGACAGCGCGCTGACTTGCGCGGAAAGCCCGCCGACCGAGGCGCCGATCGCTTTGGCGCCGTCATGGTCAAGCGCGATGATCCGCGATGTCTGGATCGTCGCGCTTGCGCCCGCCGCCGCATCGGCGAGCGTGCGCAGGGCGGCGGCGCCGTGCCCGTCCGGGTCCGCAGCGACCGCGTCGTGGGCGGCGGCCAGCAGGTCGCCCGGCGCGACCGCCATATCCAACAGGTCGTCGTAGGTGCCCGCGGTGACATCGGCGCGGGTCGCCAGGGCGACCAGGAAGCCGAACAGGTCGACCTGGGTATTAGCCAGCGCCCGATAGTCGAGCACGTCGAGCGACAGGTTGCCGCCCAGGATCGCGCCGAGAACGGCGTTCAGGATGCCGCCTTCGACGTTCAGCAGGCGGGAGCCGATCGACAACGCCGCCTCGCGCCGGGCCGCGCCGATCGACTGTACGTCGAGCGGCATTGT
>JBDZUN010000305.1:0-3534 GCA_040255145.1 Hyphomicrobiales bacterium | reverse complement strand
ACCTGCTGTCGGGCGGGCGCGCCATCCTGGGCATCGGCCGCGGCCTGTCGCGGCGTGAGTTCGGCCAGTTCGGCATCGGCATGGAGGAAGCGCGCGACCGCTTCGACGAATCGGCGCCGATGATCCTGGAGGCGCTGGAGACCGGCGTGATGGCGGAGCATCACGGCCAGTATTTCCATCAGCCGCGCGCGGTGATCCGGCCCCGGCCGACCCGGAGCTTCAAGGGTCGCGTCACCCAGGTGGCGATGACCCCGGATTCGGTGCACGAGGCCGCCAAGCTCGGCATCCAGATGATGGCGTTCAATTACAAAAGCCCGGAAATGCAGAAGCACGACCTCGACGAATACCGCACCGAGTTCCGCCGGCTGCATGGCGTCAATCCCCGCCCGGCTCTGCTGACCGACATGATGGTGTGCGATTCCGACGCCGCCCGCGCCGAGGAGAACGCCCACCGCTTCGGCGCCTGCTATCTGCAAAGCGTGCTCTATCACTACGAATTGATGGGCGAGCACTTCAAGAAGCTGAAGGGCTATGACGCCTACAATGTCGGCGCGGACGCGATGCGGGCGATGGGGCTCGAGACCATTGCCAAGGACTATGTGCAACGCCAGATCTGGGGTACGCCCGACCAGATCCTGCGCAAGTTCGAGGAGCGGCGGCGGTTGATGGGCGATGTCGGCTCGCTGTGCGCCTTCCGCTTCGGCGGCGCGCCGTTCGAGGTCGCGGAGCGCGGCATGCGCCTGTTCGCGAACGAGGTGATGCCGGTGCTGCGAAGCTGGACGAGCGAGGCGGAAAGCCGCCACGCCGCCGAGTGAGGCCTACACGCGCGGCCAGCGGGCCGCGTGTTCGCATGATGGAGTGGAAAGCATGAACGCACCGGACCGGCTGCGCGCGGTGGAAGCCGAGCTGAACTACATGGTGCCGATGGCGGAAAAGCCGTTCGTCTATACCTATACGCCGCCGGCCGGCACGCCGGGCCGCAACGGACGGATCGAAGCGCATCGCGTCACCATCCGCGACGCCCGTCCGATCGTGTCGGGCGTAAGCCTCGACAACGAGGGCTTCGCGCTGGTCTCCGGGCCGGCAAAGACCCGGAACTATTACGACAAGGACGAGATCGAGCGCGTCTGCTACCCGGAAGCGATCGACCTGGTGCGCAAGGCGACCGGCGCCAGCCGCGTCGTCATCTTCGACCACACCATCCGCGTCCGTCCCGCCGACAAGCCGTCGCTGACCTCGCGGGTGGAGATGAAGGACGGTGTGCGCGGCCCGGTCGGCTTTGCGCACAACGACTACACGCCGGTTTCCGGGCCGCAGCGGGTGCGCGACCTGATGGGGGACGAGGCGGAAGACCTGCTGAAGCGGCGCTTCGTATTCGTCAACATCTGGCGGCCGATCCGCGGACCGGTGCTGGATGCGCCGCTGGCGCTGTGCGACGCGCGCTCGGTAGCCGATGCCGACATGGCGGCGACCGACCTGGTCTATCCCGACCGCACCGGCGAGGTGTTCAACGCGCTCTACAACCCGGCGCACCAATGGTTCTATTTCCCGGCGATGGAGCGCGAGGAAGCGGTGCTGATCAAGTGCTACGATTCGCTGACGGACGGCACCGCGCGCTGGTCGCTGCACACCGCCTTCGACGATCCGACCGCGCCGGCCGACGCGCCGCCGCGTGAGAGCGTCGAGCTGCGCAGCATCGCGTTTTTCGACGACTGAGGCGCGCCGCGCCCCCTGAAACGAATCCGTCATTGCGAGGCGCGGATGCGACGAAGCAATCCAGGCTGAGGTGCCGCGAAGATGGATTGCTTCCCGCTCCGCGATGCTCGCGGTCGCAATGACGGTGAAAAGTGGCGGCGCCGATCGACAGGCCGCCCCAAATACGATCCGCTGCCGAGGTTCCGCCGTTGTCGATGCAAGTGGCGGAAACCGGAGGCGGCGCGATGGCGAACCGGCCCGAGCGACCCGAAGACCCTGATGAAGGCCCGACCTATTCGGCGGAACGTGTGCGCCAGGGCCGGATCGTGCTGCGCGCGCCGTGGCAGCGCTGGGTATTCTTCGGCGGCCTCATCGCGATCGTGATCCTGGCCTTGCTCTATCGCTTCCTTTGACGCTTCGGGGCGTTTTCCGGCCGCGCGTGCCGGATCGGCTGGCATCGGCCCGGCCGTGCGGGCAAAATCTGTTCGAAACGCAACGAAGAGGGGAAGCGCAATGGGCGACATCATCAGCGGCGCACGGCGCCTGACCACGGCCGAGTTAGGCACGCGCGCGGCGCGCGCGGCCGCCGGCCTGGAATCCATCGGCGTCGGGTTCGGCGATACCGTCGCCGTCTATCTGCGCAACGATTTCGCCTTCTTCGAGGCAAGCTTTGCCGCCGGCTTGCTCGGCGCCTATCCGGTCCCGGTCAACTGGCACTACACGGAGGACGAGGCGCGCTATCTGTTCGAGAATTCCGGCGCCAAGGCGATCGTCATCCATGCGGACATGCTGCCGCCGGTGCAAAGCGCGATCCCGGCCGGCGTGCCGGTCCTGGTGGTGCGGACCCCGCCGGAAATCCAGGCGGCCTACGGCCTCGCGGACGAAGCGTGCCCGGTGCCGGCCGGCATGACGGACTGGGACAAGTGGCTGGAAGGCTTTGCGCCGCGCCCGCCGTCGGACGTTCAGGCGCCGGGCACCATCGTCTACACCTCCGGCACGACCGGCCGGCCCAAGGGCGTGCGCCGGGCGCCGCCGACGCCGGACCAGGTGCGGTCGATGACCAAGCTGCTGCTCGATATCTTCGGCTTCTCGCTGCCGCCGGGCGACCCCAGCAAGGTGGTCACGGCCGTGACCGGGCCGATGTACCACTCGGCGCCGAACGCCTATGGCCTCTACGCCGCGCGCTTCGGCGCGAGCATCATCCTGCAGCCGCGCTTCGACCCGGAGGAATTGCTGCAGATGATCGAGCGGCACCGCATCACCCACCTGCACATGGTGCCGATCATGTTCAACCGGCTGCTGAAGCTGCCGGAGGCGGTGCGCACCAAATATGACCTGTCGTCGCTCAAGTTCGTGGTGCACGCGGCGGCGCCGGTCTCGCCGGCGATCAAACGGGCGATGATCGAGTGGTGGGGGCCGGTGATCTACGAATATTACGGCAGCACCGAGACGCTGGCCGTCGTCTTCTGCGATTCGGAGGAATGGCTGGCGCATCCCGGCACGGTCGGCAAGCCGGTGGCGGACGCCGACGTGCGCGTGATCGACGCTGAGGGGCGCACCCTGCCGCAAGGCGAGATCGGCGAGGTCGTCTGCCGGATCGCGACCTGCTCCGACTTCACCTATCACGGCGACGATGAGAAGCGCCGGCAGTCGGAGAAGGCCGGGCTGATCGCGCCGGGCGATGTCGGCTATTTCGACGCGGACGGCTATCTGTTCCTGTGCGACCGGGCCAAGGACATGATCATCTCCGGCGGGGTCAACATCTATCCGGCCGAGATCGAGGCCGAGTTGTGCAAGATGCCGGGCGTGACCGACTGCGCCGTGTTCGGCGTCCCCGAC
>JBDZUN010000304.1:2182-3542 GCA_040255145.1 Hyphomicrobiales bacterium | reverse complement strand
GCGGCGACGCGCGACGCCGCCCCGCCCACCGCCCGCGCACGCAACGCCGGACCGGCTAGATCCTGCGGGGTCAGCGCGGCCGCCGCCCGGGCTGCCGCGACCGCGTCGTCGGGCGACCCGCCGGCACGCGATAGCTTGAGCGCGGTGGCCCGGTAGAGCGTGCCGGTATCGAGATAGGCCAGCCCGAAATGCGCCGACAGCCGCCGCGCCAGCGTGCCCTTGCCCGACGCTGCGGGGCCGTCGACCGCGACGATCATCGCCGGCCTGCCCCGAAGTCCCCGGCGGCCTCCAAGGTCGCGCCCAGGCCGCGCATCAGCTCGGCAAAGCCGGGAAAGCTCGTGTCGATCATGCGGTGGTCGTCAACCGCGACCGGCGCCCGCGCGCCGAGCCCCAGCACCAGGAATGCCATCGCGATGCGATGGTCCATGTGAGTCTCGACCGTGGCGCCGCCAGGCACGCGCGCGGCCTCGCCCAATCCGTCGATGATCAGACCGTCCTCCAGTTCCTCGACCGCGACGCCGCAGGCGGCCAGGCCGCGGGCCATGGCGCCGATCCGGTCGCTTTCCTTGACCCGCAGCTCGCGCAGCCCACGCAGCACCGTGCGGCCCTCGGCGCAGGCGGCGGCGACGGCCAGCACCGGGTATTCGTCGATCATGGCCGGCACACGCGCCGGCGGCGGTGCGATGCCGCGCAAAGGGCCGGCGCGCGCGGTGATGTCGGCCACCGGCTCACCGCCCTCCTCGCGCGGGTTCGCGACGACGATGTCGGCGCCCATCTCGCGCAGGGTCTCGAACAGGCCAGCCCGCAGCGGGTTGACGCAGACCCCTTCGACCGTGACCGTCGAGCCCGGTACGATCAGCGCGGCGACCAGCGGGAACGCGGCCGAGGACGGGTCGCCCGGCACCACGATCGGCGCGGGGACCAGCTCGGGCTGGCCGTCCACGGTCACGGTCCGGCCCCCGGCGCCGTCCTCCACCGCGACCACGGCGCCAAAATGACGCAGCAGGCGTTCGGTGTGGTCGCGCGTCGGCTCCGGCTCGACCACCGAGGTGCGGCCGGGCGCGTTGAGGCCGGCCAGCAACACCGCCGATTTCACCTGCGCCGAAGCGACCGGCAGGGAATAGCGGATCGGCATCGGCGCACGCGCGCCGATCACCGTGATCGGCAGGAGGCCGCCGGCGCGTCCCTCGAAACGCGCGCCGAACTGGGCGAGCGGCGCGATGATGCGGCCCATCGGCCGCCGGCGCAACGACGCGTCGCCGGAAAAGACGGCCGTGACCGGCTGCCCGGCCACCGCGCCCATCAGGAGCCGCGCGCCGGTGCCGGAATTGCCGAAATCGAGGACGTCGTCGGGGTCGGT
>JBDZUN010000304.1:0-2172 GCA_040255145.1 Hyphomicrobiales bacterium | reverse complement strand
CCCGGCGCCACGCGCGCAACGTGGGCGCCCAGCGCCCGCACCGCGGCCGCGGTGCGCAGCACGTCCTCGCCCTCCAGCAGTCCGGAAATCGCAGTCTCGCCGACGGCGAGCGCACCCAACATCAGCGCGCGATGCGAGATCGACTTGTCGCCGGGCACGCGCAGCCGTCCGGCCAGTCCAGCGCAGCGCAGCGCCGCCAATCCGGTCCCCGCCGCCGCATCCTGATTTGCGAGGCCCACTTGAATCTCCAGCTCCGAACGCAATCTTGCTTCCCTCTGTCTAACACGGCCGGCCATCCGATCCGGCGGAAATGCCGTCAAACCCCACGCGCGTTTGGTTTCGCTTTGACAGGCCGGACCGAACGTGGCAATGGACCGCCGCCTTGGTCCGGCCATAGGAGAACAAACTCGTGAAACCCGAATGGGGAACCAAGCGCCAGTGCCCCGAATGCGCGACGCGCTTCTATGACCTGGGCAAAGTCCCTGTCACCTGCCCGCATTGCGGCACCGAATTCGAGCCCGAGAGCCTCCTGAAAGCGCGCCGGCCGCGGGTCGAGCGCCGGCCGCCGCCGCGCAAGCCCGAAAAGCCGCGTCCCGCCTACGCGGACGAGGAGGCCGGCGAGGAAGAGACGCCCGAGGACGCCGACGATGCCGACGAGGACGCCGATCTCGCCGACGACGACGTCGAGGAGATCGACGAGGATGTCGATGAGGAGGAGGGCCTGGTCAAGAAGCCGACTCGCACTCGGCCCGGCCGGGGCAAGGGCGGCGAGGACAGCGAAGGCCTCCCGATCGAAGAAGACAGCGAGGACGACGAGGACGAAGAAGACCTCGAGGTGGACGACACGTTCGACGATGACGACGACGTCGACCTTGATGACGATGCCGCCGTGGAGGGCGGGGAAGAGGACGACGCCACCCCCGGCGGGCGCCGAAAGCGTGGCAAATAGGCGGCGCGTCGGCCGGTTGGGGCTTGATTGCACCTGCGCCCCAGCCTAGCTTGCGCCCGCCCGTGCGGGATCGCCGGCAACGACCGGGAACGGGGCCATAGCTCAGTTGGGAGAGCGCGTGAATGGCATTCACGAGGTCGGGGGTTCGACTCCCCCTGGCTCCACCATCCCGCGGCGCTGAAGCGGCGGCACGGCCCAGGCGCCCCCGCCGGGCCGGCGGCATCTCTCCAAGACGCTGGTCTTTGACGCGTCGACCGATATCCTGGGCATAAGCGGCGGATCCGGCTTCCGGGACGGCGCGGAGGAAAGGCCGAAAGGGGGGATCCGGTTCATTGACGACTGCCGCTGAAACGTCCTCGTTCCCGCTGTTTGTCGTCGGCAGCGGGCGGTCGGGGACGACGCTTCTCTATTCGATCCTGAACGCGCATCCATGCATCCGCCTGCAGAACGAGGCGAACATCGTCGCGCCGGTTATGAGCCAGGGGTTGGACCTGAGCCGGGCGACACCAGCCGCGGAGGCGCTGCACAGCATCGCACAGTCGTTGCCGCGGCGCGGGCGCGGGCGCGCCTTCCTCGAGAATTCGCCGGTCGCGTGGGAGATGGAGCGCCGCAGCGACCCGCTGACCCTGCCCGCTTTGTTCGAGGCGCTGCTGAAGGGGCCGGAGCCGCGGCCGATCTGGGGCGAGAAGAGCCTCCAGCTCGGCTTCGTGCTGGAGCAGCTCCTCGCCATGTTCCCGGACGCCAGGATCATTCACCTGGTTCGCGATCCGCGCGACACCGTGCTGTCGTTCTGCGAGAAGCGCCGCGCCGCGCCGGCCGACGCGCCGAAGCCGGACTGGCCCCTGATGCACTTCTATGCGCGCGAGTGGGATTTGACCCAGCGATCGATCGAGACGGCGAACCCGACGCACCGCCTCCTGCTCCACTACGAGCAGCTCGCCACGAACCCGCAGGGGTCCGTCGCCCGCATCTGCACGTTCCTCGGCGTCGCCTTCGAGCCGCGCATGCTCGACCCGCATGTCTGGCAGCCCGATCTCTCGGAGCAGGAGTGGCAGGTCCACCGCCACCTGCGCGATCCCGTGCTGACCACGCAGATCGGGCGGTCGGCGCAGCTGTCGCCGACCCTTCTGAAATGCATTGAGGACCGCGCGCGCCTGATGGAACGCTACGGCTATCAGCGGGCGCAGGCGCGGGGCTTCAGCAGCCGGCAGCTCCTGCTCGCC
>JBDZUN010000035.1:0-19315 GCA_040255145.1 Hyphomicrobiales bacterium | reverse complement strand
GCCGCGATCGGGATCGCCACGATCGCGAGCAGGCCCCAGCCGACCGCGCTGGCGATGCCGACACGTTCAACCGCCCGGCGCGCCCGCCGCACCGCCATCGGCCACGCCATGGTGCCGATCAGGCCGAGCACGAGCAGGGCAGCCAGCAATCCCGGTTCCAAGCCATCGTCCTCCGTCATGGGTACGGCCGCGTCCCGGGGACGGGCGGAAACCGCCGGGCGCGCGACCGCGTCCCGTCGATATGATGGCGGCCTAACGTATTTCCAGGCGCAATTGCAACCTCGGCCGGCGTCCGCGCCCGGCCCGCGCAGGCCGTCGGAAGGGACGATGCCGGAAGGGACGATGGAAGTGGCGGACGCCTACCGGCGCTGTTACGCGAATTCCAGGATCACGTGGTCGACCGCCAGGCTGTCGCCCGGCTTGGCGTGAATCTCCGAGACCGTGCCGTCGCGCTCCGCGCGCAGGACGTTCTCCATCTTCATCGCCTCGACGACGGCGAGCGGCTCGCCCGCCTTGACCTCCTGCCCCACCTCGACCGGGATCGCGACGACGAGGCCCGGCATCGGGCACAGCAGCAGCTTGGACGTGTCCGGCGGCACCTTTTCCGGCATCAGCGCCGAAAGCTCGGCCGCGCGTGGCGTGCGCACCGTGGCCACGACCTGGGCGCCGCGGCTGGACAGCCGCCAGCCCTCGGTGCGGCGGTCGATCTGGATCCAATAGGCGCGTCCGTCGACCGTGCCGCGGAACAGGGTCTGGCCGGGCTGCCAGTCGCTCGCGACCTTGAGGGTCACGCCCGCGTCACGCAGCACGACGTGGTATTCGGCGCCGACCGGCGTGATGCGTATCGGGGCCGACGCCTTGTCCAGCGTCACGACGAAATCGCGATGCCCGTGCTCGCGCGGGCGCAACTGCCCGGTGATGTGCGTCGCGCGCTCGATCTCGCGCAGCTGCAGGAAGGCGGCGACCGCGACCAGCGCGTCGCGCAACCCGCCCTCCGGCGTCACGCCGTGGAAGCCGTCGGGGAATTCCTCGGCGATGAAGTTGGTCGAAAGCCGCCCCTCGCGAAAGCGCGGGTTGGCCATCACCGCCGACAGGAACGGGATGTTGTCCTGGATGCCGCGGATATAGAAGGAATCGAGCACCTGCTCCATCAGGTCGATCGCCTGCTCGCGATTCGGCGCGTGCGTGCACAGCTTGGCGATCATCGGGTCGTAGAACAGCGAGATTTCGGCGCCCTCGTAGACGCCGGTGTCATTGCGCACCGTGCCGATGCCGGCGCGACCCTCCGCCGGCGGACGATAGCGCACCAGCCGCCCGGTCGACGGCAGGAAGTTGCGGAACGGATCCTCCGCGTAGATACGAACCTCGACCGCCCAGCCGTTGAGCTTCACGTCTTCCTGCCGCAGGCGGAGCGGCTCGCTGTCGGCGACGCGGATCATCTGCTCGACCAGGTCGATGCCGGTGACAAGCTCCGTGACCGGATGTTCGACCTGGAGCCGCGTGTTCATCTCGAGGAAGTAGAAGTTGCGGTCCTTGTCGACGATGAACTCGACCGTCCCCGCCGATTCGTAGTCGACCGCCTTGGCCAGCGCGACCGCCTGCTCGCCCATCGCCTTGCGGGTCGCGGCGTCGAGAAAGGGGCTCGGCGCCTCCTCGATCACTTTCTGGTGGCGCCGCTGGATCGAGCATTCGCGCTCGCCGACATAGATCACATGGCCGTGCTTGTCGCCCAGCACCTGGATCTCGATATGGCGCGGCTCGGTGACGTATTTCTCGATGAAGACGCGGTCGTCGCCGAAGCTCGATCGCGCCTCGTTCATCGCCGAGGTCAGGCCCTCGCGCACCTCCCGGTCGTCGTGGGCGATGCGCATGCCCTTGCCGCCGCCGCCGGCCGAGGCCTTGACCATGACCGGATAGCCGATCTCGCGCGCGATCTTGACGGCGTGGTCGGGGTCGGTGATTTCGCCGAGATAGCCGGGCACGGTGCTGACCCCGGCCGCGCGCGCCAGCTTCTTCGATTCGATCTTGTCGCCCATCGCCTGGATCGCGTGCACGTTGGGACCGATGAAGACGATCCCCTCGGCCTTCAGCGCCTCGGCGAAATGCGCGTTCTCGGAGACGAAGCCATAGCCGGGGTGCACCGCCTGCGCCCCGGTGCGCTTGCAGGCTTCGACGATGCGGTCGATGCGCAGATAGGATTCCGATGCCGGCGCCGCGCCGATCGCCACCGCCTCGTCGGCCATGCGCACGTGCAGTGCGTCGGCATCCGCCTCCGAATAGACCGCCACGGTGGCGATGCCGAGCCGGCGGGCGGTCTTGATGACGCGGCAGGCGATCTCGCCCCGGTTGGCAATCAGGATCTTGGAGAACATGGACCGGGCTCGCCCTCTCGAATCTGCGACCCGCGCTCGGCGCGGCACGGTCTAGATGGCACAGGCGACCGCCTCGCCGCAATGGGATCGCCGCACCCCGTGCGCCAGCGGCGCTACTTCCGGGGCGGCCTGGCGCGCGCGGCGAGGAGTTGGGCGGCCGCGCGTTCCTGCGCTTTCGATGCCTGCTTGAGCAGGTCGTAGGGATTGGCCGGCTCGGCCGCATCGGCCGACGGCCGGCCTGCCTTCCGCGCCGCTTCGGGCCAGACGGCCGACGCCTCGCGTCCCTTGGCGCGCCGGCGCTCGGCATCCCCATCAGGCCGACGCCCCGCCGGTGCGCCGGACTCCCCCCGTTCGGCGCCCTGCCCGGCCCGCGCGCGGTCGATCGCAGCCGCTGCCGCCGCGAGCATCCGGGCGAACCCGTCCGGATCCCGCGGCCGGCGCTTGTCGAACGTGGTCATGGCGCTTCGCGTGGTCTGCGCATCCACCACCGCATTACCACCGACGGCCCGGCGATGCCAGACGGCCCGGCCACGCGTCTCGGTCAGTTCAGGCTGAGCAGCCGGAAGCGGAAATGGACCGACGTATTGGGATGGAGGTCCCGGTCCTTGGTGTAATTGCGGTTGAAGATGATGCCGAGCTCGATGCACTCGTTGTGGAACAACACGCCGACCGTGTTCTCCAGCGGCCCGCCATTGTTGGTCAGGTCGCGCCGGGTTCCGGCCAGCAGGACCCAGTTGTGGAAGATCTGCAGCCGGCCGTCGGCCGAAAGCTCCTTGCGCGCGATGTCGCCTTCGGTGGCCGGGTCGATATCGGTGAAATCGTGGGCGAGCCGGATGTAGGCCAGGTTGAGGTGGACGGATTTCGGCCCCATGCCCAGCCAGATCTCGTTGCGCTGGAAGCCGAGGTTGGACTTGCTGAGCTGGAAGCGGTGGGTGATGTCCAGGTCGGGGATCGGCGACAGCGTGACCCGGCCGACATAGTCCGAGCGTTTGTCGCGCAGGCCCGACGCCGCCGAGAACAGCGTGTTTTCGTGCAACCGGAACACCTCGCCGAACAGCATGTCGGCCGAGGCGCCGTTGGCGGCATAGCCGGACCACTGGACGCCGACATTGGCGCGGGCGCCGCCCTCATAGCGGTCGACGCCGGGGAAACGGTTGACGTCGAACAGGTTGGTGTCGTCGAACTCGAAGCCCTGGCTGTCCTCGTCCGGGATGCTGCGATGGTTGCCGCCGCGCGGGGTGTAGATCAGCTGGACGATCGGCTGGATCTGCTGCGTCAGGAATTCACCGGGGCGCGTGAACGGCAGTCGCCAGTCCACGCCCACCAGGGGGCGGAAACGCCCGGTGACACCGTTGCCGCCCTGGTCGCTGCGCAGGGTGGTCTGGTCCAGCGCCGCGTTGGTGAGCTGTGCGTCCTCGACGTCGTAGATGTCGCCGCGCAGCTGGACATAGCCCTTGTAGACGGCGCCGAACGGCGAGATGTAGGGGATCTGGTAGCCGACCGTGGTGGACAGGCGCCGTGTGTCGCGGCCGTTCGAGCGCTGCAGCACCAGCGCGTTGACGTCGCCGGTCCAGTAGCCGCCGGCCCGGCCCGGCTCGCCGACGAAGTGATAGCGCGCATAGGGCAGCACCAGCGGCGTCTGGCCGGATCTGTCGAACCGGCGCAGGCCCTGGAATGAATAGAGGTCGATCGCGCCGAAGCTGCGGTCCTGCTGGCCTTGCAGGTACAGCCGGCTGGTCAGGAAATTGGAGTCGGAGAAGTCGTAACGGCGCAGGTAGGTGTCGTCCGACGCCCGCTCGATCTTGAAGCCCCATTGCCAGTCGGAATTGATGGCGAACTTGCCGTGGCCGAAGATGTGCCCGCGAAAGTCGCCGCGGCCCACATCCACGTCTTCGTCGTCCTGGAAATCGCGGCGCTCCTGCATCGCGCTGCCGGAAAACGTGAAGCTGCCGTTCGCCGTGCGCTCGCGGTACTCGCCCTTCAGCATGCCGATCTCGCGGGTGCTGAAGACGGGCGAGATGGTCACGTCGCGATAGGGCGTCAGCGACCAGTAATAGGGTACCTCGATCGAGGTGCCGAGATTGCCGGAATGGCCGATGATCGGCGACAGGAACCCGGTCTTGCGCTTCACGCTCGGGTCCGGGTGCTCCAGATAGGGCAGGTACAGCACCGGCACGCCGAAGAATTCCAGCTTCACGTCATGGTAGGTGATGGTGTGGGCGGTCTGGTCGTGGACGATGGTGTCGGCCTTCAGCCGCCAGAACGGGCTCCGCCCCTCGCACACCTCGCACGGCGTGTAGCCGGCGTCGAAGAATTCGGTGCGGTTGCCGCCGGTACGGATCGCGCGGTCGGCGGACAGGTGCGCGCCGTTGGCCAGCAACGCCTCCAGGCTGTCGATCGTGCCCGCGTCGAAATCGTCGGTCAGGTCGGCGTGGTTGGAGAATATGACGTTGCCGCTCGGGTCGGTCAGCGCCACGTTGCCGAATGCGGCGATCCGCCGGGTCGCCCGGTTGTAGGTCAGCGTGTCGGCGACGCCGACCCGTTCGCCCCAGGTGACCCAGACATGGCCGCGCGCCGTCACCGTCTGGCTGTCGGAATCGTAGGTCATGGTGTCGGCGGTGATCGACACGGCGTCGGGATTGTCGGCGGCGGGTCCGGCGGCAGGCGTGCGCGGCGGCGTGCCCTGGGCCAGGGCCACGGCGGCCAGGCCGGCGGCGAGCACAAGCCCGCAGGCCGCCGCCCGCAGGCCGCGGGCGGTCCGGCCTTCTCTCCGGATAAGCCCCCCGATATCCAAATGCATCCGTCCCGTTCGGAGCAGAAGCGTGTCCGGCGCGCGCAACCCGTCACGGCCCCCAAGACTGTCGATTCGCCCGGACCGGAAGGAAATACACGAAGAACCGGCCGGATGCCGCACCGAACGGGAATTTTTCCGGCGGCCGGCGCCACGGCCCTCCTGGGCCGGGGCAGGCGATGCTTGACGCCCGGCGGCGCAGCGGACCAGATAGGGATGCGCGGCGGGCCCGGCTTCCGCCCATTCACCCATCAGACGAGCGGCTCCAATGAAACTGGCGATCTCGTTTTCTTCCCTGGCATTGCCCGATGCCGGCACGCTCGCCCTGTTCTGCTTCGAGGGCCGCGTGCTCTCCGCCTCGGCGGCGACGGCGAACGAACGGACCGGCGGCGCCCTGCGCCGCGCGATCGATTCGGGCCGCTTCACCGGCGCCAAGGGGCAGATGCTCGACGTGATCGCGCCGGCGGGCATGAGCATCGCACGCATCGTGCTGATCGGCCTCGGCAAGACGGCGGAGGTCGACGCGCTGGCCACCGAGTACGCCGCCGGCGCGCTGGTCGCGCATCTCGCCAATAGCGGGGCGCGCACGCTGTCCGTGGCGGTCGACCCGCTCGACGGGGCGGCGCTGGATGCGGCCGGTTTCGCCGCCCACTTCGCCGCCGGCGCCCAGTTGCGCGCCTATGTCTTCGATCGCTACCGCACCAAGCAGAAGGAGGAGGAGAAGCCGAGCCTGGAGGGCCTCGTCCTGCTGAGCGGCGATCCGGCCGCGGCGGAGGCCGCCCATGCGCGCCTCGCCCCCGTGGCCGAGTCGGTCGGCTTCGCGCGCGACCTGGTCAATGAGCCGGCCAACATCCTCTATCCCGTCGAGTTCGCGCGGCGCGCGCAGGAGACGCTGTCCGGCCTCGGCGTCGAGGTCGAGGTGCTCGGTCGCAAGGCGCTGGAGGAGATCGGCATGCGCCTGCTGGTCGCCGTGGCGCAGGGCAGCATCCGCGAGCCGCAGGTCGTGGTGATGCGCTGGAACGGCGGCGACGCCGCGCCGGTCGCACTGGTCGGGAAAGGCGTGTGCTTCGATTCCGGCGGCATCTCGCTCAAGCCCGCGGCGGGCATGGACGAGATGAAGATGGACATGGGCGGCGCGGCGGCCGTGGTCGGCACCCTGCGCACGCTCGCGGCGCGCAAGGCCAAGGCCAACGTCGTCGGCGTCATCGGCCTGGTCGAGAACATGCCGGGCGGCGAGGCGCAGCGCCCCGGCGACATCGTGCGCTCGCTGGCCGGCCAGACGGTCGAGGTGCTGAACACCGACGCCGAGGGACGCCTCGTCCTGGCCGACTGCCTGGCCTATGTCCAGGATCGCTTCAAGCCGCGCGCCATCGTCGACCTCGCCACCCTGACCGGCGCGATCATCATCAGCCTCGGCCACGAATATGCCGGCCTGTTCTCGAACGATGACGGGCTGAGCGGTCAGTTGACCGCCGCCGGCAAGGTCGTCGGCGAGGAGGTCTGGCGCCTGCCGATGGGCGAGGTCTACGACAAGAAGCTCAAGTCGAAATGGGCGGACATCGCCAATATCAGCGGCGGCCGCGACGCCGGCTCGATCACCGCGGCGCAGTTCCTGCAGCGCTTCGTCAACAACGGCACGCCGTGGGCGCATCTCGACATCGCCGGCACCGCCTGGATCGGCGAGGACAAGGCGACCGTTCCGCGCGGCGGCACCGGCTTCGGCGTGCGCCTGCTCGACCAGCTCATCGCCGCCAATTACGAGGCTTCGTAACCGGCATCATTGCGCGACGCGACGAGAAGAGCATGACCGAGGTGCTGTTCTACCACCTGCAGAAGCAGCCGCTCGAAGCGGTGCTGCCCGGCCTGCTCGAACGCACCCTGGCGCGCGGCTGGAAGGCGGTTTTGCGCGCCGGCTCGCCCGACCGGGTCGAGGCGCTGGACCAGCACCTGTGGACCTATCGCGACGATTCCTTCCTGCCGCACGGAACGGCGGGGCGCGACGCGGCGCGCCAGCCGGTCTACCTGACCGCGGGCGAGGAGACGCCGAACGCGCCCGACGTGCTGTTCCTGGTCGACGGCGCGGACGCGGCGGCGCTGGACGGCTTCGTCCGCTGCGTCGACCTGTTCGACGGCAACGACGAGGCGGCGGTGGCCGCGGCGCGCGAACGCTATGCCCGCGCCCGCACGGCCGGGCACGCGGTCACCTACTGGAAGCAATCCGCCGCGGGCAAGTGGGAAAAGGCCGGCTGAGCGCCCATCCGCCGCCCCTTTCGGGATGGCCGCGCGCTTGCCGGCCCGGACGGGCGCGGCTATAAACCGCCGCTCTCCCGAAACGCATTTTGCCCGAGGATCCGCATGGCCGTCGAACGCACGCTTTCCATCATCAAACCCGACGCCACGGCGCGCAACCTGACCGGCAAGATCAATGCGCGCCTGGAGGATGCCGGCCTGCGCATCGTCGCCCAGAAGCGTGTCAAGCTGAGCCGCGAACTGGCCGAGGCGTTCTACGGCGTGCATCGCGGGCGGCCGTTCTTCGACGACCTGTGCGCGTTCATGACCTCCGGCCCGGTCGTGGTCCAGGTGCTGGAGGGCGAGGACGCGATCCGCAAGAACCGCGCGGCGATGGGCGCGACCGACCCGGCCAAGGCCGACGCCGGCACCATCCGCAAGGACTTCGCCGAGAATATCGAGCGCAATTCGGTGCACGGCTCCGACGGGCCGGAGACGGCGGCCGGCGAGATCGCCTTCTTCTTCAGCGGCACCGAGATCGTCGGCTGAAGCCCGCCGACGGCGGCACCGCCGTCGCCGAGCAACCTGCGATTGGGCGGCCGGGCGGACGGCCTGTATGATCGGCGCCCCGTTCGCTTCCGCCGGTGCCGTCCATGATTCGCCGCCTGTCCGCCGCCGCGCCCGATGCGGTCCGCGCCCTTGCCTTCCGCCTGGTCGTTGCGCTGGCCCTGCTGCCGGGCGCCGCGGTCCTTTCCGCCCCCGCCCGCGCCGACACGCAGGCGCGGCCCGCGCCGGCAACCGCGGTCCAGGTCCAGCCGGCGCAAAAGCACATGGTGGCCGCAGCCAATCCGCTGGCGGCGCGCGCCGGGCTGGCGATGCTGCGCCGCGGCGGCTCGGCGGCGGACGCGGCGATCGCGACCCAATTGGTGCTGACCCTGGTGGAGCCGCAATCGTCCGGCATCGGCGGCGGCGCCTTCGCGCTCTATTTCGATCCGGCCACGGGCAAGACCACCGCCTATGACGGGCGCGAGACGGCGCCCAAGGCGGCGCAACCCGACCGCTTCCTCGATGCGTCGGGACAGCCGATGGGCCGGCGCAAGGCGATCCTGGGCGGCCGCTCGGTCGGCGTACCGGGTGTGCCGGCGCTGTTGTGGCAATTGCACAAGGACCACGGCAAACTGCCGTGGGCGGACCTTTTCGCGCCCGCGATCGGGCTGGCCGAGCGCGGCTTCCCGGTGTCGCCGCGCCTGCACACGCTGATCGCGGAGGACGCGGCATTGGCCGCGATGCCGGCGACAAAGGCCTATTTCTACCCGGACGGACAGCCGCTCGCCGTCGGCGCGATCCTCAAGAATCCGGCCTTGGCCGGGACCCTGCGGCGCATGGCCAAGGGCGACCCGGCCAAGACCTTCTATCGCGGGCCGATCGCCACCGCGATCGTCCGGGCGGTGCGGCACGCATCCGTCGCGGCCGGCGACATCACCCCGCGCGACCTGCTGGCCTATCGGGCGAAGCGGCGCGACCCGGTCTGCATGGATTATCGCGTCTGGCGCGTCTGCAGCATGCCGCCGCCGAGCTCGGGCGGCCTCACCGTCCTGCAGACGCTCGGCATGCTGCGCGGCGTGGATTTCGCCAAGCTGACGTCCGGCTCCGCCGCGGAGACGCACCTTGTGGTCGAGGCCGAGCGCCTCGCCTTCGCCGACCGCAACCTCTATATCGGCGACCCGGATTTCGTCGACGTGCCGGTCCGGGGCCTGCTCGACCCCGCTTATCTCGCCCAGCGCGCCAGGCTGATCGCGCCCGACCGCGCGATGTCCAAGGCGGAAGCCGGCACCCCGCCGGGTCTCAAGCACGCCTGGCGCTACACGCCCGGCCTGGGCGCCGAGCCGCCTTCGACCAGCCACCTGAGCGTGGTGGACGATGCCGGCGCGGCCCTCGCCATGACCACCTCGGTCGAAGGGGCGTTCGGCAGCCATCTGATGGCCGGCGGCTTCATCCTGAACAATCAGCTTACGGACTTCTCGTTCCGGCCGACCGGTCCGGACGGCGCCCGCGCGGCCAATGCGGTCGCCGGCGGCAAGCGGCCGATGAGCTCGATGTCGCCGACGCTGGTGTTCGACAAGGACGGCCGGTTCGACCTGGCGATCGGCTCGCCGGGCGGACCATTCATTATCGGCTACGTCGCCCAGGCGCTGATCGGATACCTCGACCAGCGGCTGACGATCCAGCAGGCGGTCGAGCAGCCGCACGCCCTGGCGATGGGCGAGCGGGTGTTCCTCGAAGCCGGGACGGCGGCCGCCGCGCTCGCGCCGATCCTGAAGGCGGAAGGTCACGACGTAACGGTGCTGCCGATGACCAGCGGCCTATACGCCATCGCGCGCACCCCGCGCGGCCTGGTCGGCGGCGTCGACCCGCGGCGCGAGGGCGTCGCGCTGGGCGATTAGATGCCCCGCAACCGCAGGCACACCGCCCGGTGGTCCTGAGAACGGCACGAAACGGCGCGGCCGGTGATAGGCTCCCACCCAAGGCCGGCACGAATCGCGCACGACCGGCCAAGGGGGGAGATGCATGATCCGGAGGGCGATGGCGCTCGCCGCGGCGGGGCTCGCCGTCGAACAGGGCGGGACGGCCTTGGCCGAGACGCCGTTCCTGGATGGCACGGTCTCCGGCAACGTGACCGCCGTCAGCAACTACATCAGCCGCGGCTTCAGCAATTCCGACGACCATCCGGCGCTACAGGGCATACTCGACTACACCCATTCCAGCGGCCTTTATGTCGGCACCTTCGCCTCCAACGTCGATTTCGACGACAACAACAATGCGACGGTCGAGTGGGACGTGTGGGGCGGCTACGGCTTCACCTGGCGCGGCGTGGCGCTGCGCGCCGACGCGCTGTGGTACTATTACCCCGGCGTCGGCCGCGACATGGCCAACAAGTTCAACACGCTGGAGCTGGAGGCCGCCGCCGAATACGTGATCGCCGGCGCGACCGTCAGCCTCGGCATATCCTATTCGCCCAACTACTTCTTCAATTCCGGCGACAGCGTCTATTACAACGCCGGAATCAGCATACCGCTGTTCGACGCGTTCGCGCTGGAGGGCCATGTCGGCCACCAGGACGTGCAGCACAACGCGATCTTCGGCACGCCGGACTACAACGACTGGTCGCTCGGCATCGCCGCCCTGTGGCGCGGGTTCAAGCTCGGCCTCTACTACATCGACACCGATCTTGCCCGCGACGAATGCTTCGCCGGCAAGGATTGGTGCCAGGCGCGCGCGGTGGTGACGGTCGGCTACGCGTTCTGAGTACGGACGGTCGCGGCCGGGCGCGGGCGCGCCCGGGCGGGCCGCATCAGCAGCCGGGCGAGGCCGCGGAAGGCAGGCTCGTCCGCCACCATCAGATAGGTCGGGATCACGCGCAGATAATCGTCGAAGCGCCCCTTGGCCTCGAACCGGCGGCGGAACAAAGCGGCATCGAACAGCGCGCCCCATTTGGGCAGGATGCCGCCGGCCAGATAGACCCCGCCGCGCGCGCCGAGCGTCAGCGCCAAATCGCCGGCGACCGTGCCGAGCCAGCCGCAGAACAGGCCCACCGCCTCCACCGCCAGCGGATCGTCGCCGCGCGCGGCGCGCGTCGCGATCGCATCCGCCGCGAGCGCCGGCCCCGCCTGGCCCGCCAGTGCGACGAGCGCGGCATAGACCGCTTCGAGCCCCGGGCCGGACAGCGCGCGCTCCGCCGAGACGTGGCCGCCGGTCCGGCGCATTTCGCGCAGCACGGCATATTCGCGATCGTCCGTTGCCGGAAGGTCGGCGTGCCCGCCCTCGCCCGACAGCGCGACATAGTCGCCGTCGTCGTCCGGGATCAGCGCCGATACGCCGAGACCCGTACCCGGCCCGAGGACGCCGATCGGCTGCCCCGGCTCCGCCCACGCGTCCGCGCCGATCGTGCGCGTCTCGCCGGGCTTCAGCGCCGGGATGGCGTGGGCCAGCGCCGTGAAGTCGTTGACGACGATCGGCCGCTCGACGCCGGTCGCCGCCGCGACCTCGTCGGCCGCGACGGTCCAGGCCGCATTGGTCATGCGGATCGCCCCGTGCGCCAGCGGCCCGGCGGCGCAGATCGCGATCCCGGTCAACGCGACGCGATCCACGCCCCGGCGTCGCGCCTCCAGCGCCAGGAAACGCTGCAGCCCCTCGGCCAGCGTCGGGAATTTGGCGGTCGGCCAGATCGTGACCAGGCCCAGCGCGGCGTCCTCCCCGACCAGGGCAAAACGGGCGTTGGTGCCGCCGATATCGGCGACGAGGCCATATCCATCCGTCATCACGCATCCCCCGGAACGGCGCGGAGCGCGGCCAGATACGCGGTGCGCCAGGCTTCCACGTCCTCGACCCTGAGCCGCTCCATCATGTGCGACCAGCGGTCCTGGCGCTCCGACAGCGGCATGTGCAGCGCGGTCTGCAGCGCCTCGGCCATGCCGTCGGTATCGTAGGGATTGACGATCAGCGCCCAGGTCAGCTGCGACGCGGCGCCGGCAAAGCGCGACAGCACCAGCACGCCGGGATCGTCCGGGTCCTGCGCCGCGACATATTCCTTGGCCACCAGGTTCATGCCGTCGCGCAAGGGCGTGACCAGCCCGACCTTGCTGGCGCGGTAGAGCGCGGCGAGCGTGCGGCGGCTGAACGAGCGATTGAGATAGCGCAGCGGCGTCCAGTCGTACTCGCCGAACTGGCCGTTGATGTGCCCGGCGCTGGTCTCCAGCTCGCGCTGGATGTTGACGTATTCCTCGACGTCGGAACGCGAATGCGGCGCGATCTGCATGAAGGTGACGCGCCGCCGGTTGTCCGGGAATTGCTCCAGCAGCCGGTGGAAGGCGTCGAAACGCTGCGGCAGCCCCTTGGAATAGTCGAGGCGGTCGACGCCGATGATCAGCTTGCGCCCGCCGAGCAATGCCGAGCCCAGCCGGTCCGTCACCCGCTGCGCGTCGGGCGCCGTGGCGAAGCCGACGAAATTGTCCGTGTCGATGCCGATCGAGAATACCGCCGCGCGGATCGTGCGGCCGAAGGCGCGCACGCGCTCGTCGGACAGGATTTCGCCGCCCAGTTCCTGCTCGACATAGTGGATGAAGCAATTGCGGTCGCCCGGCGTCTGGAACCCGATCAGGTCGTAGGCGAACAGTGCGCGGACCAGCGAATCGTGGACCGGCAGTGTGGTCAGCACCTCGGGCGCGGGGAACGGCGTGTGCAGGAAGAAGCCGAGCCGCTGGCGGCACCCGCGCCGGCGCAGTTCCTCGCCAAACGGCAGGAAGTGGTAGTCGTGCACCCAGACCAGGTCGTCGGGCTGCAGCAGCAGCACCAGGCCGTCGGCGAGCTTGCGGTTGACGCGCAGATAGCCCTGGAAATCCTGGCGGTCGAAGCTGGTCAGGTCGATGCGGTAATGGAACAGGGGCCATAGCGCGCGATTGGCGAAGCCGAGATAGAATTCGTCGTAATCCTGCTGGCCCAGGTCGCACGTCGCCAGCGTCAGCGGCGGGAACGCCTGGACCGCCGGCGCGCCCGTCTCCTCGGCGATATCCCCGCTCCACCCGTACCACAGGCCGCCATGCTCGCGCAGCGCGTCGACCAGCGCCACCGCGAGGCCGCCGGCGCGGGCGGATTCGCGGATCGGTCCGACCCGGTTCGACACCACCACCAATCGCTGCAAGGGCTTCAGCCTCCCTGATTCGTTATGTAGCGGCGTTACAGCAACGGTCGCGGCGCCCTCCCGTTCCGTCGGACCCTTTCGGTATCATGCCAGACGGTCGGCCAATGCGCGCAGCCATTCGTGCACCTCGGCCACGTCGCCGATGCGCCGCGTCGCCCGCGTCGCGCCCACGCCGACCTTGATCGACCAGCCGCCGTGCGCGTTGACCCGGTCGAAGCCGTCCTCGTCGGTGCGGTCGTCGCCGATGAACACCGGCAGCCGGCCGGCAAAGGGCGGCTCGGCCACGAATTCCGCGATGGCGCGGCCCTTGTCCATGCCGTGCGGCCGCACCTCCAGCACCATCTTGCCGTCGAGCAGTTCGAGGTCGAGCCCGTCGAGCGCGGCATCCATCGCGGCGCGGCACTGCGCCTCCAATCCCGGCACGCGGCGATAATGCAGGGACAGTGATACCCCCTTGTCCTCCAGCACCAGTTCGGGCCGCGCCGCGACAAACGGCAGCAGGCGGTCGCGCACGGTGTGGATCGCCGCGCTCGGCGGCGCGCTGACCAGGCTGTCGTCGGCGCCCCGGCGTTCCAGGCCGTGGGCGCCGGCCGCCGCGACGTGGGCCGGCCGCAACAGCGCGTCGATCTGGGCGATCGGCCGGCCGCTGACCACGGCCAGCGCGCCGCCGAGCCGGTCGCGCAGCGTTTCGATCAGCGCCGGCAGGCCGGGCGCGACCCGCACCTGGTCCGGCGTCGGCGCGATCTCGACCAGCGTGCCGTCGAAATCGAGGAACAGGGCGATGGGCTTTTCGGGACCGGGGAAAGACAGAGGCATGGCAAGGTTCTACCCGATGCTGCCGCCCGCCGCACGCGGTCGGGGACGGAAAGGGCTGTAAGCCGATCCGTCTCAACGCATCATGCGGCCCGGAATAAGGACGCGAGGGCAGAACACGCATGACAACCGGCAAAAAGCCTCAGGCCGCACGAACCGCACCTGTCTGGCCGGCCGAGCCGCCGGCCGACCGGCCCTTGCGCGACGTCACGACCGAGGTGCGCTCCGACGGCCGCGTCGCGTTCCGGCTCTATGCGCCGCGCGCCCGGCAGGTCGCCCTGCTGCTGCCGACCCACGAGGCAGGCGGCCCCGGGCCGCTGCCGATGGCGCGGGACGCCGACGGCCTGTGGAGCGTCGCTGTCGGCCCGTTCGCCCCCGGCCTCTACGAATACGCCTTCGACGTCGACGGCTTCCGCAGCATCGACACCGGCGCGCGGTTCCCCAAGCCGCAGCGCCAGGTCAATACCAGCCTGATCCTGGTGCCCGGCAGCATTCTCGATGTGCGTCCGGTGCCGCACGGCGACGTGCGCAGCGTCACCCTGACCGCGCACGCGCTGGGCGCGGAGCGGCAGATGTTCGTCTATACGCCGCCCGATTACGCGGAATCGGGGCCGGCGCTACCGGTGCTCTACCTCTATCACGGCTTCGGCGACACGGCCGCAAGCTGGATCGTCCAGGGCCGCGCGCCGCAGATCCTCGACAACCTGCTGGCCGAGGGCCGCATCGTACCGATGATCGTCGTCGTCCCGGACACCGAGACCGACATCCCCGCCGCGATCCCGGAGCATTTCGCCCCCGCCGGGCGGCGCGAGACGTTCTATGCACAGAATGCCGCGGCGGCGGACCGGGAGCTGATCGAAGACCTGATCCCCTATATGGCGCGCCGCTACAACGTGCGCGACGAGGCGGCCGGCCGCGCCGTCGCCGGCCTGTCCCAGGGCGGCTACCAGGCGCTGGTCTCCGGCCTCGGCCATCTCGGCATGTTCGGCTGGATCGGCGATTTCAGCGGCGTCAGCACCGAGACGGTGCCGCATGACGGTATCGCCCAGGCCCTGGCGCGGCCGGACGCGGTCAACCGCGCCCTGCGCGGCTTCCTGGTGACCGTCGGCACCGAGGATACCCTGACCGGCGCCGACATTGCCGGCCTGAAGCGTATCCTGGACGCGCGCGGCATCGCCCATCGTTACATCGACTATCCGGGCCTCGGCCACGAGATGGCGGCGTGGCGCCCCTCCCTGATCGCGTTCCTGGAGACGCTGTTCAAGGATTGAGCGCCATTCCCACTACCGGGCGTAGCCGGCCTGCTGGAGCTGTTCCGGCGTCAGGCCGAGCGCGCCTAGGAAATTGGGCGCGTCGGCGTCCCACGAACTGGGGTGGCCCATGGTGATGCCGCCATCGACCACCAGCGCGTGGCCCGTGACGAAGGCCGACGCGTCGGAGGCGAGGAACAGCGCGGCTTCCGCGATGTCGCGCGGCAGGCCCGGCTTTTCGATGGCTTGGCAGGCGGCCGCGTTGGACGCGACCTGCGCCGCCAGCTGGTCGGCCTGCGCGACCGACATGCCGAAGATGTTGCCGATGATCGAGGTGGCGATCACGCCGGGGCAGATCGCGTTGACGCGGATCTTCTGGCGGGCGAGCTCGGCGGCGGCGCAGCGCGTCATGTGGATCACCGCGCCCTTGCAGACCGAATAGGCATAGGGCCCGAAGCCGGCCTGCATCCCGGCGATCGAGGCGGTGTTGATGACCGAGCCGCCGCCGCGCGCCAGCATGGCCGGCAGTGCGTGCTTCATGCCGAGCGCGACCGCGCGCACCAGCAGCGCGAAGGTCCGGTCCCAGCCCTCGACCGTGATGGCGCCGACGCCGGCGACCTCGCCGCCCGCGCCGGCATTGTTGAACAGCACGTCGAGGCCGCCGAACGCGCCCTGCGCCGCCGCGACGGCCGCTTCGATGTCGGGCTCCCGCGTCACGTCGCAATGGGCGTATTTCACTTGGCCCTTGAACCGCGTCTCCAGCGCCGCGCCCTTGTCGTCCTGCACGTCGGCTGCGACGACGCGCGCGCCCTCGGCCACGAACAGTTCGAGCGCGCCGAGCCCGATGCCCGACGCCGCGCCGGTGATCAGCGCCACTTTGCCGTCCAGACGACCCGCCATGTGTCTTCCTCCCGCTTGTGTCCCGCGTTGCGTACCAGCATAGCGGATGTGCCGAGGGTCAGCACGAAGCGGAAAACGCGCCGCGGCTCACACCCGGCGCCTCATGGCCTGCCGCCGCGTCAAGAGGCGATAAGACGTCATAGAAACTGGAGCGGTGGCTGGGGGACCTGGATTCGAACCAGGACTAGCGGAGTCAGAGTCCGCGGTTCTACCGTTAAACTATCCCCCAGCAGGGGAGCGCGCGTCCCAGCCCGCGGGCGCCGGACGGCGCGGCATGGGCGCATAAGACGCGGGGCGCGCAGTTGACATAAGGGCGCGTGCGCCCCTCTGTCAACTTGGCGGAAGACGCGCGGCGGCGCCGCGCCTGAACACCCCCTTCATCGGGGACTTTCCGCCTTTAGGACCTTGAGCTATGGTCCCGCCGGGAGCGGCCGCATGAGGCGCGCCGTGCTTGGGGCGATCAGGGGCAGGCATTGGAGCCGAGCCGGCCGCGTGCGCGCCCGGACGGTCCGAGAGGGCTGGTCAATCGACGATGGCTGAATCGACATATCGGCACTGGCGGCCGCTTGCGCTTGCATTGGCCGCTTGCGCGCTGTTCCTCGCGCTGCATGCGCCCAGCGCCTGGGCGGCGCGCCCCGACAACGTCCAGGCCATCGCCGCGATCGTCAATGACGAGGTCATCTCCGACTACGATCTGGAGCAACGGACCCGGCTGTTCGCGCGCGCGTCCAACAAGACCGATCCCTCGCCCGAAATGCTGGCGCAGCTGCGCCAGCAGGCGATGGAGTCGCTGGTCGACGAGCGGCTGGAGTTGCAGGAAGCGAAGCGGGAAGGCATCACCGTCAAGGACGCGGACCTCGACGAGGCGATGCAGCGCCTGGCCCAGCACAACAACATGACCGCCGACCAGATGCGGGATTTCTTCTCCGCCTCCGGCGTCGATCTCTCGACCCTGCGCGACCAGGTCAGGGCGCAGGTCGCCTGGAACCGGTTGATCTCGCACAAATTCGTCCCCCGCGTCCTCATCAGCGATTCCCAGATCACCGCCGCGTTGCAGGAGATGAAACGCAAGGCCGACCAGCCCGAGCGGCGCATCGCCGAGATCGTGCTGCAGATCCCCTCGCCCGACCAGGACGCCAAGGTGCGCGAGACGGCCTCGCACCTGGTCGACGAGATGCGCGGCGGCGCGCAATTCGCCACCATCGCCCATGAATACAGCCAGGCGGGCAGCGCCGCGCTGGGCGGCGACGTCGGCTGGGTCGCGGCCGGCCAGCTCGATTCGCGGATCGAGGCGGTGCTGAACAAGATGACGCCGGGCGACATCTCCGAGCCGATCCGCCTCGACGACGCCTATACGATCATCGGCTTCATCGCCCAGCGCACCGGCGAAGCCAACGCCGCGACCGGCGACGAAGGCGCCAAATACGGGCTGCGCCAGCTCGTCATCCCGGTCGATACGAGCAAGCCGGACGCAAGCAAGGCCGCGATGGCGCGCGCCGACGAACTGCGTTCGCAATTGAAGAGCTGCGCCGACATGACCGCGACGCCGGAAGCGGCCAATCCGCTGTCCGGCGACCTGGGCGTCGTCGCCGAGAAGGATCTGCCCGACGAATTCCGCTCCGCCCTGGCGGGTCTCGACGTCAATCAGGTGGCGCCGCCGTTCGAGGGTCCCGACGGCATCCACGTCGTCATGATCTGCAGCAAGGAGGGGCCGAAGACGGTGGCCGAGCCGGACCGCAGGGCGGTCGAGGAACAATTGACCGACCAGCGCCTCGACATGATGGCGCGGCGCTATCTGCGCGACCTGCGGCGCGACGCCATGATCGAGTATCGCGTCGCGGAACATTGATGCACCCTGTCCCTCCGCTCGCGCTGACGATGGGCGAGCCGGCCGGGATCGGCGGTGAGATCGCCCTGAAGGCGTGGTCCGCGCGTGACACGGCCGGGGTGCCGCCCTTCTTCGTGATCGACGATCCGGACCGCCTCGCGCGCCTCGCCGCGCGGCTGAACTGGCCGGTGCCGATCGGCACGATCGACCGTCCCGCCGAAGCCGCCGCCTGCTTCGCCCACGCGCTGCCGGTCCTGCCGCTGCGCCTTCCCGGCAAGATCGTACCGGGCCGGCCCGACCCGGCCCACGCGCCGCTGGTGCTGGAGGCGCTGGAGCGCGCGGTGGCCCTGACCCTGGCGGGCGCCGCCGCCGCCATCGTGACCAACCCGATCCACAAGCAAAGCCTCTATGCCGCGGGCTTCCGCCATCCCGGCCATACCGAGTTCCTGGCCGCCCGCACCGATCCGGGGGCGCGGCCGGTGATGCTGCTCGCCTGCCCCGGCCTGCGCGTGGTGCCGGCCACCGTCCACATCCCGCTGGCCGAGGTCGCACAAAGCCTGTCGCGCGCGATGCTGGTCGCCACCGGCCGCGTGCTCGGCCGCGCCTTGCGCGAGGATTTCGGCATCGCAAAGCCGCGAATCGCGATGGCCGGCCTGAACCCCCATGGCGGCGAGGGCGGCGCGCTCGGCCGCGAGGAGATCGAGATCGTCGCGCCTGCGGCCGACGACCTTCGCGCCGAAGGCCTGGCCGTGATCGGGCCGGCGCCGGCCGACACGCTGTTCCACGCCGCCGCGCGCCGGCGCTACGACGCGGCCCTCTGCCTCTACCACGACCAGGCGTTGCTGCCGCTCAAGACCATCGACTTCTGGCGCGGCGTCAATATCACGCTGGGCCTGCCGGTGGTGCGCACCTCGCCCGATCACGGCACCGCCTTCGACCTGGCCGGCACCGGCCGCGCCGACGTGCGCAGCCTGATTGCGGCGCTGAAGGCCGCGGCGGCCATCGCCGCGCGGCGGCGGCAGCGGGATGACGCGGCCGCCTGACCCGCCGGCGCAGGACCCCGCCGCGCTGCCCCCCCTGCGCGACGTGATCGCCGCGCACGATCTGCGCGCGCGCAAGGCGCTCGGCCAGAACTTCCTGCTCGACACCAACCTGACCGCGAAGATCGCGCGCGCGGCCGGCCCGCTCGACGACGCCACGGTGCTGGAGGTCGGGCCCGGCCCCGGCGGCCTGACTCGCGCCCTGCTCGACGCCGGCGCCCGCCGCGTGGTGGCGATCGAGCGCGACGAACGCTGCCTCGCCGCCCTGGCACCGCTGGCGCGCCTCTACGGCGACCGTCTGACTCTGGTCGGCGGCGACGCGCTCGCCGCCGACGAGGCGGCGCTGATCGGCCCCGATCCCGGCCCGGTCCACCCAGGCCCGGTCCACATCGTC
>JBDZUN010000303.1:0-3576 GCA_040255145.1 Hyphomicrobiales bacterium | reverse complement strand
CGCCAACCTGCCCTACAACGTCGCCAGCGCGCTGCTGGTCAAATGGCTGACCGCCCCGGCCTGGCCGCCCTTCTTCGCCACCATGACACTGATGTTCCAAAAGGAGGTGGCCGAACGCATCGTCGCCCCGCCGGGCGGCAAGGCCTATGGCCGGCTCTCGGTGCTGAGCCAGTGGCGGACCGCACCGCGCCGGCTGTTCGACCTGCCGCCGCGCGCCTTTACGCCGCCGCCCAAGGTCACGTCCTCGGTGGTCGGCTTCGCCGTGCGCGCCGATCCCCTGCCCGCGCCGCTGGCCGCCTTGGAACGGGTCGTCGCCGCGGCGTTCGGCCAGCGCCGCAAGATGCTGCGCCAGTCCTTGCGCGCGCTGGGGCCCGATGCCGAGGGCCTGATCGCGGCGGCCGGCCTCGACCCGACCCAGCGCGCCGAGACGGTGCCGGTCGCGGGCTTCTGCGCCTTGGCGCGCGCCTATGACACGGCGCGCGCGCTTTCGCGCGGCGGCGCCATGGGCTAGGTTTCCCGTCAATCTCAACCCGCCTTCACAGATGGATGACGTTATGCGCAGCGCCCAGATGACCGATTACGGTACCCCGCTCGAAATGCGGAATGCCGAGACGCCGAAGCCGCGGGGGGCCGAGGTTCTGGTGCGCGTCACCCATTGCGGCGTGTGCCACAGCGACATCCATATCCAGGACGGCCATTTCGGTCTCGGCGGCGACAAGAAGCTCGACATCCGCTCGGGCCGCCAGCTTCCCTTCACCCTCGGCCACGAGATCGAGGGCGTGGTCGAAGCGGTCGGGCCGCAGGCGACCGGCGTCAAGCCGGGCGACCGGCGCCTGGTCTGGCCGTGGATCGGCTGCGGCGAATGCGCGATCTGCCTGCGCGGCGACGAGCCGCTGTGCGCCAAGCCGCGCAACCTCGGCGTCCAGGTCGATGGCGGCTATGCCGACCACGTCATGGTGCCGCACGCGCGCTACCTGATCGAATCTGACGGCGTGCCGGAGGGGCTGGCCGCCACCTATATGTGCTCCGGCCTCACCGCGTTCGGCGCGCTGAAGAAGCTCGGCGCGGTGTCCAAGGATGACGCGATCCTGATCGTCGGCGCCGGCGGCGTCGGCTCGATGGGCATCCAGTTCGCCAAGGTGCTGTTCGATTCGCCCGTGCTGGTCGCCGATACCAGCCCGGCCGCGCGCGAGGCGGCGGAAAAGGCCGGCGCCGACGCGACCTACGACCCGAAGGACCCCGGCGCGGTCAAGAAGCTGATCGCCGACACCAAGGGCGGCGTCTACGGCGCGGTCGATTTCGTCGGCGCGGAAGGCTCGCTCAACTTCGCGGTCGCCGCGTTGCGCAAGGGCGGCCGCGCGATCGTGGTCGGCCTGTTCGGCGGCAAGTTCGAGATCCCGATCCCGATGTTCCCGTTCCGCGAGATTTCGGTCGGCGGCTCGGTGGTCGCCCGCCTCGACCAGACGCACGAGATGATGAAGCTGGTGCGCGCCGGCAAGGTGAAGCCGATTCCGATCCAGAAGCGGCCGCTCGACCAGGCGTCGCAGACGCTGGACGACCTGCGCGCCGGCAGGATCGTCGGCCGCGTCGTGCTCGAATGCTAGCGGCCTGACGGCGGCCAAGGGCCGCGGGCTTGTTCGTCATTGCGACCGCGAGCATCGCGAAGCGGGAAGCAATCCATCTTGGCGGCACCTCAGCCTGGATTGCTTCGTCGCTACGCTCCTCGCAATGACGGGCTTCGCCCTGCTTGGCCGGGATGACAACCAGAGATGCAATTTCATCCGAAGGCAAATCGCCCTGAGCCCACGATATCCTACAGCGCGGCGCGCAGGCCCTGGACGAAGTCGGGCAGCCCGACCTGGCGGTCCCGGCGCAGGCGCTCGGCCACCAGGATCGCGCGGATTTCGGCCAGCGCCGGCTCGACCGCGTCGTTGACGATCACATAGTCGTATTCCGGCCAGTGGCTGATCTCGTCGCCAGCCTTGGCCATGCGCGCGTCGACCACCGCCTCCGGATCCTGGGCGCGGCTGCGCAGGCGCGCGTGCAGGGCGTCGGCCGACGGCGGCAGGATGAACACGCTGACCAGGTCGCCGCGCGCCGCGGCGGCCAGTTGCTGCGTACCCTGCCAATCGATGTCGAACAGGACGTCGCGGCCGGCGACCAGCGCCGCCTCCACCGCTGCGCGCGGCGTGCCGTAGAGGTGGCCGAACACCTCGGCATGCTCCAGCAATTCGTGCCGCCCGGCCAAGTCTGTGAACGCATCGCGCGACACGAAGCGGTAATCGACCCCGTCGCGCTCGCCTGGGCGCGGCGGCCGCGTCGTGACCGACACCGACATGACGAGCCCGGCTTCCTCCGCCAGAAGCCGGCGCGACAAGGTGGTCTTGCCGGCCCCCGACGGCGACGACAGCACCAGAAGCAGCCCGCGCCGCGCGATTTCCGTCCCCATACGGATATTCCCCCCCTCGGTCCCGCCGCGCGGCTCAGTGCGCCGTGACGGGCGTGCGTGCGCGCCAGCGCGCGACATTGGCGTGGTGTTCGGCCAGGGTCCGGGCGAAGGCGTGGCCGCCGCTGCCGTCGGCGACGAAATAGAGCGCGTCGGTCTCCGCCGGGTGCAGCGCCGCGCGCAGCGAGGCGAGGCCGGGATTGGCGATCGGACCCGGCGGCAGGCCGGCATAGCGATACGTGTTGTACGGACTGTCGACCTGGAGGTCGGCGCGCGACAGCGGCCGGCCCAGCGGACCCGCGCCGTCGGTCAGCGCATAGACCACCGTCGGGTCGGATTCGAGCCGCATGCCTTGGGCGAGCCGGTTGAGGAACACCCCGGCGACGCGCGGCCGCTCGGCCGGCAGCGCCGTTTCCTTCTCGACGATCGACGCCAGCACCACCGCCTCGGGCCGCGTCAACGGCAGGGCCTTGGCCCGATCCGGCCACAGGGTGTCGAGCGCCGTCTCGTCGGCCTTTGCCATGCGCGCCAGCAGCGCCGCCCGTGTCGTGCCGCGCGGAAAGTAATAGGTCTCGGGCAGCAGGCTGCCCTCCGCCGGCACCGCGTCAACCGTTCCGGACAGCACCGCGTCGCCGCGCACCAGCGCGACGATCTGGCGGGAGGTCAGGCCCTCCGGCACCGTCAGGCGATGCAGCACCACCTTGCCCGAGCGCAGCAGGGCGACGATGCCGGCCATGCTGGCATGGGCCGGGACCGAATATTCGCCGGCCTTGAGGCCGCGTGCCGCATCGGACAGCCGCGCGCCGAACAGGAAGGTATAGCGATCGGCGATCACGCCGGCCGAATCGAGCTGGCCGGCAATGCCGCGCAGGCCGGCGCCCGGCGCGATCTGGACGACCGTCGCGTTCGCCGCCGGGCCGGGCCCGGTATAACGGTAGCGCAGCAAGCCGGCCGCCCCCGCAACGACCGCGATCACGGCGGCCAGCGCGATGAGAACCTTCAGGAGACGGCGCATCGGCGGCTCCGCCGGCCGATCAGACCGGCGGCTTGGCCAGGACCAGGCTCGCATTGGTGCCGCCGAACCCGAACGAGTTCGACAGGCAGACGTTGACCTCGCGCCGGCGCGCCTG
>JBDZUN010000302.1:3061-3579 GCA_040255145.1 Hyphomicrobiales bacterium | reverse complement strand
CGTGGCGGGGGCTGTCCGCGGACGACGCTACCAATGACGGATCGGACCGCAATCGACGTGGATGAAATCCGATGACGGGTAATAGCCGACGCCGCCGGCCTGCAGCGACAGGGCCGCGCGGTGCAGGTGGCTGAGGCTGCAATTCGGCAGCGACAGGTCGACCGCCTGCCCCTTGAGGTGCAGGCTGTGCTTGGCGACGCCGCTGCCCCTCTCGCGCAGCATCTCGTTGGTGGCGGGCGAACGATAGCCGCCGATTACCGCGAAGGCGGTGGTGCATTCCACCGTGCGCCCGAGCGCATAGAGGATGTCCAGCACGCGCGGGTCCATGTGCTTGGTCTGGTCCGTGCGGAAGTCGCGCATCAGGTTGTTGATTTCGTGAAGACTCTCGGGGACGTAGCGGCCGTCGGCCCAATAGACGGCGTTGATGCGCTCGCCGGTATGCAGATGATGGAAGCTGAGTCGTCTTTCGCTGGGCAAGGCGGCCCAGGCCTGTTTGGAAGAAACCACCGTGGCCGCGG
>JBDZUN010000302.1:0-3051 GCA_040255145.1 Hyphomicrobiales bacterium | reverse complement strand
GCCGAGAGCGAAGAATTTCCTGCGCGAGGAGAGCGCTTGTTCTTTAACCTTTTGCTCGGAGGGCAATTCTCGCTCCTTCGATCGTGGTCGACAAAATGTTAGCGCCGGCAAGGGTTTACCGGACGAACAGGTGACGGTAAACTACCGAGTGTTACCAAGCCGTGAAAAAGTTGTTGATAAATCCGATTGGGTTCCACGGTTCGGCGACGAACGAACCCGGCCATGCGGCCATCTGCCGGTGCCGCCGGGCGTTTCCGTCGCGCCCATCGCAGTCATGACGGCGACGATCCAACGTGTGGCGCGGCATGCGCAACGACTGGAAAATCGTCCGCAATCGGCTTAGCCTCGTTGTGATCGGCACGGTGCCGTTGGGGGGCGGTGGAATGTCGGAGACCGTGAAGCGGCTCCTGCGCATGTCGCAGGCCGAGTTGGATTCTCTGTTCACCGCGAGCGAGGCGGGGCCCATTCCCGACGGCCAGGCCGACGGCACGGCGATCATCGCGCCGGGCACCCAGTTCAGCCCGGAAATCGCGACGATGGTCAGCCACTTCGCCTGGCAGGGCAAGGTGTTCGACGCCAAGGCCGGCCTACTCAAGAACCGCATCCTGCCGTTCGGCATCAACGCCATCGTCGCCAAGGTCTACAAGGACAAAAGCTGGCTTGACGGCAAGGAATGCATCGTCCTCGACTATTCCCAGACCTCGCTTCTCGCCCATTGGATCCGCGACGAGATCCGTGAGATCGAGCCGAAGATCTATCTCGGCAAGGTCTATTGGGACAAAGCGCGGCTGATCGACTTCGCGCTTGCGTTCTAAACCGACGCGCCGGCGACGGGCTGGACCGACGTGACGCCGCAATCGACCTTCCTGGTGCTGGCGCCGGTCGCGTCGGGGCGGCTGGCGGCGCTGCGCACCCTGTTGGCCGGCATGAACGCCGTGCCCGGCCTGGCCGATCCCGCCAACCCGCTGGTGCCGTTCGGCCGGTTTGCCCGGCTGCACGTCGCGCGCTTCGTCATCCTCGATGACCGGACGGTGGGCGACGCGGCGGCGCCCGGCGCCGCGCCCCCGGACATGCCGGTCTATCTCGCCTTTCTCGGCGATTGCGACGGGTCGGCCGAGGCGCAGTTGCGCGAATTCGCCGCCCTGGCCGGGCATGGCCTGCGCCGCATTTTCGCGCATTGCGAGGATTTCGACGAGGGCGGCGACCTGGCGCAATGGCTGCTGGACCACAACCGCGCGCCGACCGCGCAATATGTCAACTGGGTCGGCCGCACGGTCCGCCAGGTGCGCGAGGAGGCGGCGCTGCACGCCGCCCTGCGTGCGCATCTGGCGCGGGAGAACGCCCATCTTGCCGGTCAGTCGCCCGGCCTGATCCGCGAGCGGCTGCGCGCCCTGGTGGCGCAGGGCGGGCCGAGGCTGACGTCGCCGGCGCCGACGCCGATCAGCTGGCGGATCGCCGATATCGCCCACCTGGTCGCCGGCGCCGTGCTGATCGCGCTGGCGACGCCGCTCCTTCTGGTCGCCGCGCCGATATGGGTCTGGATCCTGCGGCGGCGCGAGAAGGCCGATCCGGTGATCGCGCCACGGCTGGAGCCCGAGCATGTCCGCCAGTTGGCGCTGCGCGAGGACCATGACTTCACCAATGCGTTCAGCGCGATCGGTTCCCTGAAGCCGGGGCGGTTCCGCTTCTGGGCCGCGCGTGCCGCGCTGTGGGTGGTGGATTACGGCGCGCGGCACGTCTATACGCGCGGCCGCCTGGCGCGTGTCGGCACCATCCATTTCGCGCGCTGGGTGCTGATCGACGATGGCCGGGGGCTGTTGTTCGCCAGCAATTACGACGGCAGCCTCGACAGCTACATGGATGATTTCATCAACAAGGTGGCTTTCGGCCTCAACCTCGTGTTCAGCAACGGCGTCGGCTATCCGCGCACGCGGTTCCTGGTGCTGGGCGGCGCCAAGGACGAGCAGGTGTTCAAGCGCTTCCTGCGCCGGCATCAGGTGCCGACCGACGTCTGGTACAAGGCCTGTCCCGGCCTGGCCGCCTTCGACATGCAGGTCAACACGCGCATCCGCGAGGGGCTTGAGCGCGAAACGATGACCGAGGCGGAGACGCGCCGATGGCTGGCGCTGATCTAGCGTGCCCGGAGCGGTACTAGGACGAGAGCGAATGTCGCAGCCCGATGCCGAGCTTCACGACATCCAGGCCATGGTCCGGTCCGGCTTTGGCCGGCTGACCGAGGTCCTGCTCCTGCTGCTGCGCGTCACCGATCCGGTGGCCGCGCGGTCGTGGCTCAGGCATGCGCCGGTCACGACGGCGGCCGACCTCGCCCAGCATCGCGACACTGTGCTCCAGGTCGCGCTGACGGCGCCGGGCCTCGCGGCGTTCGGCCTGGACGACGCGGTCCTGCGTGGCTTTTCCGACGAATTCCTGGACGGCATGGGCGAGGAATCCCGTGCCCGGCGACTCGGCGACGGGGGCGACAACGCGCCGGCCCGCTGGGTCTGGGGCAAGCCGGGCGACGAGCCTCATTTGCTCGCTTTGCTTTATGCCGAGCCGGGCAAGCTGGCCAGTTGGCGCGACGCAGTGGCGACGGCGGCCTTCCGCGCGGGCTTCGCCGTTGCCCTCGAATTCCCCTCCTCCGGCGCGGTCGACCGTGAGCCGTTCGGTTTCGCCGACGGCATCAGCCAGCCGACGCTGGACTGGTCCGGCCGGCGCACGCCCGGGACGGATGCCGACCTCGAATACGGCAACCTGATCGCGGCGGGCGAATTCCTGCTCGGCTATCCCAACGAATACGGCCATTACACACCGCGGCCCGTGCTGGCGCCGGACGCGCCGGGCGCCGCGGCCCTGGCCGAAGCGCCCGATCAGCCGGGCGGGCGCGATCTGGGGCGCAATGGCACCTATCTCGTGCTGCGCCACCTCGACCAGGACGTGCCCGGCTTCTGGCGTTTCATGGCGGCCCAGAATTCGGCCCTGGGCATGGTCGGCCTGGCGGAGACGATGGTCGGGCGCGGCATCAACGGCGAACCGCGCATCGCCGCGGCACAG
>JBDZUN010000034.1:17534-19638 GCA_040255145.1 Hyphomicrobiales bacterium | reverse complement strand
CAGTATGTCGAGGCGTCGCTGCTCGATTCCTACTTCCACTGCCACGAGGTCAACGTGCAGGTGCACACGGCCTCGGGCGGCGAGTTCAAGCCGCACCGCTCGGGCCTGCACCATTGGGCCGGCGGCCCGCTCGGCATCTACAAGTGCCGCGAAGGCTATGTCTACATCGCAGTCCTGCCCAACCAGTGGGCCAATTTCTGCAACGTCCTCGGCCGGCCCGACATGGTCGACGACCCGCGCTTCGCCGACAATACGGGGCGGCTCAAGAACCGCGACGAATTGAACGCCATCATCGACAATTACCTCGCCCGCTACACCAACGCGGTCGAAGCGGCGGAGGACATGGGCGCCAAGCACATTCCGATCGCGCCGATCCTGTCGGTCGCGGAGGCGGTCAAGCATCCGCATTTGATCGAGCGGGAGACGATCCGCACCATCGACGACCCGGTCTTCGGCTCCTATCAGGTGCCGGGCATGCCGCTGCGCTTCTCGGGGGCGCCGCACAACATCCCGCTGCGCGCCGACTATCTGGGCGAGCACAACGTCGAGGTGTTCACCAAATATGCCGGCGCGAGCGAGGCGGAGGTGCGTAAGCTGGAGCAGGAGGGCGCCCTGATCGCAAAGCCGGATCTGGAGCAAGCCAAGGCTGCCGAATAGGAGGGCGCGCCATGACCGGATGCCCGAATATCCTGGACGGCGTGCGCGTGCTGGATTTCTCGCAGGTACTCGCCGGCCCCACCGTGACGCGGCTGATGGCCGAGATGGGCGCCGAGGTCATCAAGGTCGAGCTGGCGCCCTACGGCGATATCGGGCGCGCCATCGCCCATCACCGCAACGGCCGCTCCGGGTTCTACATCCAGCAGAACCGCGGCAAGAAGAGCATCGCCATCAACCGCAAGGACCCGCGCTCGATCGAGCTGGTCCAGAAGGTGATCGAGCATTGCGACGTGCTGGTCGAGAACTACACGCCGGGCGTGATCGGCCGGCTCGGCTTCGGCTGGGACGTCGTCAGCAAGATCAACCCGCGCCTGATCATGGCGTCGATCTCCGCCTTCGGCCAATCGGGCCCGTTATCCACCCTGCCGGGCTATGACTATATCGGCGCCTCCTATGCGGGCGTGCTCAGCATGATCGGCGAGGCGGACGGGCCGCCCTATTTCTATGCGCTCGGCATCGGTGACGTGATGACCGGCACCCACCTTCTGGCTGCGGTCAACAGCGCGCTGTTCCACCGGGCGCGCACCGGCGAAGGCCAGTATGTCGAGGCGTCGCTGCTCGATTCCTACTTCCACTGCCACGAGGTCAACGTGCAGTGCCATACCGCGTCGGGCGGGCAGTTCATGCCGCACCGCTGCGGTGCGCACCATTGGGCGGCGGCACCGGCGGGCATCTACAAGATCAGCGACGGCTATCTGTTCATCGCCGTGCTGCAGAACCAATGGGCCAATTTCTGCCAGGGGATGGGCCGGCCGGACCTGATCGACGACCCGCGCTTCGCCGACAATGCGGCGCGCGTCGCCAACCGCCCGGCGCTGAACGCGATCATCGAAGCCTGGCTCGCCACGTTCCCGAACGCCATGGCGGCTGCCGACATGATTACGTCACATCACGCGCCGGCGGCGCCGATCCTGTCGGTGGCCGAGGCGATCAAGCATCCGCACCTGATCGAGCGCGAAGTCATCCGCACCATCCACGACGACGTGTTCGGCGACTACGAGGTGCCGGGCATGCCGCTGCGCTTCTCGGAGGGCGAGCGGCACCCCGACCTGCGCGCCGCCTATCTCGGCGAGCACAATGTCGAGGTGTTCACCAAATATGCCGGGGTGGGCGAGGTGGAGGTTCGCGCGCTGGAGCAGGAGGGCGCGTTGCTCGCCAAACCCGACCGTCAGGCTGCCTCGGCCGCCTGACCCACAGGACTGGGGCTGCGTCCGCGTCCACCGAGGTGGGGCAGGAAGCCCGCCAGCAACCCGATCGCCGGCAGGAAGGCGCAGACGCGGTAGACGAATTCGATGCCGGTATGGTCGGCGACTTCACCCAGCACGGCCGCGCCGACCCCGCCCATGCCGAAGGCGAAGCCGAAGAACAGGCCCGCGATGGTGCCGAC
>JBDZUN010000034.1:0-17524 GCA_040255145.1 Hyphomicrobiales bacterium | reverse complement strand
CCGACCTTGCCTGGCATCAGTTCCTGGCCGTAGACCACGATCGCGGCAAAGGCCGACGACAGGATCAGGCCGATCACCACGGTCAGGATGCCGGTCCACATCAGGCCGACGAACGGCAGCGCCAGCGTAAACGGCAACACGCCGAGGATCGAAAACCAGATCACGTATTTGCGACCGAAGCGATCGCCCAGCGGGCCGCCGGCGAAGGTGCCGACCGCCACCGCGCCGAGGAACAGGAACAGGTGGACCTGCGCGCTCTGCACCGAGACATGGAAGCGGTCGATCAGGTAGAGCGTGTAGTAGCTGGTCAGGCTGGCCAGGTAGATATATTTCGAGAAGATCAGCGCCAGCAGCACCGCGACGGAGCGGATCACCGTCTTGCGCGGTAATTCGAGGCCGACGGACTGGCGCGCCGCATGGCCGCGCAGCTTGGCCGCACCGTGGGTACGGTACCAGTTGCCGACCTGCCACAGCACGACGACGCCGACCAGCGCGACCAGCGAAAACCACGCGATGCTGGCCTGCCCGCGCGCGAGCACGACGAAGGCGGCGAGCAGCGGCCCGGTGGCCGATCCCATATTGCCGCCGACCTGGAACAGCGACTGGGCGAAGCCGTGCCGGCCGCCCGACGCCATGCGCGCGACACGCGAGGATTCCGGATGGAACACGGACGAGCCGACGCCGACCAGCGCCGCCGCGACCAGAAGCGCCGGATAGGACTTGGCGAACGCGAGCAAGAGCAGGCCGCCCAGGGTGAACGTCATGCCGACGGCGAGCGAATAGGGCCGCGGACGCCGGTCGGCATAGGCGCCGACCACCGGCTGCAGCAGCGAGGCGGTCAACTGCCACGCCAGCGTGATGAGGCCGATCTGGCCGAAGCTCAGATGCAGGTTGACCTGCAGCATCGGGTAGATCGCCGGCAGCAGCGACTGCATCATGTCGTTGAGCAGATGGCAGAAGCTGATGGCAAACAGGACCGCCAACACGGCGCTTTCGCCGACTCCAGCTTCGGCCCCGGCATCGAGGGCGCCGTCGCGGCCGGCGGTCAGTGTGGTCTGGCTCACGCTTGGACTCCGTCGGGCCATGGCCGGCCCAATCCGAAAACATAATCCAAAGTCGCGGTTAGGGAAGGCGGCATCGGCAAACCAGCCATGCGGCCGACGCGACCGCGCCCGCCGTTGCCGCCTCGTTTTCCGACGCGGCGATTTCCACTCCGCCCGAAAATGCTCTAAGCCCGTAGCGGCGTCCGAGGGGAGGAAATCGCGCGATGAGTCTGACGGTCGGCACCTGGAACATCAATTCGGTCCGTCTGCGCGCCGGCCTGGTCGAGCGCGTCCTGAGCGAGCACGCGCCCGATGTGCTGTGCCTGCAAGAGACCAAGTGCCCGGACCAGCACTTTCCCGCCGCGCCGTTCCACGCGCTCGGCTACATCCACCAGGCGATCAGTGGACAGAAGGGCTATCACGGCGTCGCGACCCTCTCGCGCGTGCCGCTCAAGGACGTGACCTGCCGCCCCTTTTGCGACAAGGGCGACGCCCGCCACGTCGCCGCCACCCTGCCGAACGGCATCGAGGTGCACAATTTCTACGTGCCGGCCGGCGGCGATGTGCCGGACCGCGCGCTGAACCCGAAATTCGCCCACAAACTCGACTTCCTGACCGAGCTCACGGAATGGACCGCGGGCTGGGCAGCGGACGGACGGCCGCGGCTTCTGGTCGGCGACCTCAACATCGCGCCGCTTGAGGAGGACGTCTGGTCGCACAAGCAACTCCTGAACGTGGTCAGCCACACGCCGATCGAGGTCGCGCACCTCACCCGCGTCCAGGAGGCCGGCCAATGGGTCGACGTCATGCGGCATTTCGTACCGCCGCCGGAGCGGCTGTATACTTGGTGGAGCTATCGGTCGCCCGACTGGGCCGCGGCCGATAAGGGCCGCCGGCTGGACCATGTGTGGGCGAGCCCCGGCCTGGCGCCGGCCCTGCGTGCGGGCCGGGTGGTGAAGGACGCGCGCGGGTGGGAGCGGCCCTCCGACCACGTGCCGGTCCTGGTGACACTGGACGCATGAGGCGATCATGGAAGCGACCGAAACGATGGCCGAAGCGACCGAGAACCCGCGACTGGCGATCGACGGCTGGCGCGCCACGCTGACCCTGTCGCGGCCGGAGCGGCACAACGCCCTTGGCGTCGACGACATCGAAGCCTTCGTCCGCGTGCTCGACCATGTCGACGCTCTGCCCGACATCCGCGTCCTGGTGGTGACGGGCAGCGGCGACAAGACGTTCTGCGCCGGCTTCGCGCTGGACGAGGTGGGCGTGCGCGACCGCGAGGTGCGCGCCGCCGGCAAAAGCCCGTTCGAGGCGCTGACCGACCGGCTGGAACGCGTGCGCGTGCCGACCATCTGCGCGCTGAACGGCAGCGTCTACGGCGGCGGCGGCGAGCTGGCTTTGTGCTGCGACTTTCGCATCGGCGTCAAGGGCATGCGCATGTTCGTGCCGCCGGCGCGACTCGGCATTCACTACCCGCCGATCGGGCTGCGCCGGTATATCGAGCGGCTGGGGTTGAGCGTCGCGAAGCGCATCCTGGTCGGCTGCGAGACCTTCGACGACGCCGAACTGCACCGCATCGGTTTTCTGGACCACCTGGTCGCGCCGTCCGCGCTCCACGCCCGGGTCGATGCGATGGTGGCCGACCTGGCCGCGCTGGCGCCGCTATCGGTGCAGAGCATGAAGGCGACCCTGAACGAGATCGCACGCGGCGTGATGGACCCGCAGATCGCGGCCGAGCGCGTCACCTTGTGCGGCCGTTCGGCCGATCATCAGGAGGCGCTGGCCGCCCGGCGCGAGAAACGCAAGCCGGTCTTCACCGGGCGATGATCAATCCGCCGGTTCCCCATCACCCGGCGCGACGCCGGCCGCGTCCTCCCCCGAGGTCGGCACCAGGCGATAGCCGCCATTCTCGGTGACCAGGATACGCGCGCGGGAGGGGTCGACCTCGATCTTCTGGCGCAGCCGGTAGATATGCGTCTCGAGCGTGTGGGTGGTGATATCGGGCTCGAACCCCCACAGCGCGCGCAGCAAGCTTTCGCGCTCCGCCACGTTGCCGTGGCGCAGAAGGTGGTCGAGGATGCCCGCCTCCTTCGCGGTCAGCCGCACCGGCTCCTCCGGCGGATCGGGAACCAGGAGCCGCGCCGCCGGATCGAAGCGATAGCGGCCGAGGCGCGGCCCGACCGCGTCCCACCGGCGGCGCAGGCGACCGCGCAGGCGGTGGGCGAGCCGGGCGATGCGCACCGGCCGCTCGACCGCCTCGACCGCGTGGCCCATCTCCGCGGGAAAGGCGGCGCGGACCTGGCTGTCGTTCGCGCCCAGGATCGCGATCGCCGGCGCCTCCGCCGCCTCAGCCAGGCCGCGTAGCGCCGCGGCCGCGCCCGCGACCAGGGTCCAGTCCAGTACCACGAGGTCGCAGCCCGCCGCCGCCGCCGCGAGATCCGCGGCGTCCTCGCGCGCTTCGACCGCGACGCTGAGCGCGGTGCCGAGCAGCTCCGTCAGTTCGCGCCGCAGGGCAGGGTCGGCCTCGACGATGAGAATTCGATGTGCGGTCGCCATATCGCGCGGGTCCGGGAGCAGGCTATAAACGGCGATCGGCACTATACTGTGCCGAAAGCCCGTTGGTATCCCGCCGGCGGCGTATGGCCAGCAACGGCGATGAACCAGTCCGTCCAGCCCGAATCCGACACCATACCGGCACCAGCCTTGGTACGGGTCGACCGCGCGTCCGGCGAGTTGCGCCGCGGCCAACCGGTCGTGGTCTGCGAGGGCGATGGCCCGGCGCTGCTGGCGCTGGCCGCCGAGACCGCGACCGAAGACGCCGTCGCCAATCTGAAGCACTGGTGCCAGACGGCGCCCGACGTGGTGCTGACCCATACCCGCGCCGCCAGCTTGAAGATCCGCCTGTACACGCCCGAGGTGGTCGCGGTGCCGTTCACCTCGTGGATGACGGCAGAGCTGGTGCGCAGCCTGGCCGACCCGACGCTGGACCTGAGCCATCCGTTGCGGGGCCCGTTCGAGGCGCGGCGCGATCCCCTGCCGGGCCCGGCGGCGGCGACCATCCGGCTGGCCAAGATCGCACGGCTGCTGCCGGCGGTCATCGTCGCGCCGGTGCCGTCCGGCGCAGGCGGGCCGCGGGGCTTCGCCCGGCGGCGCGAACTGATTGCGGTCGACGCCCAGGACCTGCACGCCTACGACGCGATCGCGGCCAGCACGCTGGAGCCCATCGCCGACGCGCGCGTGCCGCTGGCGGGGGCGGAGCAGGCGCATGTGATGGCGTTCCGGCCGCGCGACGGCAGCATCGAGCACCTGGCGATCGTGATCGGCGATCCGCGCCGGCCCGGCCCGGTGTTGGCCCGCATCCACTCCGAATGCTTTACCGGCGATCTGCTGGCCGCGCTGCGCTGCGATTGCGGCGACCAGCTGCGCGGCGCCATCCGCCAGATCGCGGAGGCGGGCGGCGGCATCGTGCTGTACTTGGCGCAGGAGGGCCGCGGCATCGGCCTGGTCAACAAGCTGCGCGCCTACCGGCTGCAGGACCAGGGTTTCGACACGATGGAGGCCAACGAGCGACTGGGCTTCGAGGCCGACGAGCGCCTGTTCGAGCCGGCGGCGGAGATGCTGCGCCGGCTCGGATTCACCACTGTACGGCTGCTGACCAACAATCCGCACAAGGTCGATGCGATGGAGCGGCTGGGCATCCGGGTCGCGGAACGTGTGCCGCACGCCTTCCCGGCCAACAGCCACAACGAATTCTATCTGTCGACCAAGGCGGCCAAAGGCGGGCATTTCCTGTAGCGCGGTGCCGCCCGGCCGGCAGGAAATGCCGGCCGACTGGCGCAGCGCGCCGCCCTGAGGTCCTTGATTCCCAACGATTCCGCGACTTGGCCCGCGATTTGCGTAACGCGGCGCATGAGCGTTGCGTCCGCCACCCTACCGACCGTCAGCGTGCAGGCCGATACCGGTGGCGCCGCAGCCAAGCCGTCGCGCAGCAATGGCCAGAGCGGCTTCAGCCGCGTGTTCCACGAAATCCTCGACATCATCAACCCGCTGCAGCACATCCCGATCGTCTCGACCATCTATCGCCACCTGACCGGCGACACTATCGACCCGGTCGCCAAGGTAGCGGGCGGGGCGCTGTTCGGCGGCATGATCGGCCTGGGCCTGTCGGTCGCCGATGTCGCGGTCCAGGAGGCGACCGGCAAGGATGTCGGCGACCACATCTGGGCGCTGTTCGACGGCGATTCCGACAAGTCCGGCAGGGCCACCGCGACCGCCGCGACGACAGGCGCCAAGACGCGCATCGCCCAGACCGACGACCGGGTCTGGTTCCCGGCCTTCCCGGCCGGCGCGATCCGCCCCGCCGCCCTGTCCTATCCCGCGAGCACAACGGCGAAGCCGGCGACCGCGGATACCACGAAGCCGGCCGCGACGCAGGCCACGCCGATAAGCCCTATCGCGCCGACCAACGCGCCGATAAGCCCCGTCACGCCGACCACGGCCCCAGCCGGCGGCAGCACGGGGACAATTCCGCAGATGGACCAGGCGACGTTTGACGCGCTGGTGCGCAGCTTCGGCGGCAAAGCCGTCGCCGGGATCACGCCGGCCGCGCCGGACGACCGCAAGCAGGGGCCGCACGACGCCGCCGGCCAGCCGACCGACACGCTGGGCGCTGGATTTGCCCAACGCGCGCCAGGCGCGCAGATAGCGCAGGCGACGCCAGCCACGCAGGCATCGCAGGCCGGGCCGGAAGCGTGGTCCAATCCCAACCTGAACGCGGCCAAAAGCGGCTATGCCGGTGCGCTAAAGGCGATGGAGGCCGCGCTGGACCGCTATCAAGCGCAGGGCGGCCGCATTCCGCCGGCCGCCGCAATCCCGCGCGGCCAGCCGGCAATCTGATTGCGTGCCGCGCACGGCGGATTCGTGATGCAACGGAACCGCGCCGGGGCCTAGATTCCCAAGCATGACCGACCTGATCGTCACCGCCGACGGCACGCTGACCCTGGGCGCGCGGACGTTCCGTTGCGCGCTGGGCCGCGGCGGCGTGCGGCGAGACAAATGTGAGGGCGACGGCGCGACACCGGCCGGCGTCTGGCCGCTGCGCCGGGTACTGTATCGGCCCGACCGCGTGACGGTGCCGGCAACCGGCCTGGACACCGCGCCGATCGCGCCCGGGGACGGCTGGTGCGACGGGCCGGACGACGCCCGCTACAATCGTCCGGTGCGGCTGCCTTATCCGGCCAGCGCCGAGGCATTGTGGCGGGAGGACGCGCTGTACGACCTGATCGCAGTGGTCGGTTATAACGACGCGCCGCCGGTGGCCGGGCAAGGCAGCGCGATCTTCCTGCACGTCGCCAAGCACGATTACGCTTCGACCGAGGGCTGCATTGCGCTGGCGCGCGACGACCTCACCGCCGTGCTGGCCCGTTGCCGGCCCGGCAGTCGCATCGTGATCGCCGCGCCGTGAGCCGGACCTTAGGCGGATCACCCCAGGGCGGTGCGGGGACCGAACAGGGCAGTGCCGACGCGCACCATGGTCGCGCCGAAGGCGATCGCGGTCTCGAAATCGTCGCTCATGCCCATGCTGAGTTCGCTCAGGCCGGCGCAGCGTGCGATCTGCGCCAGCAGCGCGAAATGGAGCGCCGGCGGCTCATCCAGGGGCGGGATGCACATCAGGCCCCTGGGCACGATACCGAGGGCGCGGCACGATGCGACGAATTCGGCCGCCACCTCGGGCGCGACGCCGGCCTTCTGCGGTTCCAGCCCGGTATTGACCTGGACCAACAGGCCGGGCGGCGGGATCGGCGGGCGCGCGATCGCCTCGGCCAGCTTCTCCGCCAGCCTGGGCCGGTCGACGGTGTGGATCACGTCGAACAAGCTGAGCGCATCGCGCAGCTTGTTGGTCTGGAGCGGCCCGATCAGGTGCAGCACCACGTCGGGATAATGCGCCTTCAGCGCCGGCCACTTGGCCTGCGCCTCCTGGACCCGGTTCTCGCCGAAATCGCGCTGGCCCGCCTCCAGCAACGGCAGGACCGTCTCCGACCCGTGACCCTTGGATACGGCGATCAGCCGGACATCGTCTGGCTGGCGGCCAGCCGCTGTCGCGGCGGCGGCAATGCGCGCGCGGACGCCGCGCCAGGCGGACAGCGCCGCGGGTTCGAAAGGGTTCGGAGAAGCGGACATGGCGGGCGCGATCGGCTGCAACGGGGGATATTGCGGTGGCCGGGACGCTAGCAGAGGCGACGCGCCCGCTCAAACCGCGCGCGCTCCCGCCGCTGATCCTGATAACCGACGCCGCCCGGCTGCCAGAGCCGGCGGCTTTGTTCGACCGGCTGCCAGCGGGCGCGGCGGTGCTGTTGCGCGACTACGACGCGCCCGAGCGGACGGCGTTGGCCGAGGCGCTGCGCGCCGCGACCCGGCGGCACGGCCTGCTGCTCCTGATCGCCGGCGACTGGCGGCTGGCAGCGCGGGCCGAGGCCGACGGCCTGCACCTGCCCGAGCACCTGGCGGGCTCAGGACATCGGTTCGACCGCGTGCGGCCCGGCTGGCTGATCACGGCCGCCGCCCATTCCCAGGCCGCCCTGGTCGCCGCGGCGCGGGCCGGGGCGGACGCCGCACTGCTGTCGCCGGTCTTCCCGACGCGCAGCCACCCGGACGCGCGGCCCCTGGGGCCGGTGCGCTTCGCCGCGCTGGCGCATGGCGCGCCGCTGCCGGTCTATGCTCTGGGCGGGATCGACGGGCGTGCGCGCCGCCGGCTCAACGCCTGCGGCATGGCCGGGTTCGCGGGGATTTCAGCGCTGGTCGAGGGTATCGGCGGTTAGAGCCGTTCACCGTTTCATGGAACGCTGAACGATCTCTAAGTCCTGGATTTATCGCGTTTCCGAACCGCAAAAGTGGCATCCACTTTTGCTGGAAACGCTCTAGAAGCTCAGGTCGATGCCAAGCAGGAAGGCGCGGTTGTCGTCGATGGCCGGGCCACGGGGGCCGGAGCCGCCAGCGTCGGTGTTGTACAGCATGACATCGGAGAAGATCATCATGCCGGGGCTGAGCCGGTATTCGCCGCCCAGGCGATAGGCCGTCGTCCCGGAGCCGATTGAGCCGGAGCGGTCGAGCTTCTGCGTCAGGCGGGATATGCCGGTCCCGATCCACCAGTCGGAACCGCCATAGCCGAGGCCAAGGCTGTAACCCTGCTCGCGCATGCGCGGCAGCGCCGGCAGGTCGAGCATCATATCCTCGGCATTGTAGTAGGCGCCGCCGATCTTGAAGCCGGCATAGGACAGGCCGAACCCGACGTTCCAGGCGTTGGCGTCGGGGGTCAGGCCGCGTTCGCTGCGCGCGCCTTCGTGTCCGGCGGACAAGGCGAGCTCGAGCGTATCGAACCGCGCCACGTAGCTCGCGCCGATCTCGAAATTCTCATAGGCTTCGTCGAGGCGGCCGGCCGGGGGCGTCGCCTCGACCGGCGCGGACGGCGCCCCGGAAGCGCCCAGCGACAGGCCGCCGGTCATCCCGACGAAGCGTGGCGTGAAATAACCGAGCCGGTAGGCCTGGCCGGCCAGCAGCACATAGCTGGCCGAGCGCGCGCCGGCAGCGGCATGGGGGATGGCGGACAGCGCAGCCCCCCCTGGCATGTCGCCGGAATAGGGCGCGGTGAACTGCATCGAATAAGCCGGCCCGCGGCCCGGGCCCAGATTGACCTCGCCGACGTTGCCCTGGATGAACAGGTACTGTTCTAACGGCGACGCGTCGCCGGATCGTCCCGAAAGCTTGGCGCCGACAAAGCCGGAGACGCGGCCGGGCGCGGTCGGGTTCCCCGCAATGGACCCGACCGGCCGCCCCCCGGCGCCGAACAATGCTTCATAGGACCCGCCGGTCTTGAACTGGACGTCGTCGGCCCAGGCCGGCAAGATCATCGTCAAAACGGCGAAGCAGGCGACGAGACCCCATATCCCCGGTCTTGTCATCTTTCGCCTGCGCCGTTCCCCTCCCGGCGGGGGCGCCTATGGCGTCCGTCCCGGAACAATTGCGGCCCGACTGGCCGCCTCCGTCTATTTGAGTTATCCACAGTAGGACGGTCAAGCACGCGGCCGGCCGCGGCCGGCGGTTTCACGAAATTGTTGCGATCGCGCCACATCGTTCACATGGCCGCCACAACGGTTCGGCATTGTCGCGATTTCCGCACTTTCCTATAAGAAGCCAACCTGGGCCGGCCGGCCCGTCAGGGGGTGATTGCGTGAAGATTCCCAGATATCTCCTCGGCGGCGCGATGGTCGCCCTGGCCTGCATTCCGTTGGTCGGCTGCGGCACCAACGAATCCGTCGATCCCGCCAAGAACCCGAAGCCTGGGCCGGTTCATTTCGGCCATATCCTGAGCGGCAGCGAATCGACCAGCGCCGGCAACGCGCCGATCGTCGGGGTCAACAGCTTCCTGTGGCGCGCCGCGCTCGACACGGTCAGCTTCATGCCGCTGGCCTCGGCCGATCCGTTCGGCGGCGTCGTCATCACCGACTGGTACGCGACGCCGGAAAGCCCGAGCGAGCGGTTCAAGATCACCGTCTACGTGCTGGACAACCGGCTGCGCGCCGATGCGGTCAAGGTCGCCCTGTTCCGCCAGGTGCGCGCCACGACCGGGGAGTGGATCGACGCGCCGGCCGATCCGGCGACCGCCACCAAGCTTGAGAACACCATCCTGACCCGCGCCCGTGCGCTGCGGGTCGCCGCGCACGGTTGAGGCGAAGGACGACGATGGACGACCAACCCGCGCGCTACGATCCCGCCGAGGCCGAGCCACGCTGGCAGGCGGCTTGGGAGACGCGCGGCTGCTTTCGTGCGGGCGACAACGCGGCGCGGCCGAAATATTACGTGCTGGAGATGTTCCCCTATCCGTCGGGGCGCATCCACATGGGCCATGTCCGCAACTACACGATGGGAGACGTGGTGGCGCGCTACAAGCGCGCGCGCGGCTTCAGCGTGTTGCACCCGATGGGCTGGGACGCCTTCGGCCTGCCGGCGGAGAACGCGGCGCGCGACCGCAGGGTCAGCCCGGCGGAGTGGACCTATTCCAACATCGCCGCCATGCGCGGGCAGCTCAAGGCGATGGGGCTGTCGCTGGACTGGGCGCGCGAACTCGCGACCTGCGACGCCAGCTATTACGTCCACGAGCAGCGCATGTTCCTGGACATGCTGGACCATGACCTGGCCTATCGGAAGGAGGCCGCGGTCAACTGGGACCCGGTCGACCAGACCGTGCTGGCCAACGAGCAGGTGATCGACGGGCGCGGCTGGCGTTCCGGCGCAGCGGTGGAGCAACGCCAGCTGACCCAGTGGTTCTTCCGCATCACCGCCTTCGCCGAGGATCTGCTGCGCTCACTCGACACGCTCGACCGCTGGCCGGAGAAGGTCCGGCTGATGCAGAAGAACTGGATCGGGCGGTCGGAGGGCCTGCGCGTCCGCTTCGACCTAGTCGAGTCGGACGGGACGCTGTGGCCGGAGCCGCTCGAGATCTATACGACCCGCGGCGACACCCTGTTCGGGGCGAGCTTCTGTGCGGTCGCGCCCGACCACCCGCTGGCCGCCACGGCGGCGGCGCGCGACCCCGCCATCGCGGCGTTCGTCGAGGAATGCCGGCGCGCCGGCACCAGCGTCGCGACCTTGGAGACGGCGGAGAAGAAGGGCGTCGAAACCGGCCTCTCCGCGGTCCATCCCTTCGTGCCGGGCCGGATGCTGCCGGTCTATGTCGCCAATTTCATCCTGATGGAATACGGCACCGGCGCGATCTTCGGCTGCCCGGCACACGACCAGCGCGACCTGGACTTCGCGCGCAAATACGGCCTGCCTGTGCGCCTGGTGGTGGCGCCGCGCGATATGACGCCGGAAGCCATGTCCGTCGGCGACGAGGCGTTCACCGAGGATGGCGTGCTGATCCATTCCGACTTCCTCGATGGACTGGAGGTCGAGACAGCGAAAGAAGCAGTCGCCGCGCGACTGGAGGCGCAGGGTCGCGGCGAGCGCATGGTCAATTATCGCCTGCGCGACTGGGGCGTGTCGCGGCAGCGCTACTGGGGTTGTCCGATCCCGGTGATCCATTGCGAGGCGTGCGGCGTGGTGCCGGTGCCGCGCGCGGATCTGCCGGTCCGGCTGCCCGACGACGTGCGCTTCGACCGCCCGGGCAACCCGCTGGACCATCACCCGACGTGGAAGCACGTCGCCTGCCCGCAATGCAGCGCGCCGGCGCGGCGCGAGACCGACACCTTCGACACGTTCGTCGATTCATCGTGGTATTTCGCGCGCTTCTGCTCGCCCCACGCCGCCGACCAGCCGGTGGAGCGCGCGGCGGCCGACCGCTGGATGCCGGTCGACCAGTATATCGGCGGGGTCGAGCATGCGATCCTGCACCTGCTCTATTCCCGCTTCTTCACCCGCGCCATGCGCCAGATCGGCTATGTCGGGCTGGACGAGCCGTTCGCCGGATTGTTCACGCAGGGCATGGTGATCCACGAAACCTATCGGGACGCGAATGGCCAGTGGCTCTATCCCGAGCAGGTGGCCACCCGCGACGGCAGGCCGGTGCACGGCGACAGCGGCGCGCCGGTGACTATCGGTCCGGCCGAGAAGATGTCGAAATCCAGGTGCAATGTGGTCGACCCGGAGGCGATCATCGCCCAGTACGGCGCGGACACCGCGCGCTGGTTCATGCTGGCCGACACGCCGCCGGAGCGCGACAGCGAATGGACGGCGGCCGGGGTCGAGGGCGCCTGGCGCTTCGTCCAACGCGTGTGGCGCCTGATCCACGAAGTGGCGGACGCCTTGCCGCCGGCCGGCGCGGCGGGGTCATCGACCGATGCCGGCGGCGCCAGCCTTGCCCTGCGCCAGGCGGCGCACCGGGCGATCGCGGCTGTAACCGAAGATATCGAGGCGTTCCGGTTCAACCGCGGGGTCGCGCGTATCCATGAGCTGGTCAACGCGATCGGCGCGGCGCAAGGCGCGATGGACGGGCAGCCCGCGCCGGCCGTGCTGCGCGAGGCGCTGGAAACCCTGGTGCTGCTGATCGGACCCCTGATGCCCCACCTGGCCGAAGAGGCCTGGGCCGCGCTGGGCCACGCCACCCTGGTCGCGGAAACGGCGTGGCCCGCCGCCGACCCAACCCTGGTGCAGAGCGGCGAGATCACCATCGCCGTCCAGGTCAACGGCAAACGGCGCGCCGAGGTGACGGTGCCACGCGACGCCGCGCAGGGAGCGCTGGAGCAGGCGGCTCTCGCGCTCGACCCCGTGCGGCGGGCGATGGAAGGCCGACCCGCGCGCAAGGTGATCGTCGTGCCGAACCGGATCGTCAACGTCGTGGTGTGAGCCATGTCGCCGCCATGAACGCGTCTATTTCCACCGAAAGGCCGGCCCGATCCGTCCGCCGCCCCCCCTCCGACGGCCTTCCGGGGCCGGGGCTCCGCACCGGCCTCGGAGCCTGGGCCGTCTCCGCCCGGCCGGAGGTCCGCTCCGACCACCCTCCCCGTCGAGGGGAGGGAAAGTGGGGGAAACCCTCCCCCTGGTGGGGAGGGTGGTCCCGGGCACCGCGAGGGACCGGGTGGGGGGATGGCCGCCGCCCACAAACCCAGTACCGCGCCGGGCGGATGGTGGCGTTCGCCTGTCTTGCCTTGATCGGTTTGATCCTGGCGGGTTGCGGCTTCCAGCGCACCTACGCTACCCATGCCGACGGCACCTCGCCGGTGCGCGACGCGATGGGCCGGGTCCGGATCGCGCCGATCCCGGATCGGGTCGGCCAGATCGTGCGCAACAACCTGCTCGACGTGATGACGCCCTATGGCGAGCCGGATCACCCGACCTATTGGCTGGAAATCCACCTCAACGAGCAGACGCACGGCCTATCGCTGGCGCATGACGAGACGATCTCGCGCTACAATTACACCCTGAAGGCGACGTTCCGGCTGAGCGACGCCAATACCGGCCAGACCCTGATGACCGAGAGCGCCCGCGTGATCGCGCCCTACAACGTCACGCGCTCGGAATTCGCGACCGAGGTATCGGCCGACTCGGCCGCCGAGCACGCCGGCGAGCTGATCGCGAGCCAGATCGAGGGGCGGGTCGCGAGCTATTTTGGCCGCACCCTGGCCAGTCGCTGAGACCGTGCAGCTCAGAGGACGCCAGGCCGATTCCTTCCTGCGCGCGCCGGACCCGGCGACCCGCGCGGTCCTGATTCACGGGCCCGATTCGGGCCTGGTCGCCGAGCGGGTCGCGGTGCTGGCGCGCCACGCGGTGCCCGATCTGTCGGACCCGTTCCGCGTCAGCGACCTGAGCGGGGCAGACCTGGCCGCCGATCCGGCGCGGTTGCAGGACGAGGCGCAGGCACGCGCCCTGACCGGCGGCGGGCGCGTCGTAATCGTGCGCAATCCGCGCGAGGACGCGGCCGTGTTGTTCGAGGCGCTGCTGGCGCTTGACGCGGTCGAGGCGCGGGTTGTCGTCCAGGCTGGCGAGCTGACGCCGCGCTCCGCCCTGCGCAAGCTGTTCGAGGGCGCGAAGAACGCCGCGGCGATGGCGTGCTATCCGGACGATGCCGAGGCGATCGGCGATCTGGTGCGCGGGACACTGGCGGAAGCCGGACTCGGCGTCGAGCCCGCCGCGCTCGCCGCCCTGACCAACCAATTGGGCGCCGACCGGCTGCTGACCCGGCGCGAGCTGGAGAAGCTGGTGCTGTACATGGACGGCGCGCCGGGGCCGATCACGCTGGCCGACGTACAGGCCTGCATCGGCGGCGGCGCCGTGCACGCCATGGACGACGTGGTCTATACCGCCGCCGCCGGCAACATCACCGGGCTGGACGCGGCGCTCCAACGCGCCTTCGTCGAAGGGTCGGCGCCAGTGGGAATGTTGCGCATGATGGCCAACCACGTCCAGAAGCTACAGCTTGCGGTCGGGTACATCGAGCAGGGCGGCAACGTCGAATCTGCGGTGCGTGCGATTCGCCCGCCCATCTTCTTCAAGCGGCAGGACGCGTTCCGGGCGCAGATCCGGCAATGGGACAGCGCACGGCTGGCCGGCGCGCTGGCGCTGCTGACCGAGGCCGAAATTCGTTGCAAGACCACCGGCATGCCCGAGCACGCGGTGTGCGCGCGCGCCCTGTTCGGCATCGCCGCCGCCGGCCGCCGGAGGCGGTGAATAGGCCTGCGCGGACGTTCCGCTCTCAGCGTGCGGCGGACAGCAGCGCGCACACCCGGTCGAGTTGATCCAGGCTCCGATAGGCGATACGCAATTCGCCGGCCTCGCCGCGATGGTCGATAGCGACACGGCAGCCAAGCGCAGCCGACAGATCGCCCTCCAGCGCCCTGGTGTCGGCGTCCTTGGCGGGCGCAGCCGCCTTGGCCGGGCGCGGTGGGCGGCTCTCGTCGCGCGCCAGCGCCTCGGCTTGGCGCACGGTCAAACCTTCGTTGACGATGCGCCGGGCGAGCGCCAGCGGCGCCGCAGCTGTGGCCACCGCGCGGGCGTGACCGGCGGTCAGGCGGCCCTGGCGCAGCCAGTCCTGGACCTGCGGCGGCAGGTTCAGGAGGCGCAGGGTGTTGGCGACGTGGCTGCGGCTCTTGCCGAGCAGGCGGCCGAGCGCGTCCTGGGTATGGCCGAATTCCTCGATCAGGCGACGATAGCCCGTGGCCTCCTCGATCGCATTGAGGTCGGCGCGCTGGACGTTCTCGATGATCGCGAGCTCCAGCGTCTCCTCGTCAGATGCCTCGCGCACCACCACCGGCACGGTGTGCAGCCGCGCCCGCTGCGCCGCGCGCCAGCGCCGCTCGCCGGCGATGATCTCATAATGGCCCGGCCGGTTCGGCGCCGGGCGCACCAGGATCGGCTGCAGCACGCCGCGGGCGCGGATCGAGGCCACCAATTCCTCCAGCCGGTCCTCGTCGAATACACGCCGTGGTTGCAGCGGACTTGGCGCCAGCAGATCCACCGCGACCGCGGTTTCGGGCGCGCGCTGAAGGTCCGGCGCGGGCGCGAGGTCATCGGCACCGATCAGCGCGGACAGGCCGCGCCCGAGCCCGCGTCGCTTGGTTTCCTCGGCCATGGTCGCAGGGCTCCTTTTCCGGGCTCAAGCCGCCCGCGTAGCGCGCCGGCGGCGCAGCAATTCACGGGCAAGACGGATATAGGCCTGGCTGCCGGGGCAGCGGTGGTCGTAGAGCAAGGCCGGCTTGCCGTGCGACGGCGCCTCGGAAATCCGCACATTCCTTGGGATCACCGTCTCGAACACCGTGTCGCCAAGCACGCCTCGTACATCGGCTGCCACTTGTTCGGACAAATTGTTGCGGCGATCGAACATGGTCAGCACCACGCCCTCGATTTCGAGCCGAGGATTGAGGCGCTCGCGCACTGTGTCGACCGTGCGCAAAAGTTGACTCAGGCCCTCAAGCGCGAAGAACTCGCATTGCAGCGGCACCAACACCGCGTCGGCGGCGGTCAGCGCGTTCAGGGTGAGCAGTCCGAGCGATGGCGGGCAATCGACCACGACGTGGGCGAAACCGCCGAGCGCGTCGGCCCCAGCCAGGATATCCTGCAATCTGTGATTGCGGCGCGGCAAGCCCGCAAGCTCAATCTCAGCGCTCGACAGGTCGGCGGTCGCCGGGACGACGAACAGGCCAGGCACGTCGGACGACACCACGGCGCCGCCAAGCTCGGCGCCGTCCAACAGCACCTCGTAGCTGGAGGGATCGCGCCGCTCCGGCCCGATGCCGAGCCCGGTGCTGGCATTGCCCTGCGGGTCGAGGTCGAGCACCAGGACGCGTTCACCCGCCGCCGCCAGCGCGGTCGCCAGGTTAATCGCAGTGGTGGTCTTGCCAACGCCGCCCTTCTGGTTTGCGATCGCCAGAACGCGCGGCCGGCGAGGCGGGGCCTGACCGTCCTTCGCTTCAGGCATGGGCGAATCCAGCGATGACCACGATCCGGCCTTCGGCATCCGATCGGCTGGGCATCAAGTCGGCCTGAAAGCGCCAAAGCCGCGCCGCGACGTCCAGTTCCTGGTGCACGTCCTGTCCCTTCGGCAGCAGGAGCGTCGTATCGGCGCCTGCGAAGCGCGCAGCATAACCCAAAAGGCGGTCGAGCGGCGCTAGCGCGCGCGCCGAAATCACGTCGACGGGTAGCGCTGGGATCGGCGCGGCCTCGATCCGGCAGGCATGGATGGTTGCGGGCACGTTCATTTCGGCGGCAGCGACGCGCAGGAAAGCGCATTTGCGCCGGTCGCTCTCAACCAAGTGGACGGCGAAATCCGGTCGGCCGGCCCACAGGGCGGCAACGACGAGGCCAGGAAACCCTGCGCCGCTGCCAAGGTCGAGCCAGACCCGCGCGCCCGGCGGCGCCAACTCGCACAATTGCGCTGAATCGAGCATATGGCGCCGCCACAGGTCGGGCAGGCTGCTCGACGCAACCAGATTGATCGCATTCTGCCAGCGATAGAGCAGCGCGCCGTAAGCCTCCAACCGCATGAGTGTTTCACGTGGAACACTCAGATCGCGGGCGAAGTCGGCGGGGCCGTAGGGTACGCTCACGCCTAATGCCGGCGAGGGCCGCGCGCCACGAGCAGGAGCGCTGTCAAAGCGGCCGGGGTGACACCTTCAATCCGCCCAGCTTGACCCAAGGTCGCGGGACGCGCGTGCGCCAGACGCTGCCGCACCTCGACCGAGAGGCCCGGTACGGTGTCGTATTCGAATGCCGAATCCAGCTCGAGCGATTCGTCCTTGCGGAACGCACGAATATCGGCCTCCTGCCGGTCCAGATAGCCGGCATAAAGCGCGTCGATCTCTACCTGCTCGCGCACATCCCGGCGCAAACCGCCGAGTTCCGGCCAGATCGCCGCGAGGCGCGCTACGTCCATTCCGGGATAGCGCAAGAGATCGCGCGCCGAGCGGGCGATGCCGTCGAGGTTGACGTCCAGACCGCGCGCCCGCGCCCGGCTCGGGGTCAACGTCAGACGGCAGAGGAGCTGTTCCGCCTCGACCAAAGCCGCCTGCTTGGCCGCGAACGCGCTGGCGCGCCGGGCCCCAACGCAGCCGAGCGCGACACCGCGCGTGGTCAGCCGCCGGTCAGCATTGTCGGCGCGCAGGGTCAACCGGTATTCGGCGCGCGAGGTGAACATGCGGTAGGGCTCGGTCACGCCCCGCGTCACCAGGTCATCGATCATCACGCCCAGATAACCTTCCGCCCGATCGAATGTGACCGGTCCACCCCCGGCGCAGCGCAGCGCGGCATTCAGGCCGGCGACCAGACCTTGGGCCGCCGCCTCCTCATAACCGGTGGTACCGTTGATCTGCCCGGCCAGAAACAGGCCCGCAACGGCGCGCGTCTCGAGCCACGCGTGCAGCGCGCGCGGGTCGACATAGTCGTATTCAATGGCATAGCCGGGGCGCAGCACCGTCGCGCGCTCCAACCCCGGTATGGTCGCCAGCAAGGCGTGCTGAACGTCCTCCGGCAATGACGTCGAGATACCGTTC
>JBDZUN010000033.1:0-19688 GCA_040255145.1 Hyphomicrobiales bacterium | reverse complement strand
ACGAGACCATGGTCGCCAGCCCGCTCAGCAGCACCGCGTCCGGCATGCTGGTGCGCAGCACGTCTTCCACCGCGATCCCCTCCGCCCAGCGCAGCACGAAATAGACGCCGAAGGCGACGCCGAGCCCGATCATCAGCGGCAGGACGATGACGTTGCCCAGGTTGAAGGAGATGCCGAGTACGGCCATCGTCGCCAGGGTGAGCACGCCGGCCAGGCTGAGCGGCAGCAGGACCAGCAGCACGCGGCCGACATTGCGCAGGACCAGGAACAGCAGCGCGAAGATGCCGGCGGCGGCCAGGATGGTGGAGGTGCGGAACGCCGCCACCACGGCGCGGCCGGTCTCGACCAGCGTGACCGACGTGCCGGCGGCGTGCGGCGCGACCGACTGGACCTCCGTGACGAACCGCTCCAGGTTCTCGGGCCGCGTGACGTCGAGCTTCGAGAACACCTCGACCCGCGCCTGGCCGGTGCGCGGATTGAGATAGCGCGCGCGCAGGGCGGCCGGCAGGTCGTCGCGGGTGACCGGCCCCGCGGTCAGGGTCTCGCGCACCGTCGCGACCGTCTCCGGCAGGTCGCCGATCAGCCGGTGCTGCAGGCGCAGGACCGCCGCGTCGTCCCGGCCGTGGCGCGCCACGAATCGATCGAGCGCGGCGTTGAGGCGCGCCCCCGCCGCGCCCAGCGGCCCGTCGGCCGGCACGGCGCGGAGCCGCGTCCGCAGGTCGGCCAGCGCCGCCTGCGCCCCCCCCGCGTCCGTCGGCGCCGATCGCGGCGTCGCCAGGGTGAAGGGCGGCACGATCATCGCCAGTTCCTGGATCGCGGCGAGCTTCGTGCCCTGGTCGTCGGGAATGAAGGAGCCCAGTGTCAGCGCCCGCGCGACCGTGGGCAGGCGCGAAAGTCGCGCGGCCAGCGCCTCGGCCGCCTTCTCGTCCGGCGCCAGCACGTCGATCGTGTAGAGCGACGCCGGGTCGCTGTGGCGCATCTCGTCGAACACCTGCACCGCCTCGGCGCGCGGGTCCTGCACGCTGGCCGGATCGGCGTCGAAGCCGACGTTCAGCGCAAAAGGCAGCGCGACCAGCCCCGCCAGCAGCGCGACCCCGACGATGACCTTGCTGTGGCGGTGCAATGCCAGGCGGCCGAACCCGCCATAGCGCATGCGCCCGCGATGCCGGCCGCCGCCGGCGAGCACCGCCAGCACCGCGGGCAGCACGACCAGGGTGGCGGCGAGCGCGACCAGCATGCTGGTGCCCGAGACCACGCCGAGCGCGGCGAGCCCGGAATAGTGCGTCGGCACCGTCGCATAGAAGCTGATCGCCGCGGCCGACGCGGCCAGTGTCAGCGACCGCGCCGCGCCGAACAGGGCCGCGCGCAAAGCCGGCCGGCGCGCGCCGGACACCGACAGGTCCTCGGTATAGCGCACCGCGAACTGGATGCCGAAATCGACGCCGAGCCCGATGAACAGGATGGCGAAGGCGATCGAGATCAGGTTGAACGGCCCGACCACGGCCAGGGCGAGCGCGGCGCTCCACACGAAGCTCATCGCCAGCACCAGCAGGATCGCCGCCGCGATCCGCAGGCTGTAGAGGCCGACGCCGAGCAGCAGCGCCAGCAGGCCGACGGTCAGCAGGCCGGCGCCGACCGTACCCTCGGTCGCCGCGTGAACCTGCGCCGCATCCAGGGCCACCGGCCCGGTCAGGCGCACGCGGAAGCCATGCGCGGCGTCGAGGTCCGCCGCCGCGGCCGCCCGCCGGACGGCGTCCATGGCCGGCGCGCCCGGCTGCAGCGGGTCGCTGCCGAGCGTCGGGCGCACAACGATGAATTGCCGCGCGCCGCCGCCCTCACCGGCGCCGTCCTGCATCAGCGCCGACCAGGCCATCGGGTGGAACGCGCCCCGGTCGGTCGCGGTCACAGTGTCGGCCAGCGCCGTCAATACGGGCGCGAAGCCCGAAAGATCGGCGCCCGCCTTGGCGGCTTCGGGCGAGGTGACCTGGCCGATCAGCCCGGCAAGGCCGCGCAGGCCGGGATCGGCGGCCAGCGTGCCGATCAGCGGCTGCGCCTGGGTGAGCTGGCCCGCCACCTCCTGCAACTGGGCGGGCTCCAGATAGAGCAGGCCGTGGGCGACGAGGAACGGGCTTTCGGGCACATAGACGTCGGGGAACAGGGCCTTCGCCGCCGTCAGGCGGGCGGCCAGCCGTTCCGCGCCCTCGCGGGCCAAAGCCGGGGTCGGCCCGTCGACCACCACGACCAGCGCGTCCTGCAATTGCGGGAAGGCGCGCGCGAACGCCGCCGCGTCGCGCTGGAACGGCAGGTTCGGCGACAGCAGCGCCTCGAAATCGGTGGTGATCGTGAAGGTCCGCGCGACATAGACGCCGCACGCCACGGTCAGCGCCAGCGCCAGCGCGAACACAAGACGCGCGTGGCCCTGCAGCCACTCGACGATCGCAACGATGGCGCCGTGCCGCGCCGACGGGCTGGACTGCGGCTCAGGCGACGACATGGCTTTCCGTGACACGACTCCCCTGGCCGACGCCGCAAGGCGCGGCGGCCCACGCTAGAACCGCCGACGCCCGCAAGGCGTGGCGGTCCGCTTTCCGAATCGCCGACGCCGCGCGCGGCGCAGACCGAATGCGGCGCGACGCGCAGGGCTGAACGCACCCTGTGGGATAACGGAATTTTTCCGATCGGCATCGCAATGTGCCGACACGCCGCCGGCAGATGCTTTAGCCGCCGCCGCCCGGCCGATGCAACGATGAATTGGCGCGGCGCAACATGCCGACGACCGATCCGCCCACGCATGTCCCAATTCGTTAAAGTGTTATGGAAATATCGAATGACAAAGCATTGCTGTCTATCCCGTTTCTCCGCCGTCAACTCGGCTACGGAACACCGTCGGGGGCATGATAGGCGTGGCGCGGGCGGCACGCTGGCGACGAACTTGCGCGCCCGTTAGTCCAAGTTCATCAAAGCGATAGATTGCTGTTCCAACCCGCTTTATAACCGCCGTGTGGTTGTGCGTCGGTGCCGCGGGGCGCGACGGCGGCGGCGTTTCGGGTTCTTCGGGGGGAGTCGGATGAGCGGTTGCGAGGAAACGCCGGCAGGGGCGCGCGCCATGCGAAGCGGTAGCAGGGCGGTGCTGGGTCTGGTCCTGCTGCTGTCCGGCCTGACCGTTTCCGGTTGCGCCACCAAGCCGACGGCGAACAACCCGCAGGAGATCGCGGCCTATAACGCGGCGAACGACCCGTGGGAGCCGATGAACCGCAAGGTCTTCGCGTTCGACATGACGCTCGACCGCTACGTCTTCAAGCCCGTCGCCAAGGGCTATCGTGCCGCCCTGCCCCAGCCGGTCCGCGACTCGGTCCGTGGGGTGCTGGACACCTGGCACGCGCCGATCACGATCGTGAACGCGATCCTGCAGGGCAATGCGAATCGGGCGTTCACCAGCTTCGGGCGCGCGGCAGTGAACGCGACCCTTGGCTTCGGCGGCCTGTTCGACCCGGCCACCGACATGGGCATCCCGAACTATCAGGAGGATTTCGGCCAGACGCTGGGCGTGTGGGGCGTCCAGGAAGGACCGTACGTGGTGTTGCCGTTCCTCGGCCCGAAGCCGCCGCGCGACGCGATCGGCTTCCCCGCCGATACCGTCACCGACCCGTCGTTCTGGGTGTTCAACGGCTTCTGGGCGCCCGCGGGGATCACGGTGGTCGACATGGTCGACGAACGCTCGCGCAACATCGAATCGCTGGACGAGATCCAGCGCACTTCGCTCGACTTCTACGCCGCCGTGCGCAGCCTCTATCGCCAGCATCGCGCGGCGGAAATCCGGAACGGCGCCACCGCGTCGACGGCGACGCCGAGCTACTCGCCGTCCGATTTCCAGTTCGACGACATGGACGGGTCCGGATCGGGAAGCTGACCGGGCGTCAACGGGGGATGACGGCAACGATGGGGCGGGGGGTTCGCATGCACGATCGGCAACGGCTGGCCGCGGGGATCGGTTATGTCACCGCGCTGCTTTCGCTTGTGCTTTGCATGGCGCCGGCGAAAGCGCGCGCCGACGCGAGCAATGTCACGTTGGCGCAGTCGTTCGTCGAAAACCTGTCGGTCCAGGGCATCGACGTGCTGGCCGACAAATCGCTGACGCGCGAGGCGCGGATCGCCAAGTTCCGCACCATGCTGCAGACCGACGTCGATATCCCGCGCATCGCCCGCTTCACGCTCGGCCGCTACTGGCGCACCGCGAGCGCGCAGCAGCGCGAGGAATTCAAGTCGCTGTTCCAGGATTGGCTGCTCAGCAACTACGTCGCGCGCTTCGCCGACTATTCGGGCCAGACCATCACCGTGACCGGCGGCCAGACGGAGAGCGATTCGCTCGTCATGGTGCGCAGCCGGGTCAACCAGACCAACGGCGCGCCGCCGGTCGACGTCGATTGGCGCATCTGGGTGCAGGACGGCCAGGGCCGCGTCGTCGACGTGGTAGTCGAGGGCGTCAGCATGGCGATCACCCTGCGCTCGCAATTCGATTCGGTGATCCAGAACAATGGCGGCGACGTGTCCGCGCTGCTGACGCGGATGCGCGCGGCGGTCGGGCCTACCGGCGGCAGCACGACCGCGACCAGCGCCGACGGCGCCTGACCCGAGGGCGGTCGAAGGCGCGGCGGCCGAAGACGGGGTGACGGCGATGCGGCCCAGGCCGGGCGACGCCGCCCCCGATTTCCGCGGCGCCACGAGCGACGGCGCCGAAACCGGCCTCGCCGATTATCGCGGCCGGACGCTGGTGCTCTATTTCTATCCGAAGGACTTCACGCCCGGCTGCACCGCCCAGGCCTGCGCGCTGCGCGATGCCGACGCGGCGATCCGCGCCAGGGGCGCCGCGATCCTCGGTGTCTCGACCCAGGGCGCCGATTCGCACCGGCGCTTTGCGGCACGCCACAACCTGCCGTTCCCGCTGCTCGCTGACCCGGACAGGAAAATCGCGCGCGCCTACGGCGTGATCGGCGGCGGCGGGCCGCTGTCGTTCCTGACCGCCCTGGCCGGTCTCGCCGATCGCGTTACCTTCGTGATCGGTCCGGACGGCCGCATCGCCCACGTCATCGACCGGCCGCGGGTCGCCGCCCACGGCCGGCAGGTGCTGGATTTGCTGTGACCGCTACGCGGCCTGGAGCGCGCGGACCAGTTCCTTGCGCTTGTCGCGCGCGACGAAGTTGAAGCCGACCGCGACCCGGTCGACGAGGCCGGTATAGCGCTGGCGCAGCTTGGCGACCACCTGGTCCGGCTCCGCCACCACGGCGAAGGCGTCCAGCATGTCGTCGCCGATCAGGTCGCCCATCTCCTTCCACCGCCCCTGCTTGGACAGCAGGTTCAGCTCCGGCTGCAGATCGCCCCAGCCGTGCAGGTCGAGCACGCCGCGATACGCAGGAGTCGAGCCGTAGAAGGCGATCCGCTCGCGCGTCGCGCGCGCGGTCTTGGCGAACGTTTCCTCCGTGTCGCCGGAGACCACGAAGACCGGATAGGCAAGCTGCACGTCCGCGCGCGTCTTGCCGACCTTGGCCAGCGACTTCGCGACGATCGGCAGCGTCACCTCGCGCAGGTAGCGCTCCGACGTCAGCGGGTGGACCAGCACGCCGTCGCCCGCCTCGACCGCCACCTCGGTCATCAGCGGGCCGACCGCGGCGACCAGCACCCTGGGCGGCCCGTATTCGTGCCGCTCCGGCGTGAAGACCGGCGTCATCAAGGTGTGATTGTAGAACTGCCCGCGGAAATCGAGCCGCGTGCCCTCCTGCCAATTGGCCCAGATCGCGTGCAGCGCCTCGATGAACTCGCGCATGCGCGCCGCCGGATGCGAATAGGGCATCGAGAACCGCTTCTCGATATGGGCCTTGATCTGCGAGCCGAGCCCGAGCGTGAAGCGGCCTTGCGCGAAGCCGTTGAGGTCGTAGGCGGTCGAGGCCAGCGTCATCGGGCTGCGCGCGAACGCGACCGCGATGGCGGTGTGCAGCCCCAGCCTGGTGCTGTGCTCGGCCGCCAGCATCAGCGTCAGGAACGGGTCGTGCCCGGTCTCGATCGCCGCGGCGCCGTCGAATCCGGTCTCCTCGAGCGTCCGCGCCACGTCCGCGACCTTGCTGCTGGCCTTGAACGGCAGTTCCGCGTCGACCTTCATCCCATTCCTCCCAATATTGCTACGGCCGTCCGTGCCGGTCGATTCATGTTCACGCCGCCGCTAACAACCCTCCCCCTTCGTGGGGAGGGTGGCCGCGCTAGCGGCCGGGTGGGGGCGACGCGGCGGGGGCAGCGGGGCCGAACCATGTCGCGCGCCCGGCCTGCAAACCTCTACGCCGCCTTCAGCCCGCGCACCATGTCGGCGCGGCGCGCCGGCGCGACGAACGGGAACATCACCGTCACCCGATCGACCAGGTCGCCGAAGCGCGCGCGGATCTTCGCCGAGACCTGGTCCGGCTCCGCCACCACGGCGAAGGCGTCGAGCACGTCGTCGCCGATCAGCTCGCCCATCTCCTTCCAGCGCCCCTGCTTCGACAGCAGGTTGAGTTCCGGTTGCAGATCGCCCCAGCCGTGCCGGTCGAGCACCGGCTTGTAGTTGGGCGTCGAGCCGTAGAACGCCACGCGCTGCTTGATGCCGGCCCTCGCCTTCTCGAAGCTTTCCGCATCGGCGCCGGAGACGACGAAGATCGGAAAAGAGACCTGGAAGTCCGCGCGCGTCCGGCCCGATTTCGCCAACCCCGCCTCGATCGTCGGCAGCGTGACCTCGCGCATGTACTTCTCGGTGGTGAAGCCGTGGACGAGCAGGCCGTCGGCGACCTCGCCCGCCACCTCGGTCATGCCCTGCCCGACCGCGGCCAGGAACACCTTGGGCCGGCCGAAGCCGTGCTTCTCCGGCGAGAAGGCCGGCGTCATCAGGGTGTGGGTATAGAACTCGCCCCGGAAGTTGAGCGGCACGCCCTCCTCCCACGTCGCCCAGATCGCATGCAGCGCCTGGATCATCTCGCGCATGCGCGCGGCGGGGTGCGACCACGGCATCGAGAAACGCTTCTCGATATGCGGCTTGATCTGCGAGCCGAGGCCGAGGATGAAGCGTCCCTTGGAATAGGCCTGCAGGTCGTTGCCGAGGCTGGCCAAGATCATCGGGTTGCGCGCGAACGCCACCGCGATCGAGGTGACCAGCTCCATCCGCCTGGTGTGCTCGGCGGCGACGACCAGCGGCAGGAACGGGTCGTGCGACGTCTCCGCCATCGCGAAGCCGTCATAGCCCATCGCCTCCAACTCCGCGATACGCCGCGGCAGCGCCTCGTCCAGCCCGGTCTCGAGCAGCGCATCGACCTTCATCGCGTCCCTCCATCGCCTCGACGCGGAATTGTCGTTGCCCGCCGCGGGCGACGCAATCCATCTTTGCGCCGCCCGCGTGGTTAGGAGCTTCCCATTCGTCATTGCAAGCGCAGCGAAGCAATCCACCTTCTTCCCCTCCCCTCGATGGGGAGGGGGGCTGCGCCGGCAGCCGGGTGGGGTGGTTATGACTGCAGCGGCCCCCACCCGGTCCGTCGCTTGCGCTCCGGACCACCCTCCCACACGGGGGAGGGAAGGTGAGTGCGCCACCGCTCCAGCCTGGATTGCTTCGTCGGGTTCCCGCCCTCCTCGCAATTGCGAGCGCGAGGCAGGGCAACGCCGCCCCTTCCACCGTCATTACGACTCCAACGTCCCCCCCTCATCTGGCACCCCCGGATCAAATCCGGGGTCGCCACCTCCTCCCCGTCCGCGCGGGGAGAAGGGAGAAGCGAACGGCCTGCCGCCCCTCAACCCTTGCATCCGCCCGTCGAACCCCCGACTCTAACCGGCATGGCGAGGGTACCGGCGAGTCCCGAACGCCCGGCTGCAGGCATCGTCCCCGCCGGCGCGGCTTCCCACGCGTCGGCGATGGGCGCCGACCTCGGCCCGATCGCGCGCCCCGCCCCCGTTCCCCGCGCGTCCGTCCCCAACGCAACGGCGGACCAGCCGCACCGGCGCCCCGCGCATCCCCACCACCCGTCGCGCCGCCCCGACCTTCCCATCGCGCGCAAGACCGGCGGCCGGGTCGTCGCCGTGCTGGGGCCGACCAATACCGGCAAGACCCACTACGCGATCGAACGCATGCTGGGCCACCCGACCGGGGTGATCGGCCTGCCGTTGCGCCTGCTCGCCCGCGAGATCTATGACCGCATCGTCGTGACGCACGGCCCCGCCAAAGTCGCCCTGGTCACGGGCGAGGAGCGCATCGTGCCACCCCAGGCGCGCTTCTTCGTCTGCACGGTCGAGGCGATGCCGCCGAAACGCGACGACGGCCAGGATTTCGACTTCCTCGCGGTCGACGAGATCCAGCTTTGCGCCGACCCGGAACGCGGCCACGTCTTCACCGACCGGCTGCTGCGGGCGCGGGGCCGCTACGAGACTTTGTTCCTCGGCGCCGAGACCATGCGCCCGGTCATCCGCGCGCTCCTGCCCGACGCCGAATTCGTCACCCGCCCGCGCTTTTCCAGCCTGACCTGGACCGGGCCGAAAAAGCTCGGCCGCCTGCCCCGGCGCAGCGCCATCGTCGGCTTCTCGGCCGAGGGCGTCTACGGCATCGCCGAGCTGATCCGGCGCCAGCGCGGCGGCGCCGCCGTGGTGCTCGGTGCGCTCAGCCCGCGCACCCGCAACGCGCAGGTCCAGCTCTACCAGTCCGGCGAGGTCGACTTCCTGGTCGCGACCGACGCGATCGGCATGGGCCTCAACATGGATGTCGACCACGTCGCCTTCGCCGGCTTGCGCAAGTTCGACGGCCACCACTTCCGCCCCTTGGGCGCGGTCGAGGTGGCGCAGATCGCCGGCCGCGCCGGCCGCCACATGAACGACGGCAGCTTCGGCACCACGGGCGAGGCCGAAATGCCCGATGCCGGCCTGATCGAGCAGATCGAGAACCACCGCTTCGATCCCGTCCGCGTCCTGCAATGGCGCAACCCGGAGCTGGATTTCGGCTCGCTCAACGGCCTGATCCGCGGGCTGGAGGCGCCGCCGCCCGCCCGCGGCCTGATCCGCGCGCGCGACGCCGACGACCTGATCACCCTGAAGATCCTGTCGCGCGACCACGAGGTGGCGCGCCTCGCCGCCGGCCGCGCCGGCCTGCACCGCCTGTGGCAGGTCTGCCAGATTCCGGATTTCCGCAAGGTTTCGATGGACGAGCACGTCCGCCTGCTCGGCCACATCTACCGGCACCTGAGCGGGCCAACCGGCGTGCTCGACGAGGATTGGGTCGCGGCCCAGGTCGCGCGCCTCGACCGGGTGGAGGGCGAGGTCGACACCCTGTCCGGCCGCCTCGCCCATATCCGCACCTGGACCTACATCTCCCACCGCGCCGCCTGGCTCAAGCATGCCGCCCATTGGCAGGAGCGCACCCGCGCGATCGAGGACCGCCTGTCGGACGCGCTGCACGCGCGCCTGACCCAGCGTTTCGTCGACCGCCGCACCGCCGTGCTGATGCGCCGTCTGCGCCAGCGCGAAAGCCTGATCGCCTCGGTCTCGGCCGAGGGCGAGGTGCTGGTCGAGGGCGAATTCGTCGGCAGGCTGGACGGCTTCCGCTTCGTCGCCGACCCGCGGGCAGAGGGTGTGCACGAACGCACCCTGCGCCATGCCGGGCTCGCCGCGCTTCAATCCGAGATCGCGCAGCGCGCCGACGCGCTGGCCGGCGCCGCCGACGCCGACATCCGCCTGACCGATTCCGGAATCCTGGTCTGGCGCGGCGCCCAGGTGGCGAAGCTCGGCGCCGAGGCCGCGCGGGCCGAATCCTGGCTGCTCGGCCCCACGATCGCGCTGTTGCACGACGACCTGCTGTCGGCGGCGGCGCGCGACCGGGTAAGCGCCCGCCTGCGTGCCTGGCTCGACGCGCGCATCGCGGCCGACCTCGACCCCCTGTGCCGGCTGCGCGCGGCCGAGGGCCTGGCCGGGCTCGCCCGCGGTATCGCCTTCCGCCTGGCCGAGGCGCACGGCATCGTCGACCGCCCCGCCATGGACGCCGACCTGCGCGGCCTGTCCAAGGCCGATCGCGCGGCCCTGCGCCGGCTCGGTGTCCGCTTCGGCCAGCGCCACGTCTTCCTGCCGGCGGTGCTGAAGCCGGCCGCCGCGCGGCTGAAGCTGCTGCTCTGGGCCGGCGCGAGGGGCCTGAGCGCGCCGCCGCCGCCGCTCGTCCCGGCCGGGACCACCTCGTTGCCGATCGCCAAGTATAGCGAAAGTATAGCATCAGACGAAGTATCGGCGACCGCGGCGCTGCGCCTCCAGGGTTTCGTCGTCCTCGGGCCGCGCGCGGTGCGGGTCGACATGGTCGAAAAGCTCCTGGATCGTCTCCGCGCGTTCCACGACGCGGCACCCTTTGTCACCCCACCGGAACCGGCCATGGAACTTGGTTGTCAACCGGCCGAGCTGCACGGCATCCTGCGCGCGCTCGGCTATCGCCCGGTCGCGGGCGAGGACGGCGTCCCGCTCTGGCGCGCGCCCAAATCCGTTCGCCGAATCAAGCCATTACAAGGCCAGCCGCACGTCACGGACTCGCCCTTCGCGCGCCTGCGCGACCTGATCCCGGCATGACGGCCCCGACCCTCGATCCGGGATCGCAACGAATCGACCTATGGCTTTGGTATGCCAGGTTTTTCAAGACCCGCTCGCTTGCCGCGCGCATGGTCGAGGACGGATTCATTCGCCTCAATGGGCGGCGGGTCGACAAGTCCAGCCGCCAGGTCCGGCCGGGCGACGCGCTGACGATTTCCCTTCGTTCCCAAGTGCTTGTGGTCCGCATTTCATCTATTGGCATCCGCCGCGGGCCGCCTCCCGAGGCACGCCAGCTCTACGTTCCGCTCGACCCGGCCGCGCCGTCCGGCCGCATTGCCGCCGCACCGCCGGGCGTGATAAAACCCGCCGATGCTGAATAGAATCAAAGCCTTCTTTGCCGCGCCGCATCGCGAACCCAGCCTAACGGGCCTCGACCCGCGCCTCCTCGCCGCCGCCTGCCTGATGGTCGAATCCGCCCGTTTGGACAGCGATTTCAGTGACTTGGAGCGAAATGCGATCATGAATCTGCTGACCGGCCGCTTCAATCTGGCGCCGGACGAAGCCGACACTTTGCTTCAACTTGCGGAATCGCAACAGGCCCAGACCGGCGGTCTATTTCGTTTTACTCATACGGTTAAGGAAGGCTTCGATGCTGCCGGCCGGATTGATTTGATAGAGATGCTGTGGGATATTGCCTACGCAGATGGCGATGTCGATGACTATGAAGCCAATCTGATCTCTCGGGTCGCCGGACTTCTTTATGTATCCGACGTGGATCGTGGCGCGGCGCGTAAGCGCGCGCAAGCACGTTCCGCCGCCCATTGAAGTATCTTGGATGTCTATGACGGACAGCCGGGGTCGCTGTTGGGGACGTTGAATGACCTACGTGGTTACGGATGCCTGCATTCGGTGCAAGTACATGGATTGCGTGGAGGTTTGTCCGGTGGACTGCTTCTACGAAGGCGAAAACATGCTGGTGATCCACCCGGACGAATGTATCGATTGCGGCGTTTGCGAACCGGAATGCCCCGCCGAAGCGATTGTGCCGGACACCGTCGAAGGAATCGAGAAGTGGGCGGAGCTGAACGCCAAGTACGCGGTGGTCTGGCCTAATATCACCGTCAAAGGAACACCGCCCGCCGACGCCGACGATTACAAAGATGCCCCTGACAAATTCGAAAACTATTTCACCGACCGGCCCGGCGGTTAGCGCGACATTGCACCCGAACCGCATTTGCGTCTGTGGCTGGGCCTGTTCGGCGGTTAACGCACCTTTCCAAACGTGACATTTGTGCTATAGTATCTATCTGGTTCGAAGACGAGCCCGGCAAAAAATCAGGACATCGGAACGCGCGTAACTGACGTGGCGTGGGATATCCTCGCGTTTCCGGCTGCTATCTGGTGTGTATCGAGCCCGATGACGCGACAACAAGCAAGGGAAAAAATATGGCTCGAAAGACCTCGGCGTTTCTTGAAAAGGACGACGCGGTGTTGACCGCTATGGCATCCGACGATTTTCAGGTTAATGAATTTATCGTTTACCCCGCGCACGGCGTCGGGAAGATCATTGACGTGGAACAGCAGGAAATTGCGGGAATGAACATGGAATTGTTCGTGATCGCATTCGAAAAAGACAAAATGATGCTGCGAGTCCCGACCGGCAAGGCAAAGTCGGTTGGCATGCGGCGCTTGTCCACTCCCGAAACCATCCAGGCGGCCCTGAAGACCTTGAAGGGGCGGCCACGGGCCAAGCGCACGATGTGGAGCCGGCGCGCGCAGGAATACGAGGCCAAGATCAACTCTGGCGATCTGGTCGCGATCGCAGAGGTTGTGCGCGATCTATACCGTTCCGCAGGCCAGCCGGAGCAATCGTATAGCGAGCGACAATTATACGAGGCGGCATTGGACCGGCTGGCGCGCGAACTCGCGGCGGTCGAAGACATTGAGGAAGGACTGGCGCTCGAGCGTGTGGAAGGTGCACTCGCGCGCGCTGCCTGAGGATTTTTGCGTCCGCCGGCGATACCTTGACTTCCGATCGCTTTATTCCTGGCAAGAAGCGGTCGCTGCGCTTAATCCGGTCTGCGCGCGAGATTTTTCTTATTTCGATAATGGAGATGCGCGCAATATCCGCGGCGCGGACGGATTTCGCAGCCGCGAGATAAATTAGCGAAGAGCAAGTCCGCACAGTCCCACGGACTTACTCTCCGGTTTTTCCCGGCCACTGCTTCTGCGCGTGCGCAGATGCGCACAAACCCGGCCGCTTTTACGATCTCTATTCTGCCGCGTTGGCGCGGTTCATCCGGTTGACAACCAAGTCGTCAACGACACTGGGATCGGCCAGGGTCGAGGTGTCACCGAGATTCTGGTGCTCATTCTCAGCGATCTTGCGTAGAATGCGACGCATGATCTTGCCGGACCTGGTTTTCGGCAGGCTTGGCGCCCACTGGATGATATCGGGCGAAGCAATCGGACCGATCTGCTGCCTGACCCACTGGATCAGTTGCTTACGCAAATCCTCCGAAGGACTTTCACCGGAGATCAGTGTTACATAGGCGTAGATGCCTTGCCCTTTGAGATCGTGCGGATAACCGACGACGGCAGCTTCCGCGACCTTGGCATGCGCGACTAGCGCCGATTCCACCTCGGCGGTGCCGAGACGATGTCCCGATACGTTGATTACATCGTCGACGCGGCCAGTGATCCAGTAATAACCGTCCTCGTCACGACGGCAGCCGTCTCCGCTGAAGTACTTCCCAGGAAACTGCGTGAAATATGTCTCGATGAATCTTTGATGATCACCATAGACAGTGCGCATCTGACCCGGCCACGAGTCGGCAAGACAGAGATTGCCGGTAGCCGGTCCTTCCAATTCCTTTCCGTCGGCATCGACCAGCACCGGGTTGACACCGAAGAACGGCAAGGTTGCAGACCCAGGTTTCAATGGGGTGACACCGGGTAACGGTGAGATCAGGATGCCACCTGTCTCCGTCTGCCACCACGTGTCGACCACCGGGCACCGCCCATCGCCCACCACGCGGTGATACCACAGCCAGGCTTCCGGGTTGATCGGCTCGCCGACCGAGCCGAGCAGCCGAAGCGACTGCCGGCTGGTCCGACGCACGGGGCCGTCGCCCTCGCGCATCAGCGCGCGGATCGCGGTGGGCGCGGTGTAGAACAACTGGACCTTGTGCTTGTCGATCACCTCCCAGAACCGCGAGGGGTTCGGGTAGTTCGGCACGCCCTCGAAGATCAGCGTCGTCGCGCCGTTGGCCAGCGGGCCGTAAAGGATATAGCTGTGCCCGGTGACCCAGCCGACATCCGCCGTGCACCAATAGACATCACCGTCGTGATAGTCGAAGACGTATTGGTGCGTCATCGCGACGAAAACCATGTAGCCGCCGGTCGTGTGCAGCACGCCCTTCGGCTTGCCGGTCGAACCCGACGTATAGAGGATGAACAGCGGATCCTCGGCGCCCATCGGTTCGACCGGGCAGTCGGCGGAGACCTTAGCCACCTCGTCGTCGTACCAGACGTCCCGCCCCGCCTGCATGGCGACGGTGCCGCCGGTGTGGCGGACGACGATCACACGCTCCACGTCCGGGCATTTCGTCAGGGCCACGTCGGTATTGGCCTTGAGCGGGATCGGGCGGCCGCCGCGCAGGCCCTCATCCGCGGTAATGACGATCCGGGAATTGCAATCCAGGATGCGGCCGGCAAGCGAATCCGGCGAAAACCCGCCAAACACCACGGAATGAACGGCGCCGATCCGGGCACAGGCCAGCATGACGTAGCCGGCTTCCGGAATCATCGGCATGTAGACCGTGACGCGGTCGCCCTTCTTCACGCCGTTGGCCTTCAGGACATTGGCGAAGCGGCAGACCTCCCGGTGCAGCTCGGCATAGGTGATGTGCCGCGACTGCGCGGGATCGTCGCCCTCCCAGATGATCGCGGTCTGGTCGGCACGCTGCGGCAAGTGGCGGTCGACGCAATTGGCGCAGGCATTCAGGACGCCGTCGTAGAACCAGCGGATGTGCAAATCCTTGGCGTCGAACGAAACGTCGCGCACCTGCGTGTAGGGCTTGATCCAGTCCAGGCGCTTGCCGTGCTCAGCCCAGAAGCCTTCCGGGTCGTCGATCGAGGCACGGTACATCACCTGATATTTCGCTTCGTCGATCCAGGCTCGCTTGGCCCATTCGCTAGGCACTGGAAACACCTGGCCCTCGACCATACCGCTTCTCCTTTCGGCAAACCGCCTGTTCCCGCTGCGCCGGTCGGCGCGCGTCCATCCGCATATTATGCGAACCGGACGCGACCCCGACAAGGCGCGGGCCAGGCCGCACGGTCAATCCGCGCTGCGCCAGTTGCCGTGGAAGCCGAACGGCACGCGCCGCGGCAGCCGGGCCGTCGCGATCGGCCCCTCAGCGACATGACCGGCATCGAACAGAACCAGGTCGCTCCGGTTCTCCGCGCCGCGATAGATCACCGCGAGCAGGAAGCCATCGCCTTCCGCCGCGTCAGCACTGCGCGGCACGAAGACGGGCTCGCTCGGGACGTCGCCGGTCGCGAGCGTGTAGACGGCCTTCACACCGCGTCCGTGGTCGATATGTGCGATCGAGTCGAATTTCGGCGCGGGCGAGCAAGACGAATCGGCGACGAAATAGCCGTGCCGATAGGGCAGTCCGGCGCGGCGCTCGTCAAAGCGCGGGAATTCGCCGGAAGCGTCGTCGACGTCCTCGCGGCGGATGTCGTCCGTACCGCCGGCGAGATCGAACGTCCACCGCCGCAGGCGCGCCGTGGCATCACGCGCGCCGGTGCCATCGGCATCGGGGAAAAGCGGCGCCCGCGGATATTCCATCACATCGACGATGATGCGTTCGCCCTCTTCCCACATGTTCATGGGATGGAAGACATAGCAGGGATCGGTCCGGAACCAGCGGATGGTATCGATCCCCGCGTCGCGCCGCATCACGGCGATATGGGCGCCGCGCTCCGGCTCCCACGCGAAGGGCTGGTGTCCGGTCATGGCGCGCGCCAGGCTGCCGACCAGCGGCAGGATCGGAAACAGCACGTAGTTCCGGGTCACGAAGAAGTCGTGCACCATGCTGGGATACGGCGCCCGGAAACGGTCGAGCCGCGTGACGACGCCGTTGCGGTCGGCCACGCCGTAGACCATGCCCTTGTTGAAAAAGCCTTTGCCGGCCGAATAGCCGAAGAAGATGAGTTCGCCTGTCTCCGGGTCGATCTTCGGATGCGCGGTGAAGCGCCGCGCCGCGCCGGCATATTCGCGATAGCCGCGGCCTTCGAGTGTCAGCGGATCGAGTTCGAAAGGTTGATGCGCCTCCTCCAGCGCCAGCAGACGGCCGGCGTGCCAGACAATGTTGGTGTTGGCGAGTCCGCCGTCCTTGCCAAAGGTGCGAACGTCGCTGGTTACCGGATTGCCAAATGTCCCGAACAGTGCGCGGCCGGCGGCACGTTCGGCACGATATTTCGGCGTCGGCACATAGCGGTTGCGATAATCGACACGGCCGTCCGCGATGGTGAAGGCATGGATCATTCCATCGCCGGCGAACCAGTGATAATGCGAATCGCGAGGATCGAACTGGGGATTCGGACCATTGCGGTAGAGCGTGCCGTGGAGTTCCGCGGGCCATTCGCCAGTTCGCGGCAGGTCAGTGAATTCATCCTCGCTGCGGATAGGAGCGAAGTTGCCTGTGAGGTAGGGATGGACGGTTTCGGTGAGCACGGTCATAACGATCTCCGGCCTCAGGTTGCGTACTTAGTAAATTTATTGTGTAAATAATGCCCCTGTCAACACCCTCGCGTCACGATGCCCAAAAACCTGTCCGACCGTGAAATCGCCGAATTCCGCGCGCGCCTGTGCGATGCCGCGGCCAAGTTGGTTGCGGAGAAAGGCCATGCGGATTTCACGCTGCGCGAGGTGGCGCGGGCGCTGAACGTCAGCCCGATGACGCCCTACCGCTATTTCCGCGACAAGGACGAGATGCTGGCGACGATGCGGGCACGAGCCTTCACGAAATTCGCCGAATCGCTGGAGATCGCCTACCGCGCCGGCGGCAGCGAGGGGGCCACCAGCGCGGCGGATGCAAATTCCAGGGCTACGGCGGAGGCCGACGCCTATATCCGGTTCGCCCTCGCCGACCCGGTCTCCTACAAGCTGATGTTCGACGTGACCCAGCCGGACAGCGGGGGGTATCCGGAGCTGGAGGAAGCGGCCGGACGAGCGCGCCGGACCATGACGCGCTACGTCCATCCCCTGATCGAATCGGGCGTGCTGGCAGGCGATCCGGAGATGATCGGGCACGTCTTCTGGGCGGCGCTGCACGGCGCCGTGATGTTGCACCTGGCCGGGAAGCTCGGCCCCGACTATGACCTCTCATGCATCGTCAAAGGCGCACTCAGCGCACTCAGCGCCCTCGGCGCCGGTTTCCAACCACCTCCGGGAGGCTAGATCAGAGACCGGGCGAGTGCTCCCAGCCTCATCTGTCCTATTTGCGCGGAATGCCGATCAGGCGGCCGACCTGTGGCGGCCGGGGCATCCCGGCATGCGCCGCATGGAGCCGCGCCAGCGCGTCCTGCACGTCCGCCGGCCAGGGACTGGAGCGGCGGGTGATCAGGTCGACGTGCATCGACATCTGCTCCGACGTCGCGGCGAGATAGCCTTCCTCCGCGTGATAGAGCTGTTCGATGTAATGCATGCGCTTCGGATCGTGGTCGAGCAATTGGAAGGTGACGCGCAGCGGATCGCCCTTCTTCACCTCGCGGGCGTAGACGATGTGCGATTCGAGCGCGAACAAAGAGCCCTGGCCCAGCTTCGTGTAATCCCAGCCGCAGCCGAGCAGATCGGAGAACCAGTCCAGCGCCTTGTCGAACACCATGCTGTAATAGGCGATGTTCATGTGGCCGTTGTAATCGATCCATTCGGGCAGCACGCGCTGAAGCGGCGCTTCGAGCGGCACGGTGAAGGCCACCTCGGATTGCTGGGCTTCGGTCTGGGACATCGGACGCTCCGTCGCTTGCGATTCAGCGGCGAGCCTAGTCGATGCGGCCGGCAAGATCGACCCGCGCAAAGGCGGTCGCGGGCCGGACAGGCAGGCTCGACAAGAAGGGTGCCGCGCGCGCTAAATGCACCCATCCGCCAGGAGGTCTTGTCATGCAATTGCAATTGTCGACGTGGTGCGAGGTAGAAGACTACCTGACGCGATCGACCGGCATCATCGTCCCGATCGGCTCGACCGAGCAGCACGGACCCAACGGCCTGATCGGCACCGACGCGATCTGTCCGGAGACCATCGCGCGCCGCGTCGGCGACGAGACCGGCGCGATGGTCGCGCCGACTTTCAATGTCGGGGTCGCGCAGCACCACATGGGCTTTCCCGGCACCATCACGCTGCGGCCGTCGACCATGATCGCGAGCTTGCGCGATTGGGTGGAATCCCTCGGTCACCACGGCTTCCAGCGCTTCTATTTCCTCAACGGCCACGGCGGCAACATCGCCACCATCCAGGCGGCATTCGCCGAAATCTATGGCGCGCGCAGCATCGCGCCGGCCGATACCAACCGGTCGAGCGTACGTTGCACGTTGCGCAGCTGGTGGACGCTGCCGGGGGTGCGCCAGCTTTGCCAGGAGCTATTCGGCGCCAAGGAAGGCAGCCACGCCACGCCGTCGGAGGTCTCCGTGACTTATTTCGCCCATCCCGACGCGGTGAAACAGGTGTCCTTCGGGCCGCCGGCGCCGAGCGGGCCGATCCGGGACGCCGACGACTTCCGCCGCCGCTATCCCGACGGACGCATGGGCTCCGACCCCTCCGTCGCGACGCCCGAATATGGCGGACGCTTGGTCGACGCCGCCTCGCGCGAGGTGGCGGAGGACTACAACCGCTTCCTGCGCGACGCGGCGTGAGCATGACCGCCGGCCAGCCGGCTTAGACCCCGACCAATTCCATCAATGCGCGGGGGCCGGCGAAACAGGCGGCATGGATGCCCGGCCAGTAGTAGCGCGTGTCGATGCCGGCCCGTTCGAACCGCGCCGCTATTTCGGCGGATGCAATCTCGGGCTGACGGCCGCCCACCGGGCCAAAGGCCCAGCCGGCACCCCAACCCAGCGCCATGAAGCCGCCGATATAGGTCGGCACCGCGACGAAGGCGAAACCCGAGCAGGCGAAGACCGACGCCAGGTTGCCCGCGTCCTGAACCAGTTCGTCGCGCTGGTAGATCGGCACGCCGGATTGCAGCATCAGCACCCCGCGTTCGGACAAGGCCGCCCTGCACGCCGCATAAAAGGATTCGGAGAAGAGCGACACACCGGGGCCGACCGGGTCCGGCCGATCGGTCGCGATCAGGTCGAAGCGGCCGCGATTTGCGTCCTGCCGGATGAATTCGGCGGCGTCTTCCATCGCCACAACGACGCGGCCATCCTCGAAGGCGCGCGCATTGATCTCGGCCAGCTCGTTGCGCGCAAGCGCGATCATGTCGGGGTCGATCTCGCACACCACGACCTTCTCGACCGACGGATGCTTCAGCACCTCGCGCAGGACACACCCATCGCCGCCACCGACGATCAGCACCCGCCGCGGCGAACCGTGCGCGAACATGGCGGGATGCACCATCATCTCGGAATAGACGTGCTCGTCGAGCGCGGTGAACTGCACCACGCCGTCCAGCATCAGCACGATGCCGTGGCGTTTGGTGCGGAACAATTGGATGCGCTGGAAGGCACTGCGACGGTCGACCAGCATCTGCTCGACCTCGAAAGCCTGACCGTAACCGGCGTAAAGTTGCTCGTGAAGTTCCATGGACCTCGGACCGCGATGGGATTTCTCGCGGTGGTATAGCGGATTCGCGACGGAAATTCGGGGCCGTTGCGGCCGGGCGTCGTCAGGGTGCTTTCGCGAGCCCGCCCATGGCACAGATGCACCGCCAGGCCGCGTCGTCGACCGGCGAGACCGAAAGACGCGAGTGCCGCACCAGCAGGAGATGGCCGAGCGCCGATTCGGCCTTGATCTCGGCCAGCGTCACCGGCTGCGGCAGCGACTCACGCGCCTTGACCCGGACAAGTCCGAATTTGCCCGAGGCGTCGGTCGGGTCGGGCGCATATTCGCCGATCACCT
>JBDZUN010000301.1:0-3632 GCA_040255145.1 Hyphomicrobiales bacterium | reverse complement strand
GGCACGCGCCAGACCGGATTGCCGGACTTCCGCCTGGCCGACCTCGACATCCACGCCAACCTGCTCGCGGCAGCGCACGACGACGCGCGGCTCGTGCTGGAGCAGGACCCTGACCTCGCCGGCCCGCGCGGTCAGGCGCTGCGTGTCCTGCTCTACCTGTTCGCGCGAGACGAGGCGATACGCTACCTGCGCGCCGCCTGAGGCGCGCCTTCCGCCGGCGGGACGGTGACGCCCGGCGCTGCGATGCCGCCCGACATCACGAGTTTCGCCGCATCCTCGGCGCGCATGTCCAGCATGATCACGTCGGCGCGCGGCACGTACATCAGGAAACCGTGCGCCGCATTCGGCGTCGTCGAACGGAACACCGCCACCATGTCCCGGCCGAGGCGCGCGTTGATCTCCGGCGGGGCGTCGTTGGTGACGAAAACCACGACCCACTGGCCCTTGCGCGGATATTCGATCAGACCGACCTGGCGCAGCGACGCGCCGCCCGACTGGCTGACGATGGTCTCGATGATCTGCTTCAGTCCATTGTACAATGTACGGATGATTGGTACACGGTGCACCAGCCGCTCGCCGTAATTGATCACGCCCCGGCCGAACAGGTTCGCGGCCGCGGCGCCGAGCAGCACCAGCCCGACCAGCATGATCAGGATGCCGAAGCCCGGGATCGAGAACGGCAAGTAGGTTTCCGGGTTGTAGCGGTCTGGAATCCAGCGCGTCACCAGATGGTCGAGGAACCCGATCAATGCCGAGGTCAGGTACAGCGTGATCATGATCGGCGCGCCGATCACCGTGCCGGTCAGGAGATAGGCGCGCAGCCTGGTGCCCAGGCTCGGCCGCACGGCCTCCTTCAGCGACGTGATGCCTTCCTCGGGCGGCGTTTCGGGTTGTTCCAGGGTCATGCCGCAATCCGCTTCATGCTGCGACGGTCACGCGAAGAAGTCGAGCAGCGCAGCCACTGTGGCGTCCGGCACCTCCTCGGCCAGGAAGTGCCCGCAATCCAGCGCCGCGCCACGGACATCGCCCGCATATTCGCGCCAGACCGCTGGCACGTCGTACAGGCGCCCCATTGCGCCGGCGCCGCCCCACAGCGCGAAGAGGGGACAGCCGATCCGCCGGGCGCGATCCTCCTCGTCCTGCTTGAAATCGACGGCCAGCGCGGCGCGGTAATCCTCGCACGAAGCGTGGATCACGGCCGGATCGCGGAACGATTCGCAGTAGGACGCCACCGCGCGCGGATCGAACGCGCCGAGGCCGCTCCGCCCCCACGCGCCCAGCATCGTCTTCAGCCAGTGGTCGGGATCGGCACCGATCATCCGCTCCGGCAGATCGGCCGGCTGGGCCAGGAAGAACCAGTGGAAATAGGCCTGGGCGAGGCGCCGATCGGTATGGCTGACGATGTAGTGCGTCGGCACGATGTCAAGCACCGCGAGCCGCGCCACCGCGTCCGCATGATCCAGAGCCATGCGATGGCCGACCCGCGCGCCCCGGTCGTGCCCGACCACGTCGAACCGTCGGTGGCCGAGCGCGCGCATCAGTGCGACCTGGTCGCCGGCGCTGGCGCGCTTCGACATGCCGGCGTGGTGCTCGCCGTCAGCGGGACGGAAGCTCGCGCCGTAGCCGCGCAGGTCCGGACAGACCATCGTGAAGCGCTCCGCCAGGGCCGGGGCCACGCGATGCCACATGACGTGGTTCTGCGGATAGCCGTGCAGCAGCAGAAGCGGCGGCCCATTGCCAGCGGTCACGTAATGGATCGCGCCTTCGGGCAGGGCATGATCCCGCGATTCAAACCCTGGGAACAGCTCGGCATCCATCTCGCGCCCGTCCACGGTAACCCCCCTTTGCTTCATTCCAGCCCGGCCCGACCTCGGCTGGCCTACCGGGGCGTTTCGTGGCACAAGGATCGGGATCGAGACCGGGCCCGCCGTCATGCTATCAGCCTGCGACATCCTGCCTATCATGTCTGGCAACGATTCTCTTCGCCAGATCCTGGCTTGCCCATGACCGGGCAGCACGGTTTCGCCGCAGCGCTGGAAGCCGCCGTGTGCCGGCACCTGCCGGGCGCGGAGGGCGTCGCGGACCTCAAGCGCCTGTCGGGCGGCGCATCGCAGGAAAGCTGGTCGTTCGAGGCGGCCGGCCGCCCGCTGGTGCTGCGCCGCGCACCGGGCGGAGTGTTCACCAAGCGCGAGCCCGCCGTGCCCTTGGAGACGGAGGCCAAGGTGCTGGCCCTGGCCCATGGGGCGGGCGTACCCGTGCCGTTGGTGCGCTTCACCCTCGACCCGGCCGACGAGCTCGGGCCCGGTTATGTCATGGACTACCTGACTGGCGAGACCATTGCGCGCAAGATCCTGCGCGACGCGGAATTTGCCGAGGCGCGCAAGGTGCTCGCCCGCCAATGCGGCGCCGCGCTCGCCCGCATCCATGCGATTCGTGCCGAGGATGCCCCCGAACTGCCGGTCTTCGCGGTGCGCGGCTCGCTCGACCTGTGGCGCGCCGATTACGAAAGCTTTGGTGAGCCGCATCCGGTCTTCGAGCTAGCGTTCCGCTGGCTGGAGGATCACCAGCCGCCGGAGGGGCCGCTGCGCGTCCTGCACGGCGACTTCCGCAACGGCAACCTGATGGTCGGGCCGGAAGGCCTGCGCGCCGTGCTGGACTGGGAAATGCCGCATCTCGGCGACCCGGCCGATGACTTGGCGTGGATCTGCGTGCCGTCGTGGCGCTTCGGTCAGATCGACAACCCGGTCGGCGGCTTCGGCCAGTACGCAGACCTGTTCGCAGGCTATGAGGAGGCCGGCGGCGCGCCAGTTGATCCAGAACGGGTACGCTTCTGGGAGATTTTCGGCGCGCTGAAATGGGGCCTGATGTGCAAGCGCATCTGCGCCCCGCACATGGATAGCACCGACCGCTCGGTCGAGCGGGCCGCGGTCGGCCGCCGTTCGTCCGAGACCGAGGTCGATCTGCTCATGATGCTGACCTGAACGATGCAGAACCGCCCCACCGCCGCCGAACTGATCGAGGCCGTGCGTGAATTCATCGAGCGCGTGACGCCCGAGCTCAACGGCCACGCCGGCTTCCATGCCCGCGTCGCCGGCAACGTGCTCAGCATGGTCGAACGCGAATTGGCGCTCGCGTCCGAGGCGGGCGCGTCGGAGCGAATACGCCTGCGCGCCCTGCTCGGCCGCGAAGGCACCCTGGAGGAGTTGAACTGGGAGCTGTGCCGACGCATCGCCGACGGCTCGCTCGGACTCGACAACCCCGACCTGGTCGATCACCTGCGCCGGACGACGCTCGACAAGGTCGCCGTCGACCAGCCGAACTATGCCGGCTATCGCCGCGCGCTGGAACGCTGGGGTGACGCGCCGCTCAGCTGAGTCAGCCGTCGAGCGGCATGCCCGACTTGTCGACCGTGCGCGCCAGCGCGTCGCGGTGGTCGGGATGCGCGATGGCGATCATCGCCGCGATCCGCTCCGACAACGTGCGGCCGCGCAATTCGGCGATGCCCCATTCGGTGACCACGGTATCGGCGTCGCTGCGCGCGGTGGTGACCGGGCCGGACAGCTTGGCCACGATGCGCGACTGGTTGCCCTTCGGCGTGGTCGACGCCAGAGCGACGATGCCGCGGCCGCCGG
>JBDZUN010000300.1:0-3647 GCA_040255145.1 Hyphomicrobiales bacterium | reverse complement strand
GCCGCGTCCTCGTATATCTGAACTTCGCGGCGAAGCGCCTGCCCCAGGGCGTCACACCCGCCTTGGGACCGGATGCAACCGGCGTCGGCTGGGTCTACGAATACGCCGTGCTTGGCGCCCAGCGGACGCTGGCGGAATTGCGCAGTGTGCAGGACTGGCTCTTGCGCTACCAGCTTGTCACCGCCAAGGGCGTGGCGGAGGTCGCCGGGGTCGGCGGGTTTCTCCGCGAATATCAGGTGGTGGTCGATCCGCGCAAGCTGCAGGCCTACGGCATCCCGCTCAGCCGCGTCGCCGACGCCATCCGCGCCAGCAACCGCGACGTCGGCGGCCGCACCATCGAGATGAGCGAAACCGAATACATGGTCCGCGGCCGCGGCTATATCCAGGACCTGGCCGACTTGAAGCAGGTGGTCCTGAAAGCCGATTCGGCCGGCGCCGGCGCCCCGGTACTGCTAAGCGACGTCGCGCGGGTGCAACTCGGCCCGGCCGAGCGCCGCGGCATTGCCGAGCTCAACGGCACCGGCGAGGTGGTCGGCGGTATCGTCCTGAAGCGCGACCGCGCCGACGCGCTCGACACCATCCGCGCCGTCAAGGCCAAGCTGCGAGATTTGCGTTCGGCCCTGCCGGCGGGCGTGTCGGTCCAGGCCGTCTACGACCGTTCCGAACTGATCCTGCGTGCGATCGGCACCTTGAAGCGCACCTTGATCGAGGAAAGCCTGATCATCGCGCTGGTCTGCGTCGTGTTCCTGCTGCACGCGCGCAGCGCCCTGGTTGCGATCCTGACCCTGCCGATCGGCGTCCTGATCGCCTTCATCGCCATGCATGCGCTCGGCATCGGCTCCAACATCATGAGCCTGGGCGGCATCGCGATCGCGCTGGGCGCGATGGTCGACGCCGCGATCGTCATGATCGAGAACGCCCACAAGCGCATCGAGCGCCTGCCCGAGGGGGCGCCGCGCGGTCCGGCCATCATCGCGGCGGCCAAGGAGGTTGGCCCCGCGCTGTTCTTCAGCCTGCTGGTAATCGTCGCCTCGTTCTTGCCGGTCTTCGCGCTCGAGGACCAGGAGGGTCGGCTGTTCAAGCCGCTCGCCTATACCAAGACGTTTTCGATGGCCGGGGGCGCCCTGCTGGCCGTCACATTGGTGCCGGTGCTGATGCTGGCCTTCATCCGTGGCCGGATTCTTCCCGAGGCGCGCAATCCGATCAATCGTGCACTGATCGCGGTCTACCGGCCGCTGATCCGGCTGGTCCTGCGCGCGCCGGTGGCAATCATATTGGGCGCCGCCCTGGTGCTGGCGGCCACGGTTTGGCCGGTGTCGCGGCTCGGCAGCGAGTTCATGCCGGCCCTGAACGAAGGCACCTTGCTCTATATGCCGGTCACCCCGCCTGGATTGTCGGTGACCAAGGCAGCGGAATTGCTGCAGGTCCAGGACCGCATCATCAAATCCTTCCCCGAGGTCGAATCGGTATTCGGCAAGGCCGGACGGGCCGACACCGCGACCGACCCGGCGCCGCTGGAGATGACCGAGACCGTCATCAACCTGAAGCCGGAGAGCGAATGGCGTTCCGGCATGACGCTCGACAAGCTGGTGGGGGAGATGGACCAAGCTTTGCGCCTTCCCGGTGTGACCAATGCCTGGACCATGCCGATCAAGGCGCGCATCGACATGCTGTCGACGGGTATCCGCACGCCGGTCGGCGTCAAGGTGTTCGGCCCCGACCTGAACGTGCTGGCGCGGCTGGCCGAAGCGGTAGAACGCGCCGTCAAAGCGGTGCCAGGCACGACGAGCGCCTATGCCGAACGGCTGACCGGCGGCCATTATATCGAGATCATTCCCGATCGGCCGACCATCGCCCGCTACGGCCTGTCGGTCGGCGCGGTGCTCGACGTGATCGCGACCGCGCTCGGCGGCGAGCGGATCACAACAACGGTCGAAGGGCGTGAGCGCTATGGCGTGATCCTACGCTATCCGCGGGGGCTGCGCGACAATCCACGCGCCATCGCCGACCAGGTGCTGGTGTCGACCGCGGCGGGTGCCATGGTGCCACTCGGGCAGCTCGCCAGCGTGCGCATCACCGAGGGCCCGCCGAGCATCCGCACCGAAAACGCGCAGCTCGTCGCCTATGTCTATATCGATATGCACGGCCGCGACCTCGGCGGCTATGTCGCCGACGCTGAGCGCATGGTCGCGGACCAGGTCCACCTGCCGCCCGGCTATCACCTGCAATGGAGCGGCCAGTACGAATACCTGCAGCGCGCCGAGACCAGGCTGCGGATCGTCGTGCCGGCTACGCTGCTGCTGATCCTCGTCCTGCTTTATCTCAATTTCGGGCGGGTGACCGAAACTCTGATTGTTATACTAGCGGTGCCGTTCGCGCTGGTCGGCGGCGCTTGGCTGATCTGGTGGCTCGGCTATAACCTCAGCGTCGCAGTGGCGGTCGGGTTCATCGCGCTCGCAGGCGTCGCGGCCGAAACCGGCGTGGTGATGCTGCTCTATCTCGATCACGCCTGGGCCGAGATACGGCAGCTGCGTGCGGAGGAGGGCCGAGCGCTCACTGGCGACGATCTCGACCGCGCGATCGTCGCCGGCGCGGTCGAGCGGGTCCGACCCAAGATGATGACCGTGGTGGCGATCATGGCCGGCCTATTGCCGATCCTGTGGAGCCACGGCACCGGCGCCGAATTGATGCGCCGCATCGCAGTGCCGATGGTCGGCGGCATGGTATCCTCGACCGTCCTGACCCTGCTGGTCATCCCGGCGATCTACCGCCTCGCAAAAGGCTGGCGGCTGCCCCGCCGCACTCCGACTGAACGGGTCGAAATTTCCGGACCGTTAGCGGACCGGGAATGATGCAATGTCGCCGCAAACCCTTTTCATCATGGAATCCATTCACCAGATTACAGTCATGCGCCACCGCTTGGTTCGTCGATTGCTGGCCGCATTGGTGCTCCTGCCGTTCCTCGGCGGGACGACGCTTCGGGCCATGCCGGCGGCGTCGACTGGGGGCGCCTCGGCGGCCATGGATTGCATCCATATGACGATGCCCGGTCAGGGCGACCAAGCCGGCAAATCCGTTCCATGCCGGACCAACAATATTGATTGCCTCAAGCAGATGGCCTGCGTCGGGCCACTAGTGCTGCCGGCAAGAACCGGCGAGCAGCTTGCGGTAACCTACGTCCCTGTGAGCTATTGGCCGGTGGCGTTTTCCGGCACCGGGCGTTCGATCGCCCCTGAACCGTTCCCTCCTACCGTCGTCTGATCACCTCACGCCGCACGTGCGGCCTGTCGGATGCGACCGCGTGACGGGGCATTGCCGCGTCTGCGATCCAGCCAGATCAGATCGCCGATGAGTCGGGTCAGCCCTGGCTCCCGGCAAAGGAGGACGATCCCATGTCGATCATGCGCAGATTGCCGCGTCTTATCCTGGCGCTCGCCGTCGTTGCGGCGGTCGGCGCTTGTGCAAGCGCGCCTACCACCACGAGCCGCACAATCCAGCCGCCCGATTTAGGGAAAGGCATCCAGCCGCGGGCGCCGATTCATACGACGCCCTAGAACCGGGGCTTCCGGGCCGGTTTCCAGCCTGCGAGCAACAACCTGGCTCGGATGGGCGCGACGCCTTCCCGCGCCTCATTTGGAAGGCGATAC
>JBDZUN010000299.1:0-3650 GCA_040255145.1 Hyphomicrobiales bacterium | reverse complement strand
CCCCTCCGATCCCTCATCGGAGTGAATCACAACAGCCCTTTGCGCAACAGGCCCCATCGATGGGAGGGAGGTAAAACCCAATGCTTCGCCTTCGGCCCGCAATGACGGGGTGATACGCGGCGCTCCGCGGCTCAGGCGTTTCGGGCCATCACGCCGCCATCCACCGGAATCACCGCGCCGGTAATGTAGGACGCGGCCGGCAGGCACAGGCTCAGCGTCATATGCGCCACCTCCTCCGGCCGACCGTAGCGCCGAAGCGCCGTGCGGCGCCTGGCGAAGGTCTCGCGGTCGCGTTCGGGAATATCGGTCGTCAGACCGGTCAGGATCGGGCCCGGGCAGATGCAATTGACCGTGATCCCTTCGGGACCGAGTTCCACGGCCAGGGCGCGGGTGAGTCCGGTGACGCCGGTCTTGGCCGCGGCATAGGGGCTGTCCCGGCTGGTCGCACCGAGCGCCTCGGTGGACGCGATATTGACGATGCGGGGTGCCTTGGACCGTCGGAGATGTGGGAGGGCGGCGCGGACCAGGCGTTGATGAGACGTCAGCAGAACGAGGAAGGCACGGTCCCAGACGGTTTCGTACTTCTCGGAGTCGATCGGGCAGAAGGCGGCGATGCCGGCATTGTTCACCAGGATGTCCAGGCCGCCGAAGCGCTCCGCAACCGCGTTCACGACTCCCGTGATGTCGGCCGCGTCGGAAACGTCGAGCTTCCAGGCTCCCGCGCTGTGGCCCTGCGCCGTGAGGGATTCGGCGACCTCCCGTACCTCCGCCTCGGCCAGGTCGGTCACGGCCACATGCGCGCCTTCGGCCGCGAAGACCTCCGCGGTGGCGCGCCCCATTCCGCTGGCCGCGCCGGTGATAAGGACGACGGAGCCTTTGACCGAGCGAGAAGACATCTGCACAACAACCCTCGATATGTGGTGAGACTGGCATCGATCACGGGGACACGGCCGACTCACAGAACACGGCCGCGAACCGACGAAGCAACAGGCTGAATTCAGTCCTGCGTGAACGCGAAATTCTGGTCCATCTTCTCCCGCGCCGCATCCATGTGTTCGATATAGGCGCGGAAGCCGCCATTGTAGTTGCCGTCCTGGCGACGGTTCGATTCGCCCTCGAAATTGTAGTAGCCGGGCGTGCATTCCTCGTTGCGGCTGGTCTTGCCGCGATGGGCGATCACCTCCTGCACCCAGGACTCCTCGGCGTCCTCGGTCGCGTCGATGGTGGCGTAGCCGTGGCGGCGGGCATGGTCGATGCACGCGGCGATGTGCACGCCCTGCCGGTAGAGCACGTCGGTCAGGTTGAACTGGAACGACGACTGATAGCCGCCCATGATGAACAGGTTCGGGAAACCATGCGTGTGGACGCCGAGGAACGTCCGGATGCCGTCCTTGTATTTGTCCTCCAGATCGACCCCGCCCGTCCCGGTGATCCGGTTGTAGATGCCGGTCTTCTGCACCTCGAACCCGGTCGCGTAGATCAGGACGTCGAGTTCGTACTGCCTGCCCTCGAATAGCGGGCCCTTCTCCGTGATCTCGGTGATGCCCTGGCCGCGCGTGTCGACCAGGTGGACGTTCGGCCGGTTGTAGGTCGGCAGGTATTCGTCGTGGAAGCACGGCCGCTTGCACATGAACATGTACCAGGGCTTCAGTGCGTCCGCCGTCGCCTTGTCCTTCACCACCTGGTCGATGCGCGCATGGATGCGCATCATGTGGTCGATATTGGCGTTCTCCTGGCGGCGGATCCTTTCCTCGCGCGACAGCTTCGCCTTTTCCGCATCGTCGAGCTTACCGACGGCGAGGCCGGCGAGGCCGTTCATCTGCAACGCCCGCTCGCGCCTTTTGGTCTGCCAGCCGGGCTTCAGCCGGCGCGCCCAATTCGGATTAGTCGCCCAGTCGTCGCGGACGTCGATCGAAGACGGCGTGCGCTGGAAGACATAAAGCGCCTTGGCCGCCGCGCCGAGGTTCGGGATCGCCTGCACCGCCGTCGCGCCGGTGCCGATGATGCCGACGACCTTGTCCTCCAGGTTTTCGAGCCGCGCGCCGGTATAGGCATAGTCCCAGCGCGAGGTGTGGAAGGAGTGGCCCTGGAACCGCTCCATGCCGTGGATGCGCGCGAGCTTCGGCTTGGCCAGGGTGCCGTTGGCGCAGATGACGAAGCGCGCCTTCATCGAATCGCCGCGGTCGGTTCCGACGTGCCAGAGCCGTTCGTCGGCGTCCCAGCGGGTCGAGGTCACGGTGGTCTGGAACACCGCCAGGTCGTAGAGGTCGTACTTGCGCGCGATCGCCTGGCAATGGCCGTAGATTTCCGGCCCGCGCGCATAGCGGTGCAGCGGCACGTAGTCGAGCTCCTCCAGCAGCGGCAGATAGTCGTAGGAGGGCACGTCGCAGGCGACGCCGGGATAGCGGTTCCAGTACCAGGTGCCGCCGACATCGGCGCCGCGCTCGACGATGCGGATGCTGTCGACGCCGATCTCGCGCAGCTTGGCCGAGGTCAGCAGCGCCGAGAAGCCGCCGCCGATGAACAGGCATTCGACGGTGTCGGCGATGGGCGCACGCGCCGGCGCCGCCTCCGCATAGGGATCGTGCTGGTATTGCGCCAGGTCGCCGGTGAGCTCGGTGATGTACTGCGCCGTGCCCTCGGGCCGGTAGCGCAGCCGGAGGTCGCGCTCCTCCGCGAACTTGCGCTTGATCGCGTCGTAATAGGATTGCGGGTGCTCGACCCGCTCGCGGCGTCCGTCGTTCCTGCCGTCCTCGGCGCGCGCCATTGTCATCGTTTCCGCCACTCGCTGTTCGTTCGGTTGCGATCCATTGTGCGCGACCGGACGCCGCCGCGCCAAGAGCGGAAATCGCGCCGCGGCGGCTTGCCTCGGCAGCCGGTTCGGCCCAGCATCGGGACAATCAAGGAAGGAGGCCGTCCATGGCGCTGAACCCCAATTCGCCGCACGCGCGCGACGTGGCGCACGTTCTGCACCCTGTCACCGACCTCGCCACCCACCGGGAAAAGGGGCCGCTCCTGATCGAGCGCGGCCAGGGCATCTTCGTCTATGACGAGACCGGGCGCGACTATATCGAGGGGGTCGCCGGCTTGTGGTGCACGGGGCTGGGCTTCAGCGAGCCGGAACTGGTGCGCGCGGCCGCCGAGCAGATGACGCAATTGCCATTTTACCACGCCTTCGCGGCGCGCAGCACCAACCCGATCATCGACCTGGCCGAGCGGCTGAAGGGCATGATGCCGTTCGAGGCCGGCAAGGTGCTGTTCCTGAATTCGGGGTCGGAGGCCAACGACACCCAGATCAAGCTGATGTGGTACTACAACAATGCGATCGGCCGGCCGGAGCGGAAGAAGATCATCTCGCGCCAGAAGGCCTATCACGGGTCCACCATCGGCGCCGCCAGCCTGACCGGCCTGGCGCCGTTCCAGCGCGATTTCGACCTGCCGCTGGCCAACATCATCCACACCGACTGCCCCAATTACTTCTGGGGCGCGGAACCGGGCGAGAGCGAGGAGCAATATTCCGAACGCCTCGCCGCGAACCTGGACGCATTGATCCAGCGCGAGGGGCCGGAGACGGTCGCCGCCTTCATCGCCGAGCCGGTGATGGGCGCGGGCGGCGTGCTGCTGCCGCCCAAGGGCTATTTCCCTGCGAT
>JBDZUN010000298.1:0-3663 GCA_040255145.1 Hyphomicrobiales bacterium | reverse complement strand
GGGTCGGCACGCCCAGCGCGCCGGCGACGTTCGCGGTGACGTTGGAGATCGTAACCACCACGTCGCAGGCCGCGGCAAGCGCGGCGACGCCGTCGATATCGCGCGTGCGATCGAGGTCCGGCAGCACGATCACCTCGATATCGAGGCGTTCGCGCACCGCCCGTATGTCGGCGCGGATGTCGCCGTACTGGAGGGCGACGAAGCGCCGGCCGGGCTGGTTCAGGATTGGCGCCCATTCGGTCAACGGGATGCTCTTGTCGGCGTAGGTCGTGCTGGCGCTGTGCCACGACAGGCCGACCCTGACCTGCGCGCCGAACCGGCCGAGCGCCGCGCGCATCGCGGCGAGCCGCGCCGGATCGGGTTTCAGGAACGGCCGGGGCGACGGGAAGTCGGCCAGGGTTGGGCGGACGAAGCGGCCGATCGAGCCGAGCGGCGCGTGGAAGTCGAAGTGGTGGCCGCCGGCGCCGGCATTCGCGAACGGGCCGGCCGCCACGACCTGGAGGCTCGGCAGCGACCGTTGGAACAGGCCGACCAGGCGCGGCTCGCATTCCAGGATGCAGCGCGCGCCCCGCGCCTGCAGGTCGGGGATCATCGCGCCGTAGAGCAGGGTGTCGCCGATGCCCTGCTCGTCCCACAGGTACAAGGTCTTGCCGGCGATCGGCTCGCCCCGCCATTCCGGCACCGGGTAGCGGCGCATCGGGTCGGCCTGGCGCATCCGGCGCCCTTCGGCATAGAGCGGCCAGCCCTCCGCCAGCGCGCCGCGGGTCAGCAGCGAGAGGCCGAGGTTGAAGCGGTAGCCGGGATGGTCCGGCACCAGCGCGATGGCCCGGCGCAGCACCTCGATCGCCCGGCCGTGCTCGCCGATCTCCTGCAGGAACCGGCCGAAGGCGTTAAGCAGTTCGGCGTCGGTCGGATACCGCGCGATCACCTGCTCGAAATGGAGTAGCGCCGGCGCCACCGCGCCGTGTCCGCGCAAAAGCCGGGCGTGCTCAAGGTGCAGGGTCGCCGGCGTGCCCGGCGTTGCGTCGGCCCCCGCATTCACGGCGATACATGCGCGGCGCGCCGGAGCACGCTGCTTTCCTGGCGCCAGGGCGTTGGCAGCATTCGTGTTTTCTGAAACAATGCGGGCTCCGGCCTGAAATGCGGCATTGGCCGAAGATACCGGATACCTACTGGGGCGGGAATCCGTTGGAGCCGAAACGCTATATTTTCCTGCGTCGTCGAAGCGTGCTTGGCGCGCGGCTGCTGGGCGTGGTCGTGGCCGTCGTGCTGGTCGGCCTGCCGGCCGAGCTTGAGCGCGGCGTCGCAGCGGAGCCTGAGGCCGGGCAGGAGGGCGCCGCCGTCTGGGTGGCCGCCGTGGACGGGCCGATGCGCGTGCCGGCGGCACAGGTGCGGTCCGCCTCGCTGACGTTGCCGACTGCCCCGGCGGCGCGATCGTCCGGCTACGCCCCGGACGAACTGCAAGCCTTTGCGGCTTCGGCCTATCAGATGATCGTGATCCGCGAACGCTGGCGTCCCGTGCTCGAGGGCGCCGCCGCCGCCAGCGCGGAGGAAGCCGCCAAGGCCCGGCACGCCCAGGCGATCGAACTCGCGCAAGCCGTGCGCGAACGTGGCCTGACCACCGCGCGGTACCGCGCGATCTTCAACACCGCCCAGCGCGACCCCGAGTTCAAGGCCTATCTGCTGACGCTGGTGCGTAGGGCCGACACCGCGTTCACGAACTGATCGCCCGAAGGATGGGCGGTATGCGATGAACCGGCGCCAAGCGCTGTCTACCCTGTTCGCCCCGATCCTGTGCAGCGGGTGCGGGGAGAACGCGATCGGCAACAACGTGATCGCACTCGTGCGCGGCCGGATGGGGCCGCCGGCGCCGCAGATCACGCGCGACTATGCCGACAAGCTGCCCTATGCGTCGATGGCGGTTCGCCTGGGCGGCAAGGACGCGGCGCTGATGGTGCTGGCCCGCGTGGAGGGCCGCGACCTGATCTGGCGCGCCGGCCAACACGTCGTCCTGACGACGCGGGCGGGCCGGATCGTCCAGACGGCGGGATTGCCGGGCAATATCCGCAACACCTGGATCCAGGGCGCCGATCCGCTGGCCTATCGGCCGCAATCGCTGACGCGCCCGGTGAAATTCGTCCGCGCGATCGATATCGAGGCCGTGGATGGCAAGATTCAGACCATCGACCTGCGCGCGACCCTGACCCCTGCCGGCCGGCAGCCCGTGACGATCTATGGCATGTCGTTCGAGACGCTCGCACTGGTCGAGCACAACCAGGCCGCCGGGTACGACTGGTCCTTCACCAACAGATTCTGGGTCGATACCGGCTCGGGCCTGGTGTGGCAGAGCCGGCAGTCTATCGTGGTGGGTGTGCCCGAGATCCTGACGCAATTGATGAAGCCGCCGCAGAGCGAGCTGAACATATTGGCGAGCCCGGCGCCGCAGGATTCCTGAAAATCCGGCGGTGGCCGCGATCCGATGCGCGACAGAAAAGTGGAATGTGCGCGGAAGCGGGCGCATAGGAAAAGGCGGGCCGGCCGACCCGCCTTTTCAGCGCCTAAGACGCTATTCGCCCCGCCGACGTGGCGGCTTTATGCCGCCCTGACGCCTGAGGGGCTCGCGCTTAATTTGTGGTGGTCGTGGTGGTCGTTGTCGTCGAGCTGCCGTGATGGCCGCCGCTCGAATTCACCGCAACGGCAACGCCGGCAATCGTGCCGACGACGCCGGCGCTGATCAGACCCCACGTGGTCGGCGACAGCGACGAGCTGGACGCCGTGGTGTCGCCCGCGGCGCCACCCGCGTCCGTATCCTGCGCGCTGGCGAGCGTTGGTGCAGCGGCCAGGCCGAGGAGGCAGAGCGCGAAAACCAAACCCTTCATGATGGGCTCCCATGGCCGTATCAACGGAGAGGAACACGCCGCCATGGACCGGCGTTCCACGGCTGACAACGCGAGTCTACAGGAAATGGCGATCGACGAGAAGGGCGGGCTATTTCGACTCTGTGTCGGTAGCGCCGGAGCCGAGGGAATCCGCGGACGCCGTCGGGTAGAGCGCGGCCGCCGCGCTCCACCAGCCCGGCGCGTCGCGGCGAATCGCGCTCGCCGCCCGCTCCGCGGCGCCGGCGTCGGCGAACAGGCCGAAGCAGGTGCCGCCGCTGCCCGACATGCGGGCGATCAGGCAGCCGTCCCGGTTGCGCAGCGTCGTCAGCACCGTACCGACGACCGGCGCGCGTTCCCGCGCTGGCGGTTCGAGGTCGTTGCGCCGATCGGCGAGATATGCGGCCAGGTCGGCTGCGTCTGCGATCCGCGCGGGCAGGGCCGGCGCGGGCGGGCCGAAGCCGCGTAGCCCGGCGAATACCGGCCCGGTCGGCACCGGCACGCCGGGATTGACCAGCACCAGCCATGCCGGCGCCAGCACCGGCGCGGAGGTCAGCCGCTCGCCGATTCCGGCCAGTAGCGCCGGCCGGTAGCGCCGGTCGATCCGTCCCCCGGGGAGACCGGCCGCCGACACCCGGCATCCGACCGAGTCGCCCAGCACGCGGACGCATTCCGCACGACGATCGCTCGGCCTGGTGCGCCCGACCGCGCCAACCGTCGACCGCCGCCGACAGCCGCGCTCGTCCGCGCTGGTGCTGCGCGGCAGCGCCACCGGTCGGGTTCCGGT
>JBDZUN010000297.1:0-3680 GCA_040255145.1 Hyphomicrobiales bacterium | reverse complement strand
GCAGCGCCGCGCGGTCGGCGTCCAGCGCGCGGTGAACCTCAACCATCGCCTCCAGATCCTGGCACAGGGCGGTACGCGGATTGACCGGCAATCCCCACTCGCGCATGCGCATCAGCATGCCGTACTGCGTGTCCGCCGGCACCGCGCCGGCCTCGCCCCAGGCATAGGCGAAGAACGACAGCGGCCGCGCCGCCGTGATCTTCGGGTCCAATTGCCGCAGCGAGCCGGCGGCGGCGTTGCGCGGGTTGGCGAAGGGCGGCTTGCCGTCCGCGACCTGGCGTTCGTTGAGGCGCGCGAAGTCGGTCTTGTCCATATAGATCTCGCCGCGAACCTCGAACACGTCCGGCACGTCGTGGCCGCGCAGGCGGTCCGGGATATCCTTCACGGTACGGAGGTTGGCCGTGACGTTCTCGCCCTCGCGACCGTCGCCGCGCGTCGCGCCGAGCACGAAACGCCCCTGCTCATAGCGTAGCGACGCCGACAGGCCGTCGATCTTCGGATCTGCGGTGAAGGCGACCGGCTCTTCCTTCAGGTTCAGGAAGCGCCGGACGCGGGCGACGAACTCGGCGATGTCGTCCGTATCGAAGGCGTTATCCAGCGACAGCATCGGCCGGGCATGGACGACCTTCTCGAACCGCTCGGACGGCGCGGCGCCGATACGGCGCGACGGGCTGTCGGGCCGGATCAAGTCGGGGAAGCGCGCCTCGATCGCGCTGTTGCGCTGCTTCAGCGCATCATATTCGGCGTCCGAGACGACGGGCGCGTCCTCCCGGTAATAGCGGGCGTCGTGCTCGGCGAGCTCGGCGGCCAGACGCGCCAGATCCGCCTCCGCCTCCTCGATCGTCAATCGGTCGACCGCGCGCTCGCGCATCGCCTCGCGATCGCTGCCACTCTCCGCGGCCGGTGCGCCGGTCATGTCGGCAATCCTTCGATCAGGCGCCGGGCGGCGGCGCGCGCCTCGTCCGTCACCTTGGCGCCGGCCAGCATGCGGGCGATCTCCTCGCGCCGGCCGGTGGCGGCCAGCGTTTCGACATGGGTGACGACGCCGCCCGCGCCGTCCCGCTTGTCGATGCGCAGATGGTTGCGCGCACGCGCCGCCACCTGCGGCGAATGGGTGACGACCAGGACCTGCGCCGTCTCGGCCAGCCGCGCCAGGCGCTCGCCGACCGCATCGGCGACCGCGCCGCCGACGCCGCGGTCGATCTCGTCGAAGATCAGGGTCGTCGCCGCGCCCTGCGCCGCCAGCGCCACCTTGAGCGCGAGCACGAAGCGCGACAATTCGCCCCCCGACGCGATCCGCGACAGGGAGCCGAAAGGCGAGCCGGGATTGGTCGCGACCTCGAAGACGATGCGCTCCAGCCCGTGCGGGCCGGCATCCGCCTCCGCCAGCGGCTCGATGCGCACACGGAAGGCCGCGCGCTCCAGCTTCAGCGGCGCGAGTTCGGCGGCGACCGCACGCTCCAGCCGCTCCGCCGCCGCGCGCCGCGCCGCGCTGACCGCCTTCGCCGCCAGGCGGTAGTCGTGGCGGGCCGCCTCGACCGCCTCGACCAGCTTGCCGAGGCGGCTGTCGCCGTCCTCGATCTCGGCCAGGCGGTCGGCCAGGGACCGGCGCAGCGTCTCCAGTTTGTCGGGCGTCACGGAATATTTGCGCGCCGCGCCACGCAGCGCATACAGGCGTTCCTCGATCGTTTCGAGGCGGCGCGGATCATGGTCGAGCGCGTCCAGCGCGGCCTCCAGCACGGCGCGCGCCTCGGTCAGCTCGGCGTCGGCGCGCACCAGTGCGGCGCAGGCATCGTCGAGCCGGCCGACGGCGCGGCCGGCGGCGCGTTCCATCCGGCGCAAAGCGGCGCCCAGGCGCGCGGTGGCCCCGTCGTCGCCGGCGATCAGGCCGACCGCCTCGGCAACGTCGTCGGCGAGCTTGCCGGCACCCGAAAGGAATGCCCGCTCATCGGCCAAGGCCGCCTCCTCGCCCGACTCGGGCGCCAGCCCGTCGAGTTCGTCCAGCGCCGCGCGGTCATAGGCTTCGTCGGCGCGCGCCGCCGCGATCTCGGCCTGCGCGCGTTCGAGCGCCCCGGTCGCCTGCGCCAGACGGGCATGGGCCGCGCCGACCGCCGCGACGTCGGGCTCGAACCGGCCAAAGCTGTCGAGAAGCGCGCGGTGCCCCGCCGGGTCGAGCAGGCCGCGCTCGGCATTCTGGCCGTGCACCTCGACCACCAGGTCGCCGATCTCGCGCAGCACGCCGACGCCGACCGGCTGGTCGTTGACGAAGGCGCGGGAGCGGCCGTCCCGGCCGACGGCCCGGCGCAGGATCAGCGAATCGTCGTCGGGCAATCCGCGCGCCGCCAGCGCGCCGCGCACCGGATGCCCGGGCGGAAGTTCGAACGCCGCGCTGACCGAAGCCTGATCGCTGCCCGGCCGCAGCAGGCCGCCGTCGGCGCGCTCGCCGAGCGCCAGGCCGAGCGCGTCGAGCACGATCGACTTCCCCGCCCCGGTCTCGCCGGTCAGCGCCGACAGCCCGTCATTCAACACGAGGTCCAGCCGCTCGATCAGGACCACGTCGCGCACGGAGAGCGCGGTCAGCATGGGTCCAGGCGCGCGGCGCGCGCGACCCTGCGCCTAGGATTTTCCCTGAGGCTTGTCCGGCAGCTTCTTGCTCTTGCCCAGCAGCGCATAGGAATCCTTGTACCAAGGACTGCCGGGGTAATTGTAGCCGAGGACGGCGGCGGTCTCCCGCGCCTGATCGACCAAGCCGAGCGCCAAGTAGCATTCCGTCAGGCGATGCAGCGCCTCCGGCACGTGCGTGGTCATCTGGTACTTGTCGACCACCACCTTGTAGCGGTTGATCGCCGACAGATACATGCCCTGCTGCTCGTATTCCCGGCCGATCACCATCTCCTTGCCGGCCAGATGGTCCCGCGCATAATCCTCCTTGAGGCGCGCGTCGCGGGCGAAGTCGGTGTTGGGGAACCGCCGGACCACCTCCTCCAGCGCGTTCAGAGCCAGTTGCGTGTCGCGCTGGTCGCGCTGAACGTCGGAAATCTGCTCGTAATAGCAGATGGCGACCAGGTAATAGGCATAGGCGACGTCGTGGTTGCCCGGATGCAGCTGGATGAATCGCTGCGCCGCCAGGATAGCCTCGTCGTATTGATTGATCTCGTAATGGGCATAGGCGCCCATCAGGACGGCGCGCCGCGCCCAGACCGAGTACGGATGCTGTCGCTCTACTTCGTCGAACTGCTTGACGGCAGTTTTATAGTCGTGATCGTTAAGCGCCTTCAGCCCCTTATTGTATAGCTCCGTGACCGGCTGCTCCTGCAGGTCTTCGGTGTCTTTCTTGTCGTGGCCGCACGCGGCGATCCCCATGACCAGCACGATCGCGAACACGCGCACGGCCAGCAGGAAGGCGTTGGAGAGCATCGGTCGCGATCGGATCATGACATCGCACTCTGCACAGGACGGATTGGCTGTCGGAAAACGGCCTGTTTCTAGCGCAATCGCGGCATCGACGCTACAGGGCCCCGTGCGAGGGGCGGAGACGGGCGCCCGGAGGCCGCCTTTCACCGGCCGGGCGAATCCTCCTTGACAACCCGGCCGTTAGGCTGAACGTTCACTCAGGGAATTCTTTGGAGGAAGCCATGGCACGCTACGACGTGGTGATCAAGAACGGCATGATCGTCGAC
>JBDZUN010000032.1:0-20102 GCA_040255145.1 Hyphomicrobiales bacterium | reverse complement strand
GACATGTCCAAGGACGACAAGACGGCGCATTACGACGGCCCCTCCGGCGGGTGGGGTTCGCTGCGCGGCATCGCCGGCGTGTTCCGCAAGGAGCGGAATACCCCTTCGGTCGCCGAAACGCTGCGACGCCAGAACAAGCCGGGCGGCTTCATGTGCGTGTCTTGCTCCTGGGCCAAGCCCGCCGAATACAACCCGTTCGAATTCTGCGAAAACGGCGCCAAGGCTACGTTGTGGGAACTGACCTCGCGCCGCTGTACGCCGGAATTCTTCGCCGATCATACGGTGGGCGAGCTCAAGGGCTGGACCGACCACGACCTCGAACACCAAGGCCGGTTGACCCATCCGATGCGCTACGATCGCGGCACCGACACATACGTGCCGTGCGGGTGGGACGAAGCCTTCGCCGCGATTGGCGCCGAACTGAAGGGCTTCGATCCTAAATCGGTCATTTTCTATGCGTCAGGCCGGGCCAGTTTGGAGACCGCATATCTCTATGCGCTGTTCGCCCGGCTTTATGGCCACAACAACCTGCCCGACAGTTCCAACATGTGCCACGAGACGACATCGGTCGCTCTCAAGAAGGTGATCGGCGCCGGCGTTGGCACCGTTGTGCTGGATGATTTCAAGATTTGCGACGCGATCTTCTTCTTCGGTCAAAACACCGGTTCCAACAGCCCGCGGTTCCTGCATGTTTTGCAGGATTGCGTGCGCCGGGGTGTCAAGATCGTCACCTTCAACCCGGTGCGCGAAAAGGGCCTGGAGATCTTCGTCAATCCGCAAAATCCGGGACAGATGCTGTCGGGCCAGGCAACCCGGATCTCCTGCCAATATCACCAGGTCAAGGCGGGCGGCGACATCGCCGCCTTGCTCGGCCTATGCAAATACGTGCTCGATGCCGACGAGAAGTTATGGGTCGAGCAGAAGCGCCACGTGCTCGACCTCGATTTCATCGAGGCGCATACCAGCGGCTTCGAGGACTTCGCCGCCAAGATCCGGGCGACGTCGTGGGCCGAAATCGAAGACGAATCCGGCCTGGGCCGCGCGGCGCTGAAGGAAGCCGCTGAGGTCTATGTCCAATCCTACCGCGCGATCGGCATTTACGGCATGGGCCTGACGCAGCACGTCCACGGCTTCGAGAACGTGGCGATGTACGTCAACCTGATGCTGATGAAAGGCAATATTGGCCGCGACGGCAGCGGAATCTCCCCTGTGCGCGGCCACTCCAACGTGCAGGGCCAGCGCACGGTCGGCATCAGCGAGAAGCCGGAACTGGTGCCGATAGACCGCCTGGCCGAGCTCTATGGCTTCGACCCGCCACGGGAAAAGGGCATGAACACGGTCGAGGCATGCGAAGGCATGCTCGCCGGCAAGGTAAAGGGCTTCATCGGCCTCGGCGGCAATTTCGTGCGCGCGATCCCCGAACGCGACAGGATGGAAGCCGCGTGGAACAAGATGCGCCTGACCGTGCAGATCGCAACCAAACTCAACCACAGCCATCTCATCAACGGCGAAGTGGCGTATCTGCTGCCCTGCCTCGGCCGCAGCGAAGAGGACGTGCAGGCAAGCGGGTCGCAGGCGGTCAGCATGGAAGACACGCTAAGCTGCATCCAGGGCTCGTTCGGCAAGCACAAGCCGGCCAGCGAGCATCTGCGTTCCGAAGTGGCGATCGTGGCCGGGCTGGCCAAGGCGACGCTGCCCCCCAACCCGAAAGTGAAATGGGACGAATGGACCGCCGATTATGGCAAAGTCCGTGACCTGATCGAGCAGACCTATCCGGAAAAGTTCCGCGATTTCAACAAGCGTCTGTTCACACCCGGCGGCTTCTATCGCGGCAACAGCGCGCGCGACCGCATCTGGAAGACGGAAAGCGGCAAAGCCCAGTTCACGGTGCCGAAGCACCTGTCGGCGATCGGCGTGGCGGACGCGCCGGGGCGCTATCGCCTGATCACGCTGCGCAGCAACGACCAGTTCAACACGACGATCTACGGTTATAGCGACCGCATGCGCGGCATCGAAGGCACACGCGACATCCTGCTCATCAACCCCGATGAGATGAGGCGCGCGAGCCTCGAAGAGGGCCAGGTGGTGGGATTGGTCAGCGACGCGGGCGACCATGTGCATCGGGAGGTTCGCGGTTTGAAAGTAACGCCCTTTGCGCTGCCCGATGGATGTCTCGGCGCCTATTACCCGGAGATGAACCCGCTCATCCCGCTCTGGTATCACGACCAGGAATCGAAAACGCCGGCGGGCAAGGGCGTGCCGGTGCGGATCGTCCCCTAACGGTTCGAACCCCGCACCGCGCTTCCCAGAATGTCGAAAGTGCCAGACATGATCCAAAACGGTGACGGCGGCCAATAGGCGGCATCGAAGAGAGGGCGGCGTGTGGCGGCCGATCGTACGCGTCTCACCCGAAACTGCGAGCTTCCGTCGGGGCGCCGTTGCCGTGGTGCTGACCTTCGCCGCCGGTTTCGTCGACGGGTTCGGCTTCCTGACGCTGAAACGGGTCTATGTCGCCAATATGAGCGGCAATTCGGTCCAGATCGGCCTCAAGGCCGCGGGCCAGGCCAGTGGGACCGCGCTTCTCGACATGTTCGCCGTCGGGATGTTCCTGCTCGGCCTTGTGCTTGGCAGCGCGGCCATCGAACTCGGCAGGCGCGCAGGCATCCGCCGCATCTTTGCGGTCGCGATGACGCTCGAGATCGCGGGCCTCGCGCTGTTGATGGCCGCGGCGCCGGTGACGGCGCCGCACGAACTCTCCGGCCCAATCCTGGTCGGGATCGCGCTGGCGGCGCTGACCATGGGCTTGCAGAACACGTCGCTGCGGATGGCCGGCATCCTGACCACCTATACGACGCACGTGACCGGGACGATCACCCGGTTCAGCGAAGACCTTGTTACTTGGCTGTTCGGACCGCGCGGCGACGCGGAGCAGCGGCGGGGGGCCCGCCGCGGCGCGGCGCTGAGCGGCACGCTTTGGGTCGCGTTCGTGCTGGGCAGCTTCGCCGCCGCCGGACTGTTGCCGCTGGCTGGCCGCGCGGCTTTGTTCGTTCCCCTTGTCATCGCGTTCGGCGCCGGGTTGACGGACATCGCCGGGCCGCTCAGCCCGTCCGCCGGCGACGACGATCGCGACCAGCCATAGCATTCCGCAAGACGAAGGATGCAATCCGCTATGTCCATTGCCGGCACGAAGAAACCGCCGCACTCGCCGCATGCGCCTATGCCAAGTTCAGCGGCCGGCTCGGCGTCTGCTTTTCCACCGCCGCGCCCGGCGCGGTGCATCTTCTGAACGGCCTCTATGACGCCAAGATCGACGGCGCCCCGGTGCTCGCCATCACCGGCATGACGTATCACGACCTGATCGGTGCCCATTACCTGCAAGACACCAACCAGGATTATCTGTACCAGGATGTTGCTATCTACAATCGGCGGATCATGGGCCCGGCACATGTCGAGAATGTAATGAACCTGGCCTGGCGCACCGCGCTTTCGAATAGCGGGATATCGCACGTGGCGATCCCGATCGACATCCAGGCGATGGCCGCGAGCCAGGAGAAACGATTCAAGCGCAACGTCAAGGGGCACACCTCGTCCGCCTACCAGCCCGCCGATCGGCTGCTGCGAGCACGCCGGCTCGTTCGACTACGAGGCAGAGCACCATCCGATCTCGATGCAGATCGCCGAGCAGGTGCTGCTGCCAAAAGTGCGCGAAACCGCGCAGGACACCATCGTGATCGCCGACGGCTTCAGTTGTCGCCACCAGATCCGGGATGGAACGGGCCGCTGGCCATGCACCCGGCTGAGGTCATCGCGCTGGCGCTCGACGCACGCGAAGCCGTGCCGCATATCCATCCGGAATAATGCTATCGCGACCGCCCGGCGGAACTAAACAACGCTGCCGTAGCCATCTCCGCAGGCATCGGGATCACCTTGGCTCTGCTGGCTTGGCGCACAGCCCGCGGACGCACTCGATCCTGAAAGCTCCGTCCGCCATGAGCGGTACGCGGACATTGGTCAGACGTATAGGTGACTGCGCCCTCCGGGCGGCCGCCGCTGCGCGGCGCCGGCCGCCCCGACATCCATGATCTTGCGCGGGCGGGGAAATGCGGCGTTCGAACCATATCGACGATCTGATCGTCGAACTTGAACTGGCGCTCGGCCTGTCCGGCCATCCATCGCTCCGCGAGCTCGACACGTCCGCAGCGAAGCAGCCTCTCGATGGCGGCGACAAGCGTCGAGCTGAGCCGGATTAGACGTAGCGGCGTACCATTGCCGCACAAAAGTCGGCGAATTCGCCGATCATGCGAGGCGGAGACGTATGATGAGGCTCAATCCCGCAGTGTTCTGGCGTGAAACAGAAGGTTACGGTCACATCGAAATCCGCCAATGACGCCATCTGCCGGTCGAACCAGGCCAGCGCGTTGGGCCGGAAGCTGTCCGCCCAGGACAGGCCCGTGCGCAAATGCCGCACCCCGAGCCGTTTCAGCCAAGCGACGGCGTCGTCAAGCCGGTGATCTTCAAAATGGAACCATTGGCAGATGCCGATCTCCCTGGCATAGGCGGCATAGGCCTCAAGCGCCGCTTTCGGGCTCCCGTCTTCGCGCAGCAGGCCCATATGGAAGTGACGATAGTAGGAAGAACCTTCGGCTTCCTTGTGTCGCGTCGTCGCTTCCCATAGACGCGGCAAGTCATAGAGGCTGTACCAGTAGATGCGCGGCGCCTTGCCGATCAGAAGCTCGGCGGTTCGCCGGACCCCCCATTCCTGAACTTCCTCGGCGCCGAACGACGAGACGCCGACTTCGGTGACCCAGACGGGCCGGCCGGCCACGGCCATGACCTCTTCGAGCTTGGCGGGCCATTCGTGGATTTGCCAAAGGTTCCAGTCGAGCGGGAAACCGTGAACGGCGACGATGTCGATCTGGTCCAATGCACCCTTGCTGGCCAGGCGCTGGATGAAACCGGGATCGATCGGGGACATACCGCCGAGTACCCGGGGCACGTGGCTATTTTCTGCATGGACCGCGGCGCAAGCCTGGCTGGTCATCTCCGAGAACAAATCCCACTCCGGATCAAGTAACGGATCCCAGTGCGACTTGTTATTCGGCTCGTTCCAAATCATGACCGCTTCGATCATATCGGATCGTTCCCGCTATTGGGCAAATCGATCGGCTTTGCCGGGTAAACCGCGCCTGCCGCCGTTGGGCGCTCGGTGCGGCGACAGATGAAAACTTCCTCTTCCGGATGGTTGAGGATCGCAAATCCCGCGCTTCTCAGCATCGCTGCCGAGCAGGCCGCGTTTGGCACCCACCAATTCGTCCAATCGTGTGCGTAGGAATGTTCGATGAAGTGCAGCTTGGGATACCCCGCGGATCCAAAATGGTCGTCGGCGAAGAAATCGTAGTCCGTCTCGATAGGGTCGACGGCTTCCGCTCCCCGCTGCATGGACTGGAACACAAGAAGGTCGCGCGCTACGTGTTCGTGAATCAGATCGAGCGCCAGCAAGGGGTGGCGCAGGTGGTAGAACACCCCAAGAAACAGCACGAGGTCGAATTGTTCTCCTAATTCGGCAACGTCGTAGACCGAGAGTTTACGGAATTCGATGTCCTGGCCGACAATCTCCGCGGCGAAACGCCCCTGTGCCAGATAGCGGTCGTCGAAGTCGATCGCTACGACCCGATCGGCTCCACGCCGCTTCATTTCGATCGAATAAAATCCAGCATTACAGCCAATATCCAGTACGGTCCGGCCGCTGAGATCGTCCGGCAACGCATTCGCGAAGCGCCGCCATTTGACGTTCGGGAAATCTCGCAAGAAGTGGTTCGGAGCCGTGCGGACACCGTTGAGATCGATATCGTGGAACCAGTCGCCCAGCGCCTGCACTCGCTCACGAATCTCATCCTGGGTCCAATTCATCATTATACGGAACCTCATTCAGCGTATGGACTTTCATGCCCCAGCCGCCGGCGACAATCACGCTGACTGATCCGGGACTCACTTCTATCCGATTGTGGAAATCGATCGGGAGACCGAGGCCATGGCAAAGCGCGACCTTGATTACGTCGCCATGGCTGACGAGACAGACCCTGCGATCGACCGGCTCGACCGCCAACGCCTCGATAAAGCGCGCGACGCGCGCCTGGACCTCCCATATCGATTCACCGTCAGGAGGACGTGCGAGGGAGCGGCAGCGATTCCATGTCTGCCACACGGGATCTGAATCAAGCTCTGAGAGAAGCACACCCGTCCAGCGCCCGAGGTCGATTTCATCAATCGATGCTTCCGCGTGCACCGGTACGCCCGTTTCGTGGCCAATTGACCGTGCTGTTTCCAGCGTGCGCTCGCGCGGACTGACATAGATTGCGCTGAGCCGCTCGCGCGCCAATCGCTTACCAAGGCGCATGCTTTGGCGGTGCCCTTCCGCATTTAAACGCACACCATCCGTCCGCCCGCATAACCGTTGATCCACCCAGTCATGCAGGCCATGCCGAACGAGAAAAACGGTCGTCACCATAGGGGCCGCAGCAGTTGATCATGGCGGCGCAACTCCGATGGCCACCAAGCCGTTGTCGATGCGGAGAAGGAGCGGCTCATGTCAAAAGCAAGAACGCTGACCGACCATGATCAGATCCGTGCGTGGGCGGGGGCGCGGGGCGGCAGACCTGCCAGAGTGAAGGCGACCGCGGGAAATGACGGCGAAGGGATCTTGCGCTTCGACTTTGGAGAGAAAGAGGACGAGCTTGAGGAGATTTCGTGGGACAAATTCTTTGAAATATTTGAGGATCATCGTTTAACGCTCTTGGAGCAAGATGAAACGAGTGGCATAGACAAAAGCCGCTTTTCTAAATTTATCACACGTGAGAGCTAGGTTTCCACATGAGCCAAATTGTTCTCGTTACCGGCGGGGCCGGTTTTATAGGACGGCATCTTTGTAACAAACTTGTGGAGCATGGATTTATCGTTAGGGCATTGGACGCCCTCCACCCGCAGGTTCATCACGATCGCCAGCGCCCGACCGATCTTCATGACGAAGTGGAGCTGCTGATCGGAGATATTCGGGATTCCCAAGGGGTGCGCCGGGCGCTGGGTGGTGTCGATAGCGTCGTCCACTTGGCCGCGGAAGTGGGCGTCGGCCAGAGCATGTATGCGGTCGACCGATACACCTCGGTCAACGACTACGGCACCTCGGTGCTGTTCCAGCACCTGATCGACAATCCGGTGCGGCGTGTGGTGGTCGCATCCTCCATGAGCATCTACGGCGAGGGCCTGTACCACGACGAGGACGGCATGCTGCACGAGGATGTGGTGCGTGCCGGTCGCGCCGCCGATGGGTCGTGGGATCCGCTGGATGCGCGCGGACGGCCGCTGATTCCGGTTCCGACACCCGAATCCAAGCGACCGTCGCTGCGTTCGGTTTACGCCATAGGGAAATACGTCCAGGAGCGGCTGACGCTGACTCTGACCGCCCAGTACGGGATGGAAGGGAGCGCGCTACGGCTTTGGAACGTCTATGGCCCCGGCCAGGCCTTGTCGAACCCCTATACCGGCGTGTTGGCGATCTTCGCGTCGCGCATCGCGCACGGGCAGCGTCCGTTGGTGTTCGAAGATGGCCGCCAGCAACGCGACTTCGTGCATGTCGCCGACGTCGCCGAAGCCTTCCTGCGGGCGCTGGAGCATCCGGCGGCGGTGGGCGAGGTGTTCAACATCGGCAGTGGCGAGCAGCGCACGATCGAACAGGTCGCGCAACTGCAGGCGGAGTCGATGGGCCGGCCCGATCTGCGGCCGGAGATCACGGGCAAGCTACGGGCCGGCGACATCCGTCACAACATCGCCGATGTCGCGAAGGCGCACGAGGTGCTGGACTTCCGCGCCCGCCGCCCGTTTGACGAGGGTTTGGCGGAACTTGCCGAGTGGGTACAGCGCCAGGAGGCGGAGGACCGCGTCGCGCAGGCGCGGCAGGAACTCGAAGCGCGGGGACTGGTCGCATGAAGGCGGGCGGCGAGCGGCAGCGTCCGGTGTTGGTTACCGGCGGCGCGGGCTTCATCGGCTGCAACTTAGCCGACCGCCTGGCGGCGGAAGGCCACGAGGTGCTCGTCTTCGATGCGCTGTTGCGGCCGGGGGTGGAGCAGAACCTGGCGTGGCTGAAGGCCAGACATCCGCGGCGCATCGGCGCCTTTATCGGCGACGTTCGCGACGAAGCGGCCTTGGCAGAGGCCGCACGCGATGCGCGGGCAGTATTCCATTTCGCGGCCCAGGTTGCAGTGACGACCAGCTTGGCGGATCCGGCCGCTGATTTCGGCGTGAACACCTGCGGCACGATCAACCTGCTGGAAATCCTGCGGCGCGCCGGCGCGAACACGCCGCTGATCTTCGCTTCGACCAACAAGGTCTATGGCGACCTGGGTGAGGTGATGCTGGAGAAAACCGCCGAGGCATATCTGCCAGCGGATCCGGGTTTGCGCGCCGCCGGCATCGGTGAGGACCTGGCGATCGCGCTGCATACACCCTATGGATGCTCGAAAGGCGCAGCCGATCAATACGTGCTGGACTATGCGCGCAGCTTTGGGCTGCCCACCTGTGTGATGCGCATGAGCTGTATCTACGGTCCGCGGCAGCACGGCACCGAAGACCAGGGCTGGGTCGCGCACTTCTTGATCCGGGCACTGAGCGGCCAACCGATCTTCATCTACGGTGACGGCTGCCAGGTACGCGACGTCCTCTACGTAACGGACGCCGTCACCGCCTACCTCGCGGCATGGCGCAACATCGACAGGGTGGCCGGCCGCGCTTTCAACCTGGGCGGCGGCCCGAAGAACGCCATCAGTCTTCTGCAGCTGCTCGCTTACGTGCAGAGCCTGATCGGAGAGCCGCTGGACGTCAGCCTGCATCCGTGGCGGCCGGGCGACCAACGCTACTACGTGTCGGACACGCGGGCGGTGGATGCGGCGCTAAGCCTGCCCGAGCCGCGGTCTTGGCGCAACGGGGTTGCGGAGCTTGCGGATTGGCTCGCCGCCACCGCAAAGCCCACGCCGGCGGATCGGGCGGTGGCCGTGTAATGAAGGTCGCACTGGTCAATCCTGCCTGGACCTTCGCGCATTCGATCTACTTCGGGTGCCGGGAGCCACACCTGCCGCTGGAGCTCGGCTATTGTCGGACACTGCTGGAGGCGGCCGGCCATGAATGTCTGATGCTGGACGGTCTGCTGAACGGCTTCAGCAACGACGCGCTTGCGGAGCAGGTTGCCGGATTCCGCCCCGACATGACGGTCGTTACCACCGCGCCGACCTACTTGTTCTGGCGTTGCGCCCAGCCGGAGCTGCGCGTGCCGCGCACACTGCTGAAAGTGCTGGGTCGGCGCGGCGGCCTGACCGTCGCCGTGGGACCGCACGGTTCGGCGACGCCGGAAATCGCCCTGCGCAAGCTGGGCTGCGATGTTGTCGTGCGCGGCGAATGCGAAGAGATCGTCGCCATGATGGCGCAGACGAACGATCTTGGCGCCCTGCCCGCGCTAGCCTTCTGGCGGGACGATACGCCTACGATCACCGGACCGCCGCATGCCGGCCGTTTTACCGACCTGCCGCCGCTGCAATGGCCGGCAGACTGGATCGCTCGTCACCAGCACCACCATCACCGCTTCGGCAGCGAAGCGAAGGGTTTGGGTGCCGAAGTCGAGGCATCCCGCGGCTGCCCCTATTCGTGCAGTTTCTGCGCCAAGATCGATTTTCGCGACAAATACCGCCGCCGCCATCTCGATATCGTCTTGGCGGAAGTGGACGGGCTGATCGCGCTTGGGGTCCGCTACGTCTATTTCGTTGACGAAATCTTCCTGCCTCAGGCGCCGCTTCTGGAGGCGCTCGGCGAACGCGACGTCGAATTCGGCGTGCAGACGCGGATCGACCTCTGGAAGCCCGACATGCTGGACCTGTTGGGCCTGGCCGGCTGCGTGTCGATCGAGGCCGGGGTCGAAAGCCTGACCGTCAAGGGCCGCGCGGCGCTCGACAAACGATGTAAGGCGAGTACGGACGAATTGGCCGAGCGGCTGATTCATGCCCGTCGCTCGGTGCCATTCGTGCAGGCGAACCTGATCGCGACGGCGGGCGATGATTCGTCTCTGGTCCGCGAATGGCGTGAGCGGCTGGAAGGCCACGGCGTCTGGGCCAACGATCCGGTGCCGCTCTATCCCTATCCGTCATCGCCCGACTACCTGAAGCGCTGGGGGGCACCGGATGCCCGCGCTTGGGAGCGGGCGCACGAGCATTACCTGCGCCAGTTCACGCACTTCAGCGATATCCAGGAGGAGGAGCCGCTGCCCTTGCCCGTGCTCGAGGACGTGTGCGGGACGCCATGATCGCGGCCTCGCTCCCGGCGCCTGGTCGGCCGATCCATATCTTGATGACAGCCGATGCGGTGGGCGGTGTCTTCACCTATGCTCGTGACCTCGCGAAAGGCATGTCGGGCGAGGGTGTCCGCATCACGTTGGCCATGCTGGGCCCGAAAGCCAACGAGGAGCAGAAGCGCAGCGTCCGGGCGATCTCCGGCTTGCGGCTGATCGAGACCGGATTGCCGCTCGATTGGACCGCTGCCGAACCAGCGGCGCTGCGGCGTGCCGCAGCGGGCGTCGCGGAGCTGGCGTGGACGGTTCGACCCGATCTCATCCACTTGAATAGCCCGGCGCTTGCCGCGACGGTCCGCTATCCCGCTCCCGTGATAGGGGTCTGCCATTCCTGCCTGCAGACATGGTGGCAGGCGGTGAAAGGCGGCGATTTGCCGGCGAATTTTCGTTGGCGCACCGAAACACTGGCCGACGGCTATCGGCGTTGCGACGCCTTGGTGGCGCCGAGCGCCGCCTTCGCCGCAGCAACCGCCGCAGCTTATGACATACCGCCGCCCGAGGTCGTTCGGAATGGACGGTTTCCTACGACCGGATCGATCGCACCGGGCAGCGAGATGACGGTGCTAACTGCCGGCCGCCTGTGGGACGAAGGCAAGAACCTGCGCGCGCTCGACGCGGCGGCCGCCGCCCTTCCGGTGCCGATATCGGCGGCCGGCCCTACCGTGGGGCCGAACGGCGAGACGATCGATCTGCGCAACATCCGGCCGCTCGGTGTGCTCAATGACGTCGCGCTGGGCCGGAAAATGGCGGCCAGCGCGGTCTTCGCGACCGTTGCACGTTACGAGCCGTTCGGTCTTGCGGTACTCGAAGCGGCGCAGGCCGGATGCGCGCTGGTCCTGTCAGATATCCCGACTTTTCGGGAATTGTGGCAGAACGCTGCCTTGTTCGTTCCGGCGGATGAGCCATCGGCTATCGCCGCTGGCGTGCGAGCCCTTTTCGCCGATCCGGAGCAGATGATCCGGCATCGGCGCGCGGCGCAGCGGCGCGCGCGGCGCTACGACGCGGCGACGATGACGCAGAACATGCGGGCAGTTTACGACCGGCTGCTCGCGGGTCGGCGGGCCGTGGCATGAAGATCGTCTATTTCACGCATTCGCTGCGCTCGTGCTGGAACCACGGCAACGCTCATTTCCTGCGCGGCGTTCTGCGCGCGCTGATCGCGCAAGGCCACGACATCGGCGTGCATGAGACGAAGGGTGCATGGAGCCTGCGCAACCTGCTGGCGGATCATGGGGAGGCCGGGCTCGAACCGTTCCGGCAGGCCTACCCGGACCTGCAAGCGCGTATCCAACCCACCGCGGCAGATCCGGCCGAGACCTGCGCGGAGGCTGACGTCGTCATCGTGCACGAGTGGAACGATCCAGCCCTGGTCGCGGCGCTTGGGCGCGTGCGGGCGCGTGGCGGGAGGTTCGTGCTCCTGTTCCACGATACGCATCACCGTGCGGTGTCCGACCCGGAGGCAATCCGGACCTTTGACCTGTCCGGCTATGACGGCGTACTCGCCTTCGGCGAGGCCCTGGCTGAAGTCTATTGCCGCTGGGGTTGGGGGAACCGCGTGTTCGTGTGGCACGAGGCTGCGGACGTCAGCCTGTTCCAGCCACCCATGAACGAGGGGCCGCGCGAGGGGCTGGTCTGGATCGGCAATTGGGGGGACGATGAACGGAGCGCCGAGCTGGAAGCCTTCTTGATGCGTCCGGCGCAAGCGACCGGATGGCCCCTCGACATCTACGGTGTGCGCTATTCGCCGGCGGCTTTGGGCATGCTGGCCCGCCATGGCGCGCGCTATCGCGGCTGGCTTGCTAACGCGCTGGCGCCGCAGATTTTCGCGCGCCATAAGGCGACGATCCACGTGCCCAGGCGCTTTTACGCGAGCCTGCTGCCCGGCATCCCGACGATCCGGATGTTCGAGGCGCTGGCTTGTGGCATCCCTTTGGTCTCGGCACCCTGGAATGACGCTGAAGGATTGTTCCGTGCGGGTAACGATTTCCTGATGGCGCGAACTCCGATGGAGACGCGGCGCCACTTTCGTGTCTTGCGGCACGATTCCGATTTGTGTCGAAGCCTGGCCGACAACGGCCTCGAAACGATCCGTGCTCGGCACACCTGCGATCATCGCGCGCGGGAATTGATCGGCGTGATCCACACCCTCTCCGCCCAAAACCTGCGAAGGGGAAGCCTTGCGGAAGCCAACCTATGAAGATTGCCTTCTACGGTTCCAGCCTGGTGTCGTCTTATTGGAACGGAGCCGCCACCTATTACCGTGGCATGATCAAGGCGCTGGCGGAACGCGGCCACCGCATCACTTTCTTCGAGCCTGATGCGTTCGAGCGTCAGCAGCACCGCGATATCGAGCCGCCGGATTGGGCCCGTGTCGTCGTATACCCGGCGACCGAGGATGGCTGCCGGGCCGTCATCGCCGAGGCAGGTGCGGCCGATGTCGTGGTCAAGTGCTCAGGCGTCGGCGTGTTCGACGACGCCTTGCTCGAAGGCATCATGGGGCACGCGGCGCCTCATGCGCTGTGCATCTTCTGGGACGTCGACGCCGCGGCGACGCTCGATGAAATGCGCCAAGCTGGCGCCGACCACCCGCTCCACCGCATGTTGCCGCGGCTTGACATGGTGCTGACCTACGGTGGCGGCAAACCGGTGGTGACAGCGTACGAGGCATTCGGCGCGCGCCTCTGCCGCCCTGTTTACAACGCGCTCGACCCCACCACCCATTTCCCGGTACCGGCGGACGCGCGGTTCCAGTGCGATCTCAACTTTCTCGCGAACCGGTTGCCTGATCGGGAGGCGCGGGTCGAGCAATTCTTTCTTGATGCGGCGGCGCGGCTGCCCGGGCGGCGCTTCCTGATCGGCGGCAACGGCTGGGCCGACAAGCCGATGCCGGACAATGTGCGCCGTCTCGGTCATGTCGGCACGGCCGACCATAACGCGTTCAACGCCTCACCCTTGGCGGTCCTGAACATCGCGCGCGATTCGATGGCGCAGGTTGGCTTCTCGCCGGCAACCCGGGTGTTCGAGGCGGCGGGCGCCGGCGCATGCCTGATCACCGATGCATGGGAGGGCATCGATCTGTTCCTCACGCCGGACACGGAGGTCCTCATCGCGCGTGACGGTGCCGACATCGCCGCGCACCTCCAGGCACTGACGCCCGAACGCGCGCGGGCAATCGGCGCGGCGGCGCGGACGCGCATCCTGTCCGAGCACACCTATGCGCGCCGCGGGGCGGAGGTCGACGCGCTTCTACGGCGCGAGATGGCGCGGCGCCGCGAGCACAGCCTGGCATGAAACGGCCGCTTGACCTCGTAGTGTTCGGCTTGTCGCTGTCCTCCTCGTGGGGTAACGGACACGCCACCACTTATCGCGCGCTGCTGAAGGCGCTTGCCGGGCGCGGCCACCGTATCCTCTTTCTCGAACGCAACCGGCCGTGGTACGCGGCCAACAGGGACCTGGCTCACCCTCACTATTCCCGCCTGGCCTTCTACGACAGCCTCGATGCGCTGGCGGCATGGTCGGGTGAAGTGGCGAATGCCAGTGCCGTGATCGTCGGATCCTATGTCCCAGACGGTGTCGCTGTCGCGGAATGGGTGTTTACGACGGCCCGTGGCGTGACTGGGTTCTATGACATCGACACGCCGGTCACGCTCGCCAAGCTCGCGGCGGCTGACGAGGAATACCTGGCCGCGGCGGCGATACCACGCTTCGACGTGTACCTCTCATTTACCGGCGGGCCAACGCTCGATCGCCTGGTCCGCCGGCATGGAGCGCGAATAGCGCGGGCCCTTTATTGTTCCGCCGATCCCGAACTTTATCGGCCTGCGCCGGCCCAGCCGCCGCGCTGGGACCTTTCCTATCTCGGCACCTATAGCGAGGACCGGCAGCCGACGCTGGAACGCCTGCTGATCGAACCCGCCGGCCGGGCGCCACACCTCCGCTTCATCGTGGCTGGCCCCGGCTATCTGAACCAACCGAATTGGCCGCCCAACGTGGAACGGCGCGACCATATTGCGCCTGAGGATCACCCGACGTTTTACGCCGCCAGCCGCTTCACCCTGAACGTCACCCGCCGGGACATGATCCGGGCCGGCTACAGCCCGAGCGTCAGGCTGTTCGAGGCCGCTGCATGCGCGACCCCTACCCTCTCCGACGCTTGGGATGGCATCGAGACCCTGTTTCGGCCTGGCGTCGAGATCGCGTTGCCCGACGGTCCGCAAGACGTTCTCGACCTTCTCGAAAATCCCGACGAAGGAAGCCGCCTCGCGATGGGCGCGGCCGCGCGGGCCCGGTTCCTGGCGCACCACACCGCAGCACATCGGGCGGAGGAACTCGAACGCCATTTGGCCGATGCGATGGCAGCGCGTGCGGTGCCGCCAGTTCGAAGCATGACGGTCTGACGATCCGCGGCGGCCCCCCGCGACCCGAACGGGTATCCAAGCGTTAAGACTGGGATCCCGGCTCACGCAGGACATCCGATGCGGCGGTGTTCACGAGCGGGGCGCCCGATTCGATGGCCGGTTGATGGAGGACTCCATGAGTCTCGTTTCTGTGCCCGCCCGCGTGTTGGTCACTGGGGGCGCCGGCTTCATCGGATCTCATTTGTGCAGGCGGCTGCTCGACCAGGGCACCGAGGTCCTGTGCGTCGACAACTTCTTCACCGGCCGTCGCGAGAACGTCACCGCCCTGCTTCAGCACCCGAGCTTTGAACTGCTTCGACAGGATGTGACTTTCCCGCTCTATGTCGAGGTCGACGCGATCTACAACCTGGCTTGCCCCGCCTCACCGGTGCACTACCAGTTCGACCCGGTACAGACGACTAAGACCAGCGTCCTCGGCGCGATCAACATGCTCGGGCTGGCCAAGCGTCTCAAGGTGCCGATCCTGCAAGCCTCGACCAGCGAAATCTACGGCGATCCGGAGGTGCATCCGCAGCCGGAGAGCTATCGCGGCTGCGTTAATCCGATCGGGCCGCGTTCATGCTACGACGAGGGCAAGCGCTGCGCCGAGACTCTATTCTTCGATTATCAGCGCCAGCACGGCCTGAACATCAAGATCGCTCGCATATTCAATACTTACGGCCCAAACATGCATCCCAATGACGGGCGGGTAGTGTCAAATTTCATCGTCCAAGCTCTGACGAACCAGCCCATTACGATATATGGCGACGGAAGACAAAGCCGCTCGTTCTGTTATATCGATGATCTTATTGACGGGCTTATGCGGCTTATGCAGGTCGAGCCCACGTTCTATGGGCCGGTTAACCTTGGGAATCCATGTGAATTCACTATGCTGGAGCTGGCGAATGAAATCATCGCAATAACCGGCTCACGGTCGGATATCGTTTTCGAGCCGTTGCCGCAGGACGATCCGCATCAACGCAAGCCGGATATCACGCTTGCGCAGGAAAAGCTCGACTGGCGTCCGACAGTCCAGCTTCGCGAGGGGCTGAGAGATACGATCGCTTACTTCGATTCCGTGCTGTCGTCCTGCGCCGCCTGAAGCCCGTGGATTGGGAGCAGGACGGCCAAATAGGGGGGAGCCGTGGCCGCGAACAGCAAGTGGTCGGTTGTCCGGTCGCGCTATGTACGCGAGGACCACTGGATAAAGCTGCGAGAAGATCATTGCCGTACGGCTGAAGGAATCGATATCGCGCCGTATTACGTACTCGAATATCCCGACTGGGTGCATATCGTCGCGTTGGACGAACGGGATCGGGTGCTGCTGGTACGTCAGTATCGGCATGGAGCGGGTGAGTTCACGGTGGAACTGCCGGCCGGCCGCATCGATTCCGAGGATCGCGACGTGCTCGCCGCGGCTGCGCGGGAGTTGCTGGAGGAAACGGGCCATTCGGCGGAAACTGTGGTCTCCGTATCCGTCAACGCCCCCAACCCGGCGACCCATAGCAACAAGGTCCACACCGTACTCTGCACCGGCGTCAGGAAAACCCAATCGCCGCTCGACGACCCGCGGGAGCGTATCGAGCATTGCTGGGAGCCGATCGAGCAGGCGGTCGAACTGGCGCGCGCGGGGCAAATGTCCGCAGCGCTTCATGTCGCGTCCTTGCTGCTCACGCTGTTCATCCTCGGCCGCCTGCGTTTCCCTCCCGAAGGTCTTCACACGCCTGTCGCGGCGGTTGATTGAGCGCGCTTTCATTGACTGCAGCTGCTGATGTAGCCGCCTGCAAGCTGAACGCGGCCGCCGCGCTGTGCGTATCGGTCGCTCGCCCGGTCAATCCCAGCGCCTTTTCCCGGCGGTCGTCGAAAGACGGAGGTTCAGCCGAAACCCGGCCCTTCGCCGGATCGTTGGTTTGACGAGTCACAAATCGGCTCGCTCACATTTCAGTAAGGTCAGCGTCATGAAAGCCCTGGTTTACGAAGGACCGAGGGTCGTCCGCATCCTCGAGGTCCCGGACCCAAGGATCGAACGCCCCACCGACGCCCTCGTCCAGATTACCAGCACGAATATCTGCGGGTCGGACCTTCACATGTATGAGGGCCGCACCAGCGTCGAAAAGGGCAAGGTGCTGGGCCACGAAAACCTGGGGCGCGTGGTCGAGGTCGGCGCAGGCATCGAACGAATAAAAGTCGGCGACTGGGTTTGCCTGCCGTTCAACATTGCCTGCGGCTTCTGCGAGAATTGCGAGCGGGGCTGGACCGGCTTCTGCTTGACCACGAATCCCGGTTCCGCGGGCGCGGCTTACGGCTATGCCGGGATGGGGCCATATAGCGGCGGCCAGGCCGAATATCTGCGGGTGCCGTTCGCGGACTTCAACAGTCTTGTCCTGCCGCCCGATGCCGAGGCGAAGCAGGACGACTATGTGATGCTGTCCGACATTTTTCCCACCGGCTGGCACGCTACGGAGCTTGCCGATCTGCGAGCCGGCGACTCGGTGGTGATCTACGGCGCCGGGCCGGTCGGGCTGCTCGCCGCCTACTCGGCGAGCATCAAGGGCGCCGGCAAGATCATGGTGGTTGATCGGCATTCGGATCGTCTGCGGCTCGCGGAGAGCATCGGCGCTATTCCGATCGACGACTCGAAGGAAGATCCGGTCCAGCGGGTGCTGGAGCTGACGGGCGGCAAGGGTGCGGACAAAGGATGCGAATGCGTCGGATGGCAGGCGCATGATCCCCAGGGCCACGAACATCCCAACATGACCATGAACAAGCTGGTGGATTCCGTGCGGGCGACTGGCGCGATCGGCGTTGTCGGAGTGTTCGTCCCGGAAGACCCTGGCTCTCCCGACCCGCTCGGCAAGCAAGGACAGATCGCCTTCGATTTCGGCAAGTTCTTCGGCAAGGGCCTGCGGATGGGCAGCGGCCAAACCAACGTGAAGGCCTATAACCGGCCGCTCAGCGAGTTGATCGCGCTTGGCAAGGCCAAGCCCTCTTTCATCGTATCCCACCATCTTTCGCTGGATGAGGCGCCCCACGCCTACGCCCATTTCGATCATCGCGATGACGGCTGGACCAAGGTTGTGCTACGGCCCGCGGCATAAAGCGCTTTCGGGCACGAACAGGAAAGATATTCGCCCAGGCCGTCTTTCGCGCCCTAGCAGCAGATATTCGGGGCGGCACGGACGAGATGCCGCCACCGCGCCGATCTTGGTGAAGGTGGCTATGAGAGATCCAGAGCTGCCCGCAATGAGCATTGCCGATGAAGCCAATGTCCCTGCAGCTTTGATCATAGGCTCGGCTTATAGCGTCCTGGCCCTGCTTCCGGTTGCAATCTACGTGACCGACACGCGCGGCCGCATCACGTTCTTCAATGAGGCTGCGACGAAGCTCTGGGGCGTCCGTCCAACCTTGGGAGACAGCGCGTTTTGCGGCTCCTGGAAGCTGTACTGGCCCGACGGCAGCCCGCTGCCTCACGCGGAATGTCCGATGGCGCAGTCATTGGAAGACGGTAAGCCTCTGAACGGCATCGCGGCCGTCGCCGAACGACCGGATGGCACCCGCGTCCCCTTCCTGGCCTATCCCACGCCGTTCTACGACGCGTCGGGCATTCTTGCGGGGGCCATCAACGTACTGGTCGAGACCGCCGAACGCGACAGGGTCGAGATGGATACCTATCGGTTAGCCGCCATCGTCGACTCGTCTCACGATGCGATCGTGGCCAAAGACCTGAATGGCATCATCCAGAGCTGGAACCGGGGTGCCGAACGACTGTTCGGCTACCGCGCCGATGAAGCCGTCGGGCAACCGGTCACGATCCTGATTCCCGAGGACCGCCATGATGAGGAGCCGGAAATCCTCGCGCAAATCCGGCGTGGCGAGCGTGTCGATCATTATGAAAGCGTGCGCCGGCGCAAGGATGGCAGCCTGGTGGACGTATCGCTGACCATCTCGCCGATCAGGAACGCCGCCGGCGTGATCGTGGGCGCCTCCAAAATCGCCCGTGACATCACCGAGCGCAAACGCGCGCAGGAGCAACAGCACATGCTGCTGCGCGAGATGAATCACCGGATCAAAAACCTGTTCGCGCTGAGTGGGGGCGTCGTGACCCTTAGCGCACAAACGGCGCGCACCCCAGCCGAACTGGCCGAGAGGGTCGGTGAGCGGCTCAGCGCGCTCGCGCGGGCACACGCGCTCACGTTGTCGAATTGGCCGAGCCAGAAGGGCGAGCGTACCGATCGGACAACGCTGCATGCGCTGATCCGAACGATCGTGCTGCCTTACGAGGATCTGGAAGAGCGACGCGCGTCGCGCGTCGTGGTGCGCGGCGCCGATCTGCCGATCGGCGGCGACACGGTGACCAGCTTCGCCCTGTTGCTGCACGAATTCGCCACCAACGCGGCCAAGTACGGCGCCCTGTCGACGCCGGAGGGCTACGTCAGGGTCGATTGCGAGGTAGACGAAACGATGCTGGCGCTGACGTGGGCCGAGCATGACGGGCCGCCGGTATGCCGGCCGGACGATACCGACGGCGGCTTCGGCACATGGCTGGCCGAGACCACTGTGCGCGGCCAATTCGAAGGCGACATCGAGCGTGACTGGCGACCGGAGGGAATCGAGATCCGTCTCAAGCTTCCCCGCGCCCGTCTGAGTTAGCCATCGTCTTCGGGCAAAATCGACCGGCTCGCCGAAACGGCGCGAGAAACATCGCACCCAGGCCTGCGCCACGGTGTTCCTTATGTACTTAGGACGACTGGTACATGGAGAGTGCAATGGCCATCGAAGAACGGGATGCCCAGCGGGTAGCCAAGGACGAGACCTCCAGCATGATTTCTTCGGACAAAGTGGAGGGGACGACAGTCTACAACACGCGGGACGAGAAGCTTGGCTCCATCGAAACGGTCATGATCGATAAGCAGAGTGGCCGAGTTCGTTATGCCGTGATGTCGTTCGGCGGCTTTCTGGGAATGGGCGAAGACTACCATCCGCTGCCGTGGGGCATGTTGAAATACGACACGCAACGGGACGGCTATGTGGTTGATCTTGATAAGGATCGACTCAAAAAGGCGCCCCATTATTCCGGTTCCGATGCATCGCGCTGGAACGATCCCCAGTGGGGCCGTGCCACCGACGAATATTACGGGGCTCGCCAGATGTAGCAGGAAGAGGCGCGCTTTTGAGCGCGCCTCTTCTCCCGCCTGGCGCGGCCGTGACGGCAGTGACCTGCCTCGCGTGCCGGCGTTGATATCGAAGATCAATACGGTGCCTCGTGACGTGACCCCCGTTTTTCATCCAGCGGAAGCGAGAGTCCTGTCGTGATCTGA
>JBDZUN010000296.1:0-3807 GCA_040255145.1 Hyphomicrobiales bacterium | reverse complement strand
GTATCGGCGGCATATGCGGCCGCGCTGTCCTCGTCGGAGACGGCCGCGGCAATGCCGCCCTGCGCCCACGCGGAAGAGGCGCCCTCGCCGATGGGAGAGGCGGAGAGAATCGTCACCGGCCGCGGCGCCAGCTTCAGCGCGCAGAACAGGCCGGCGATCCCGCCGCCGACGATGAGCGCGGCGCCGGCGTCGACCCGGTCGCCCGGCGCTGTCCGGCCGGTGTCGATCATGTCAGGCCCCGGTGCGCCCGACGGCCAGCATGCGCTCGACCGCCTGGCGGGCCCGGTCGGCGATCGCCGGGTCGACCGTGACTTCATGGGTCGTGGTGCGCAGGCTGTAGAGGATCTTGGGCAGGGTGATCCGCTTCATGTGCGGACACAGGTTGCACGGCTTGACGAATTCGACGTCGGGGTGCTGCACGGCGACGTTGTCGCTCATCGAGCATTCGGTGACCATGACGACGCGGCGCGGCTTGTGCGTGCCGACATAGTCGATCATCGCGGCCGTGGAGCCGGCAAAGTCCGCCTCCGCGACCACCTCCGGCGGGCATTCGGGGTGGGCCAGGACGATCAGCCCCGGATCGTTCGCGCGATAGCGCCGAATTTCCTCGGGCGTGAACCGTTCGTGTACCTCGCAATGACCCTTCCAGGCGATCACCTCGACCGATGTGTTGGCAGCGACGTTCTGTGCAAGGAATTCGTCGGGCAACATCAGCACACGGTCAACGCCCAGCGATTCAACGACCTTGACCGCATTGGCCGACGTGCAGCAGATGTCGGATTCTGCCTTCACCTCCGCGGAGGTGTTGACGTAGGTGACGACCGGCACGCCCGGATAGCGCTGGCGCAACAGTCGGATATCGGCGCCGGTGATTGAATCGGCCAGCGAGCATCCGGCTTCCGGGTCGGGGATCAGCACGGTCTTGCCGGGGTTCAGCAGCTTGGCCGTCTCGGCCATGAAGTGGACGCCGCACAGCACGATGACGTCGGCGTCCGAACGTGCCGCCTCGCGCGCCAGGGCGAGCGAATCGCCCACGATGTCCGCCACGCAATGGAAAATCTCCGGCGTCTGATAATTGTGCGCCAGGATCACCGCGTTGCGTTCCTGCTTCAGGCGGTTGATCTCCGCGATGTAGGGGGCGAAGGTCGGCCACTCGATCGCGGGCACCACATTGCGCACCCGCTCGTACAGGGCCGCGGTGCGCCGGGCCATATCGGGCGTATAAGGCGGCACCGCCTCGGCGCCAGCGGCGATTGGTTTCGCTGTAGCCATGGCCAGGTCCTTCCTAGTAATGCTCATTTTGAGCATATTGCGGCTACAAAAAAATGCTCGGCGAACGAGCCCGAAAAAACATGCTAGGCGCTCTCAACATGCTGTCAATGCCAAACATGTAAGGAATGCGACGGCCGCTGCAAGGGCGCAAGAGGCTGCGACGCGGTCACCGGCGGGGTGTTCGCGGCTGCGGCACGTGTACGCCCGGCGCACGGCGTTCACGCACCACTTCAGGTCGGAAACGGAACTCCTTGGCGGGCCTGCCGGGTGTTGCGGTGGCGATCCGCTCGGTGCTCTCGACCAGGCCGCTGCGCTCGACCAGGCGGCGAAAATTCTGCTTGTGCAGCTTCAGGCCGGCGATCGCCTCGACCGTGCGCTGGAGCTGGAACAGGGTGAAGGTTGGCGGCATCAACTCGAAGATTACGGGACGGTATTTCAGCTTGCCGCGCAGCCGGCCGATCGCGGTCGCCAGGATGCGGCGATGGTCGGCGAGCATCGGCTCGCCGATATTGGGCGCGTGGGCATCGGGGGCGTCGTCGGCCGGCGCGGTGTCGACCAGGTCGCGCGTCCCCTCGGCGACGAGCCCGGCTTCGTAGAGCAGCTCATAGCGTTCGAGCGTCTTTTCCGCGTCCCAGCCGAGCCCGTCGAAGCCGAAGCACAGGCGGGCGCGGTCCAGGCGCGACGTGCACTGGGCGGTGCGCTGGGCGGAGCCGGCCCACGCTGTCAGCCCGGGAATGATTATCGAATCGAGCACCACGGGCCGCGCCGCGCGCCAGTCCTCCCACGGGAAATAGCGATACCAGTCCTGCCAGTCGGCGTTGCGCGGCGGCGCCGCTGGCTCGTCGCGGGTCAGCGCCAGATAGCCGACAGAGATGACGCGCGGCCCGCCGCCGAATTCGCGCGGATGGCGCCCGCGGTCGCCGAACGTATAGAGCTGTTCGACATAGCCGAGGCTGACGCGGGTCTGCTCGCGTACCCAGGAGCGCAGCCCGCGTTCCAGCGTCCGGTCGATGACGGGGTCGAACGGGCCGGCCGGCAGCCCGCCGAATGGCTGGCCGGGCCGGCTGCGGCGGGTCAGCACGCGGGGTCGGTCTTCGCCGACCGAGACCAGCACGGCGCTCAGTTCGACCACCAGGTCGGCGGAGGCGGGTGCGCCGTCCGCCGACCGATCGCGGGCTTTGGTCGCTTCGTCCGTCACGGATTCCTCGGTGCGGGTCCGTCGTCCAGGCCAGGCCGACGCCGGCCCGACACGAAAATCGGGCGCCTGATGCGGCTCGGCAAGCTCTGCAAAAATGTCACACCAAGGGGATTTCAGGCAAACCATGTTGCCCAGTTTCTTCCGCGCCTTGAGGCTGCGCGTTAAAGTCTCGATGAACTTGGTAAGAGCGCCGCTGGCGCTCTCCGTCACGCGTAGGATGCCGGTAGTCGGCACATATAAAGAGGATGAAGCGATGCGGTTCAGCCATTTCTTGACGGGGACGGCGCTTGCTCTGGCCTTGCCGGCCGGGGCCATGGCGACGCAAGCGACTGGGCCCTACTTCTCACTCGGTGGGGGCTACAACTTTAAGCCGGATGTCGATGTCTCCTCGCGGCCCGGGGGCAGAGGCAACGTCGACATCGACCATGGCATTGCCAAGAACTGGGCCTTCGGCAGCGCGCTCGGCTGGAAGTGGGAAAACGGGCTTCGCGCCGAGGTCCAGGTCTATGACTGGAAGAGCAAGGTCGACAGCAACAGCGGCGGCGGCAAGATCAATACGCTCGCCCCGATGGTCAACCTGATTTACGACTTCAAAACGGGCGGTAGCCTTACCCCGTACCTGGGCGGCGGCATTGGCATGCTGCGCGTCAAGGACAACGCGGGCGCCTTCAGCGATCATGACTGGAGCTTCGGTTATCAGGGCATCGCGGGTGTCAGCTTCGCGCTCTCGCCGACCTTCGACCTGTTCGCTGAATATCGCTATGTCGGCGGCAAGGATTCGATCTTCCGGCAGGGTGGCGTGACGAGCCACCAGGAGAATCACAACCACCTGGCCTTGATCGGCGTGCGTTGGGCCTTCAACCCGCCGACGCCGCCGGCGCCGCCCCCGCCTGCTGAGCCGGCGCCGCCTCCGCCCCCGCCACCGCCGCCGCCGCCGCCTCCTCCTCCTCCGGCGACGCCGACTTCCTACCTGGTCTTCTTCCCGTGGAATAAGTCCAACCTCACGCAGGAAGCCCGGACGGTCGTCGACACCGCGGCCGGCAACTACAAGCAGGGTGGCCATTCGCGGATCGAGGTCACCGGCCACACTGATACCTCGGGCTCGGCTCACTACAATGTCGGCCTGTCCGAGCGTCGTGCCCGTACCGTTCAGCAGGAGCTGATCGCGCAGGGTGTGGCGGCTAACGACATCGCCGTCTACTGGAAGGGCGAGACCGATCCGCTCGTTCCGACCGGCGACGGTGTGCGCGAGCCGCAGAACCGCCGCGTCGAGATCGTCTTCCAGTAAGCGATCACGACACGACTGGATTGAGGAGAACCAAGGCCGCCTGCGGCCC
>JBDZUN010000295.1:0-3816 GCA_040255145.1 Hyphomicrobiales bacterium | reverse complement strand
CTTCATTCGCCATTCGCGCGCGGCGCGCTGCATAACGCTTGCCGGCGATACCGGGCCGGCGGGCTGGAAACGCTTCCTGCTCGGCCCCGACTCGGATCATCTGCGCGGCGCCGTGCTGCTGGTATGCAGCGACGAGGCGATCGACTTGGTGGTCCGCCATTACGCCGCTTTGTCGACCAAGTTCCGCCTGGAGCCGAGCAAGGGCGAGATCAAGCGCGTCCTGCTCGACAAGCTGGAAACCTATCGCGCCGCACAGGCGGCCGGCGTTCCGACGCCGCGCTTCTGGCGCTTCGACACGCTGGCGGAATTGCAGGACGGCGCCGACGGCCTGCCCTTTCCGGTCATCATCAAGCCGCTCATGTCGCAGGATTTCGAGGTGTTCGGCCGGAAATACCTGTTCGCGCGCGACAAGGCGCACCTGCTGGAACAGTTCCGGCGCGTGACGCACGAGGGCATCGAGACCGTGGTGATGGAATTCATCCCCGGCTCCGACGACCTGCTGTGCAGCTACAATGCCTGGATCGACGAGATGGGTGAACCCCGGCTCGCCTTCACCAAGCGCATCGTGCGCCGCTATCCGGTCAATATGGGTATCGCCTGTAGTCACGTGACCGACTGGAACCCCGAAGTGGCGGAGATGGGCCTGCGCTTCTTCCGGCATGTCGGGCTGGTCGGCTTCGGCAATATCGAGTTCAAGCGCGATCCGCGTGACGGCCGGCTGAAGATCATCGAATGCAACGCGCGCTTCACCGCGTCGGACTGCTTGGCGGTGGCCAGCGGAGTCGAATTCGGCCTGTTCAGCTATCTGTGGGCGATCGGCCGGGCGCCCAACGCGCCGCAGCAGGGCTATCGGGCCGGCCGGCGCCTGTGGCTGCCGCTGGAGGATCTGCACGCGATGCGGGCGCTGCGGCGGCAGGGCGCACTCTCGCTCGGCGGCTGGCTCGCCAGCCTGCGGCCGCCGATCATGACGCCGTTGTTCGACTGGCGCGATCCGGGGCCGGCCATGCGCGAAGGCGCGGCGCGGCTTCGCAACATCGCACGCCGGGGCCTCGGACGGGCCGGCGTCGACGACCCTGTGGGGCGGGACGCGGCGCCGTGAGCCGCATCGCGATCCTCCATCCCGGCGAGATGGGGGCGGCCTTCGGCCGGGCGCTCAGCGCGCACGGCGCGGCCTGCACGACGGTTACCGCCGGCCGGGGCGAGGCGACGCGACGCCGCGCGCGAGAAGCCGGGATCGAAGCCTGCCCGCGCCTCGAGGACGCGATCGACGGCTGCGCCCTGATCGTGTCGCTGGTGCCGGCCCGCGCCGCGCAGGCGGTGGCGGCCGAGGTCGCGGGGGCGTGCCGGGGCAAGGCGGCCGGTGCGGCGGTGCGGCCGCTCTATCTCGACGCCAATTCGACAGCGCCCGCGGATTTGGCGCATATCGCCGGCGTGGTCGAGGCGGCGGGGCTTGCCTGTGTCGACGGCGCGGTGTTCGGCCCGGCCAGCCGGATCGGGCAGGAGACGGTCGTCCTGCTCAGCGGGCCGGAGGCGGCGCGCGCCGCGGCGCTGCTGTCGCCCGCGATGGCGGTCAGGGTCGTGGGGCCGGCGCTCGGCCAGGCTTCGGCGCTGAAGCTCGCGCTGGCGGTCGTGACCAAGGGCGTTGTGGCGCTGGGGCTGGAGGCGCTGGGCGCGGCGCGCAAGGCTGGCGTGGAGGGCGACGCCGCCGACCTGCTGGCCGATCTCTATCCCGGCATCTGGGACCTGGTGCGCCGGGTGCTGCCCAGCTATCCGCGCCACGTCGCCCGTCGCCGCGCCGAGGTCGAGGACGCGGCGGCCTGGATCGAGGGCGACGGCCTGCCGGCGTCGATGGCGCGCGCGACGGCCGAGGTGTTCACGCGGGTCGAGGCGGCTGGTCTGGATCCTGGCCGCGACTGGTCGTTCGACGCGGTCGTCGACGCCCTGCTGTCGGCCGGCGCCCGCTGATCCCTCACGGCTCCGCCGGGACGGCGGCGTCTGGTGTCGCGATCACGCCATCGGCCAGCGTGACCGTGCGGTCCATGCGTCCGGCGATCTCGAAATTGTGGGTGGCGACCAGGGCGGCGACCCCCTCGGCCCGCACCACTTCGACGAGTGTCTCGAACACCATCGAGGCCGTGCGCGGATCGAGGTTGCCGGTCGGCTCGTCCGCGATCAGGAGCTTCGGGTGGTTGGCCAGGGCGCGCGCGATGGCGACGCGCTGCTGCTCGCCGCCGGAAAGTTGGGTCGGTCGATGCGTCGCCCGCGCCCCGACGCCGAGCTTGTCGAGCAGCAAGGCCGCGCGCCGGCGCGCCGTGTCCGTCGGGATGCCGGCGATCCGCTGCGGCAGCACGACGTTCTCCAGCGCCGAGAATTCCGGCAGCAGGTGGTGCGCCTGATAGACGAAGCCGAGTTCGGCGCGCCGGATGGCGGTGCGCTCGGCGTCGCTCAGGGTACCGCAGGACCGGCCGCCGATCCGCACCTCGCCGCCGTCCGGCCGCTCCAGCAGGCCCGCGACGTGCAGCAGCGTCGACTTGCCGGCGCCCGACGGGCCGATCAGCGCGACGATCTCACCCGCCGACACCGCCAGGTCGGCGCCGCGCAGGACGTCAAGCCGCGCGCCGCCCTGATGGAAGCTGAGTGTGATGCCGCTGAGCGTGAGGACGACGGGAGGAGGTGTGCTCATTCGTAGCGCAGGGCTTCGATGGGGTCGAGGCGCGCGGCCCGCCACGACGGGTAGAGCGTCGCCAGGAAGGTGATGACCAGCGCCATCACCGTGACCAGCACCACCTCGCGCGGGTCCATGTCGGCGGGCAACTTGCTGAGGAAATAGATCTCGGGCGAGAACAATTCCGTCCCGGTCAGCGCCGAGATGCCCTGGCGGATCGCCTCGATGTTCTGGCAGAACACCATGCCGAGCAGAAGGCCGGCGACCGTACCGACCGTGCCGATGCTGGCGCCTGCGATGAAGAACACGCGCATCACCGCGCCGCGCGTTGCGCCCATGGTCCGCAGGATGGCGATGTCGCCGGCCTTGTCCTTCACCAGCATGACCAAGCCGGCGATGATGTTGAACGCGGCGACCAGGATGATCAGCGTCAGGATCAGGAACATCACGTTGCGCTCGACCTGAAGCGCGCCGAAATAGCTCGCGTTCATCTGGCGCCAGTCGGTGATGTAGGCGCCCGGCCCGGCGGCGCGCAGCACGGGGGCGCGGAAGGCGCCGACCTGGTCCGGGTCGCGGATCGTCACCTGGATGCCATTGACCCCGTCGCCGGTCTCGAAGAAGGCGCGCGCCTCGGCCAGCGGCAGGAAGATGAAGCTGGAATCGTATTCGCTCATGCCGATGCGGAACAAAGCCGCGACCGGATAGGTCTTGACGTGCGGCGCCATGCCGAACGGCGTGGCCGCGCCGCGCGGCGAGATCAGGGTCACGGTGCCGCCGACCCCGACGCCGAGCTTCTCGGCCAGACCCGTGCCGATCATGATGCCTTTTCCCTGCGCGAAGGCGTCCAGGCTGCCCATCAGGATGTGCTTGGACAGCATCGGCTCCGCGGCGATGTCGCGCGGCGCCATGCCGCGCACCAGGGCGCCGGTCGTGACCTGCGGGGAGGACGCGAGCACCTGGCCCTCGACGATCGGCGCGGCCTGCACGACGCCCGGAATGGCGCGGATGGCCTGGGCGCGGGCGTCGTAGTTGCTGAGCTGGCCGTCCAGCGCCTGCACCATGATATGGCCGTTGATGCCCAGGATGCGGCCGACCAGCTCGTGGCGGAAGCCGTTCATCACGCTCATGACGATGATCAACGTGTCGACGCC
>JBDZUN010000294.1:0-3841 GCA_040255145.1 Hyphomicrobiales bacterium | reverse complement strand
TCTCGACATGCAGCGGCATGGTATTCGTCAGCCCACGGATGTGACCGGAAACGACCGAGACGGCGCCGAACTCACCCATCGCGCGCGCGTTACACAACAGCACGCCGTAGAGCAGCGCCCACCGGATGTTGGGCAGCGTGACCCGGAAGAAGGTCCGTATGCCGTTGGCGCCGAGCGACAACGCGGCTTCCTCATCCTGCGTGCCCTGTTCCTGCATCAGCGGGATTAGCTCGCGCGCGACGAATGGAAGCGTCACGAAGATCGTGGCGATCGCGATGCCCGGCGCGGCGAACAGGATCGTGATGCCGTGCGCGTCCAGCCAGTCACCCAGATAGCCCTGGGTGCCGAACAGAAGCACGTAGATCAGGCCGGCAATGACCGGCGAGACCGAGAATGGCAGGTCGATCAGCGTCATCAGGAGCGTCTTGCCGGGGAACTGGAACTTGGCGACGGCCCAGGCCGCGGCGACGCCGAACACCAGGTTGGCGGCGACCGAGATCGCCGCGACCTTCAGTGTCAGCTGGATCGCCGAGACCGCATCCGGGTCGCGGATCGCGGCGAAGAACGCGCCGACGCCGGCGCGGAACGCCTCGATGAAGACGGTGGCGAGCGGCAGCAGGAAGAACACGACCATGATGGCGACGGACAGCGCCACCACGGTGATGCGGACCCAGCGGCGCTCGGTCGTCGCCATGGCGTAGACGTCAGACATGGCCGTACCGGCGCCGGGTCCAGGCCTGCGTCAGGTTGATCAGCAGCAGCATGGTGAAGGCGATGGCGAGCATCACGGTGGCGATGGCGGTCGCGCCCGGGTAGTTGAACTCCTCCAGCCGGATCACGATCAGCAGCGGCGCGATTTCCGTCCGGTACGGAAGATTCCCGGCGATGAAGATGACGGAGCCGTATTCGCCGAGCGCCCGCGCCAGCGCCAGCGCGAAGCCCGTCATGATCGGCGGCGCCAGCGACGGCAGGACGACACGGCGGATCGTCTGGAACCGGCTCGCGCCCAGGGTCGCCGCCGCCTCCTCCACCCGGCGATCCGCATCCTCCAGGACCGGCTGGATGGTCCGGACCACGAAGGGCAGGCCGATGAAGACCAGCGCGACGACGATGCCGAGCGGCGTGAACGCGACCTTGACGCCGAGCTTGAGCAGCAGCGCGCCCAGCCACCCGTGAGGCGCGTAGAGGGTGGTCAACGCGATACCGGCGACCGCCGTCGGCAGGGCGAAGGGCAGGTCGACCAGGGAATCGAGCAGCCGCCGGCCGGGAAAGCGGTAGCGGACGATCGCCCAGGCGATCAGGACACCGAAGACGACGTCGATCGACGCCGCGATCAGCGAGGCGCCGACGCTGAGCTTGATGGCGCCCAGCGTGCGCGATTCGGTGGCGATGGCCCAGAAGCCGGAAACGCCCAGGCCCGTCGCCTTGAGGACCAGCGCAGCCAGCGGGATGAGCACCACGAGGCTGAGATAGGTCAGCGTCAGACCCATCGCCATGCCGAAGCCGGGCAAGGCGCTCGGCTCCCTCCACCGCAGACTCTGTACGAACGCCATCAGGACCTCGGGGTGCCGGCCGGGGACCGGCCGCGGAAGCGGTTCGCCCGTCTATTCCTATATTCTTGATAGAGATGTAGCCGTCAATCGAATTCGGCGGGTTTTTGCTATATCATTGATTGTTATCGATAATTCCTGCTGCGTCGCCGTGCTTGCCCGTCCATATTCACTTTACGGCGCCGTAAAAATCGGTTATAAGCCGATCAAGTCTATCGGGTATCACCAGACGACAGTCGTCGCGCCGCCTCCGGCCCGGGGGCGGATGGGGATTCGATTCCGCATCATGATCTCACAGAAGGCGAAATACGCACTCCAGGCCCTGCTGGCCTTGGCCGACGCGCCGGACGGCGAACAATTGGTGATCTCGGAGATTGCCGAACGCCACAACATCCCGAAGAAATTCCTGGAGCAGATCCTTCTGGATTTGAAACATCGCGCGATCGTGGTGAGCCGACGGGGCAAAGCCGGCGGCTATGCGCTGCTGAAGTCGCCGGACGAGATCACCTTCGGGGAAGTCCTGCGAATCATCGACGGCCCGATGGCGCCTCTACCCTGCCTCAGCCGCATGGCCTATCGGCGCTGCGCCGGATGCGAGGACGAGACGACCTGTCGCATCAAGCGCGTCTTCGCCGAGGCCTATGACGCGACGGCGGCGGTGCTGGACGGGCGCACCCTGGCCGACGCCATGCGGGAGGCTCGCGTCAAGCGGCCGGCCCGGCGCGGCAGCGGTCGGGACGCCCTGATCGCCTAGAGCGTTTCCAGCAAAAGTGGATGCCGCTTTTGCGGTTCGGAAACGCGATAAACCAAGGACTTGGAGATCGTTCAGCGTTTCCATGAAACGGTGAACGGCTCTAGCGCGGGCCCGGCCCCGAACCTGCCCCCCGCCCCACAGGCCCGGCCGCACGCATAGCCGTTGCGCGGAACGAGCGGTCATAGTCACAATCCGCGCGCATGACGGTCGTCCAGATCCAAGCGGCAGCGCTGATCCTGCTGACCACGGCGGCGTTCGCCGTCGGCCGCTGGCGTCAGGAGGTCGTTGCGCTGGCCAGCCTGTTCACCGCGGCCGGCCTGGGGCTGGTGCCCGAGAACGAGATCTTCTCGGGCTTCGCCAGCCCCGCGGTGATCACCGTGGTCGCGGTCCTGCTGATCACGCAGGCGATCAGCACCTCGGGCGTGGTCGAATATCTGGCGCGCATGCTGGCCGATCGCTGCCGAAGTGCGACCGCCGTCGTCGGCACCGTCTGCGGCTTCGGCGCCGGCCTATCGGCCTTCATGAACGATGTCGGCGCGCTCGCGCTGATGATGCCTGTCGCGACCTCGGCCGCGCGACGGAAGGGGCTGCCATCGCGAAACGTCCTGCTGCCGCTGTCCTTCGCCACCCTGCTGGGCGGCACCTGCACCCTGATCGGCACGCCTGCAAACCTGATCGTCAGCCAGCAATGCGCCACGGCGACCGGCCAGCCCTTCGGATTTTTCCACCTGCTGCCGGTCGGCGGGTCCTTGGCGGCATGCGGCGTCCTGTGGCTCGCGCTGGTCGGATGGCGGACGCTGTCGCGCCGAGAGGGTGCAGCGAAGCAGCCCGAATTCGACACCGGGCGCTATGTCACCGAGATGGCGGTGACGGAGCGGTCCCCGCTGATCCGGCGCAGCATCCCGGAAATCGAGATAGCGCTCGACATCACCGTACACGGCGTCATCCGGCGCGGCCGTCGGCTGTTCGCGCGGCGATCCGACAAGGTCGTCCGCAAGAACGACATCCTGATCCTCGAAGCGCGCGCCGAGCGCATCAGCAACCTGAGCCGCGAGCACGGCCTGGTCTTCTCCTCGGCCGCCACGGACGCGCAGGCGGCGCGCGACCACCTGGTGATGGAAGCGGTGGTGACCGGGAACAGCCTGATGCTCGGCAGCACGCTCGAAACCCTCGAGCCGAAGGATCGCTGGGATATCGAGATCCTGGGCATCACGCGGCAATACCAGCGCATCGAGGGCCGCCTGGGCGACGTGCCGATCGGCGCGGGCGACGTGATCCTGGTCAAGGGGCGGCGCGACCACGTCCTGGCGACGCTGGCCGAACTGGGCTGCCTGCCCCTGGTCGAGCGCAACGTCGTTGCCGACCTGCGCAGCGCGGCGCCTTCCCTCGCATTGTTCGTCGGCGCGATCGCCGCCTCGGCGCTGAATGTAGTGAGCCCGCAGGTCGCGTTCTCGGTGGCGGTGCTGGGGCTTCTTGTGTTCCGGCGCGTCGACCTACGCACCGCCCAGCGCGCCGTCGACGGCTCGGTCATCGTGAT
>JBDZUN010000293.1:0-3850 GCA_040255145.1 Hyphomicrobiales bacterium | reverse complement strand
GGAATCGTTCCTGAAGGACAACGGCATCCACAACCTCACCTCCTATCTCGACCCGGGCGCCAAGAGCCTCGCGCTGTTCGGCTTTCCCGGCCTGCCGACCAGCATCCTGATCGACGCGAAGGGACAGGAGGTCGCGCGCCTGATCGGGCCGACCGAGTGGGATTCGCCCAAGGCCATCGCGGCGATCGACGCATTGCGCGGCAAGGACACGGCGCCGCCCGGCGCCGGATCGGCCAGCACAGCGCCCACCGGCCCGGCCCCGAACGATCGCTAGAACGTTATTGACATTCATTCGCATGTCGTTAAATTGACTAGTACCTGAACACGGTCTGGTCACGTCGCATGTATGTCTGCATCTGCAACGGACTGAACGACCGGCGCATTCGCGCCGCGGCCGCCGAGAGCGGCGGTTCCGCCGCCGAGGTTTACAAGGCGCTCGGTTGCCGTCCACAATGCGGGCGTTGCGTCCCGCTGGTCGGCGACATCGCGCGCGAATCGGTTTCTCCCGCCTCGTCCGAGATCCGACCCACCTTGTCGTAAAGCACCCCCGCCCCGACCACGGATGCGAACCGGCCACCGCCTCACCCGAAGCGGTGGTTCCCGCTTGCTGAGGAGGCGACCGTGCAAGGTGATCCCAAGACCATCGAGTTTCTTCAGCGGGTGCTGCGCAACGAGCTGACTGCGATCAACCAGTATTTCCTGCACGCTCGGATGTTCCGGCACTGGGGCCTCAGCCGGCTGGGCGAGAAGGAATACGAGGAATCGATCGATGAGATGAAGCATGCGGACGCGCTGGTCCAGCGCGTCCTGTTCCTGGAGGGCCTGCCCAACCTTCAGGACCTCAACAAGCTCTATGTCGGCGAGGACGCGATCGAATGCCTGGAATGCGACCTGCGCCTGGAGCGTGAGGCGCATCCCCTGCTGCGCGACGCCATCGCCCATACCGAGCAGGTGCGCGATTATGTCAGCCGCGAGTTGCTCGAGAAGATCCTCGATTCCGAGGAGGACCATATCGACTGGCTGGAGACGCAGCTCGAACTGGTCACCAAGGTCGGGCGCGAGAACTATCTCCAGTCCCAGATGCACGACTAAGCGGCTTCAGCCGCGCCGATAGACCGGATCCGAGCGGTCGCGCGCGCCACCGGTGAACCGCGCGCCCATGGTCTCGCCGGAAAACGGCGCCGCGACCGGATCGGTCCGGCTCCAATCCACCACCACCTTGCGGTCGGCGATCCGCCACGCGCCGTCGCGGCGCTCGAAGCGGTCGATGTAGCGTCCGCCCAGCACGTCGTCGACCTCCGCCTCGCCGCCCCTGCGGCGATGGTAGGCGATCAGATAGGTCTCGACCCAGGCGCGGTCGCCGTCCAGCTCGATCAGCATGTTGGCGATGACGTGCTGGGTTACCTCGTAGGCGCTGAGCAGCGGCACGACCCAGGTGTAGAATTCCTCGGCGCTGCCGACGAAGACGTTGTGATCGTCCCGCGCGTCGGGATGGTAGACCGTGCGCAGGAGATCGATGTCGAGGCGGTCGATCGCGCGGCAATAGCGCATCATCGTCTCGCGGATCGCCTGCTTGTCGACCAGGGCGCGAATTTCCGCTTCGTCCATCATCAACCTCCCGTTTTTCCCGAATCACAGTCGCGATTGCTGATCCGCCCGTCGATCCGGGTCCGGCACAGGATCGCGCCCGCCATATCCGCCTCGCGCAGCGGGCGACCGTCGAAGGTCACCCGGTCCAGCACGGCGTCGGTCAGGTCCGTCACGCCCTTGGCGCCTTCCGACGGTTTCGACCATTGCATGTCGCGCAGCGCCACCCGCTCTAGCCGCGCGCGGGCGAAGGACACGCCGTTGAACATCCCGTCATGGAAGCTGGTGTCCTGGATCACGGCACCACGGAAGCTGACCTGGTAGACCTCGCCAACCGGATCGGGAAAGACGACGTACTGCATCGTCGCGCGGTCGAAGCGGATGCGCCACAGGTTGACGCCCGTGAACACCGCGCGCGACAGCCGCGATTTGCGCGCGCAATCGGTGAATTTCGGCGGAAACCAGCGCCGGCGCGGTGCGCAGGAGAAGTCCGCGTTGTTGAGCGTCGCCTGGGTGAAATCGGCGCTGTAGAAAAGACCGCCGCGGAAATCGCCGTTGTCGAGCGCCGCCCTGCCGAGGTCGATGTGCGAGAGATCGACGTGATCCACGATCAGGTCGTGCAGCGCCAGGATGCGGCCGCCGTCGCCGGAACGCGCGCCGTTGATGACCTGCCAGGCCTGGAATTCCTTGGCCTTCTGGCGCGCCGGGCCTTCGGTCAGGTAGGTGACGATGGTCAGGAAGATCGCCAGCTTGCCCAGCACCTCGGCCACCGTGACCGCCGTCTTGATGGTCGGCGAGTTGCGCACCCACCTGCCCAGGTCGACGACGCCGCGCAGCCACAGCGGCGGCTTCATCCGGCGGCGCACTCCGCCACCGCCCGCACGCCCGCGGGAAGGTCCCCCATCCGTCATGACAGCACCCCGTCCCCACCCAGGATGGGTCCTATAGTGCCCGAAAGCGCGGGCGACGGTGTGAATGAAAAGCCCGCTCGGCTCAGCGTCGAGCGGGCTTCCTAAAATCAATCTGGAGCTTCGCGCTGGCGACCCCGGCTGGATTCGAACCAGCGACCCACAGCTTAGAAGGCTGTTGCTCTATCCGGCTGAGCTACGGGGTCATGCCGTCGCGGCCGCCCGGCGGGCCTAATGCGTCCAGGGTTCGCGGCGGTGATAGGCGAAATTGTCGGAATAGGCCTGGGTGCGGAAGCGCCGCGTGCGCTTCTCGATCACCTCGTAGGCGATGCCGTTGCGTTCGGCATAGGCGACCGCGTCCTCCTTGGTGGCGAAGCGCAGCCGGATCTGATCGCGCGTGTCGTAGCACGTGGTCCAGCCCATCAGCGGCTCCTGCGGGTGCTTGTGGTCCGGCTCGTATTCCAGCACCCAGCACTGGACGTTGGCGCGGCCCGACTGCATGGCCGATTTGGGCGGTTGGTAGATCCGTGCTTGTCGCATAGGCCCTTCCTCAAGACGGAACCGGCCGCGGCGTGGTCCCAGCCAATTGCGGCTTTGGTCGGGGCGACTGGATTCGAACCAGCGACCTACTGCTCCCAAAGCAGCCGCGCTACCAGCCTGCGCCACGCCCCGGCCCTGGCCGTGAGATATACGAACCGGCCCAAAGCGGCAAGGCGGCGCCGGGACGCGGCCGCCGACCCCTGCCACGCGTCCCGCTTATTCGGCCGCAGCCTTGCGGCCCATCAGGCGGCCGGCGATCTGCTCCATCTCACCCAGGATGCCGTTCAGGTCGAGCTGGCTGAGCCATACCACCACGCGCGTCGCGCCGGCCTGCTCCAGCTGGCGGATTTCGTCGGCGGTCTGCCACTGGCCCACCAGGCCGAACGGGATGAACTCGAACTTCGACAGGTCGCGGCCGGCCTTGCGCGCAAGGTCGCGGATCGTGTTCACGCCGTCTGCGAACTCCGCGACGCTCTGCACCACCGGCACCCAGCCGTCGCCCCATTCGGCGACGCGCTTCAATGCGCGTGGATTATTGATGGCGCCGATCAGGACCGGCGGGTACGGCCGCTGCGCCGGCTTCGGGAAGCATTTCACCGCCGGGAAGTCGACATATTTGCCGTGATATTCCGAGACATCGTCGGTCCACAGCACCCGCATCGCCGCGACATATTCCTTCACCTGGGTCCAGCGATGCGCGAAGTCGCCGCCCAGGATGGTGCATTCCTCCGGGTTCCAGCCGGCGCCGATGCCGAACAGGAAACGGCCGCCGGTCGCGTCGTCCAGGGTCGCGACCTGCTTCGCCGTCACGATCG